>JAIFWJ010000002.1 GCA_019661865.1 Candidatus Parcubacteria bacterium
CTACGTAGATCATAATCGGTTATCACTCCCTTATTTACCAAGATGTGACCGATACTTATATCTTTCGTCTCAGCTTCCTTGGAGGCCTCTTCTATCTCCTTCTTGGAGACAAGACCGGAGTCCATCATGAAGTTCTTTAACTGAGTTTCATCAATGTGCATGTAACAATAATGTTACCACGCTCCTTGAATAATTTTCTAGTTAAAATTCCTCAAACTTTGGGTTAAGTCCTACCTGTACAGTGGCCTCTGTACATGAACCCTTAACACCATTGGAGTCGGTGACGGTTGCTCGTAATGACTTTGAGCCGACAGTAGAGTAGCTAGTAGAAAATGGATTAGAAGTTGGAGCTGGAGAAGGTACGTTTGTACCAGACCAAGAATAAGTATATGGAGGAGTGCCACCAGTAGCGTTAGCTGTCCATGTAACAATCTGACCTACTTTCACCACAGGAGAAGAAGGGGTGCAGGTGACGGCTACCGTGTCTGAATTATTGATAACAAGATTAAACTGAGTGGTTTTATCTAAGGGTGTTCCCCTTACATGAATCATTTGTGTCCCCGTCGGAGCAGACGGTGAAATGGTGAAAGTGATGGTGGACTGACAATTTGGTGCACAATCTCTTCCCGCTATGGAGTACGAGACTCCTGGTATATCTTCCTCGATAGACAAGTTGACCGACTGGCCTAGGCCGGATAGGAGATTCTTTATAATAGTGTTTTGGACAAAGACATTGCCTGAAGACTTGGAAACGCTTACTGATGACGAGGTTCTATCCAAAGAGTAATTAAATCCAAACGGACCATTAGGGTCAACTGCATACGTGAGGGTAAATCCTGCTTCCTCTCCACCAAAGAGAGCCATGGACGAGCCGAACCCGGTCACGGTGTTAGAGATTGTAGGAGGATATAGATATCCACTTACCACTCCTGGAGTAATAGTATAAATAGTACCCACTGGTGAAGGAGTAACTTGTACTGATCCACTGCCGGAACCAGAAGCATTCCCTGGAGAAATACTCCAAGCTCCGGTGGTGTTACTAGTAACGGATATGGTAGATGGAGAACTGGTTTCAGGAGTACAAGAACTTATAACAGAGACTTCCGGCATGCAGGCATTATTCTTGGAATAATGAGTGTCGGTAATTATTGATCCAGTTTCTCCAACCGGACAACTTTCTGTCGTGGAAGTATCCACCGGACAAATACACTCAGTACTATCCAGAAGGTCAGTACACGGATTTGTATCTCCTCCATCACCTCCTCCAGTTCCACCTCCGCCTCCTCCTCCGCCAGAGTCACCAGTACAAATATCACATGAGCACCATCCACCACCGCAACTTACATCACCAGTACATGAAGGAGAGCGTCCTTTATCGTATTCATCTGATAAGAAAACTGTGTGACTACAACTGCTCTGGGCAATGACTGCCGGAGTTGGTTCAAAGACGTATGCTGCCACAATTAGCCCCATGGATAAAACCACGGAGGTTAACATAAGGTTATTTAAAATATATGCAACAATTTTTTTCATTGTATTTCTTTGTCTAATGTAATACGCACTTCAGAAAATGTTGGATTTAGGGACCTAACAACAACGAAGAGCACTTCCCCTTCTTTCCTAGCTGAAATACTAATTACACCGTTTGCCTCTACACTCTTAGTGTCAGTGAACCCAGCATGCTTGGCATAATTCGTATAAAGATTGTTTAAAGCATCACGAGAGGTTTTAGTGTTATAAGTAGTAATAGATACTTCAGTATTAAATCCTTTGCTAACCTCGCTCACCACATACTGAGCTGAGTCTTCAATAACTGCATCCTTGGCTAGAATCATTTCTGGCGGGACATTGGTAGCCAGAGATCCCTTCGGAGCATTCTCCACTACTCGTGTACTGAACCCATAATTCTTTTTCATTTTTAAATACCAGAAGGCTCCACCCAAAATGATAATGATCACAGCTATAGAAACTAGAAGCTCAGAAACATTTTTATGACTTGATGTGGATTGTGGTTCCATGTTACCTGTCTAAGAAACTCAACTGTACATAAGTCTTACCCGCCACCGGTGAGAGCACCACCGTGAGCACATCGCTAGTCTTCTGTCCTCCGACACGAGTCTTGGTCTTATTATCCGTCATGTTCGGATCTACACTGAAGCCAGACTTCACTAAGAAATCTTTATATGTCTGCCAGACTGCTGCTAGAGAACGACTAGAGGTAAAGCTTATGGAATATTGGATTACGTTTTTATTTGTATAAGATGCTTTGTAACTTTCTGTAACAGCATCAGCGTCTAGAGGGACGTCTTCTGGGAACCCAGAAGGGATATTGAGAGCTCCAGTATTCCCTACCGCAGATTGGGTAACCTTAACATCTGATCGAGGAGTTGGAGTTTGCCTAATTCCAGGAAGATTAGGAACCTTAGAGGAATAAAAACCCCAATACCAAATGGCCACAACCATAAGGAAAATGGTTGCTGAAATCACTATGTGTGATTCTTTATTACTTTCCATAAAGAAGAGCTAAAAAAAGTATAGCAGAGTTAACTCTTTTAATGTGAAAGTTGTTCACATCCCCGCCCCGTGTATACTGAACCCATGAAAATACTTTCTTGGAATGTAAATGGCCTAAGAGCGCTCCATAAGAAAGGCCAATTCGACTGGTTGCTTAAAGAAAGTCCAGATATCATCTGTCTACAGGAAACTAAGTCACAACCGGACCAGCTATCTCCAGAGGTGAGGAATCCAGAAGGTTACCATTCCTACTTCCACTTCCCTACAGTAAAGAAGGGTTACAGCGGAGTCTCTATATATAGTAAGAAAGAGCCAGAGAAGGTCATAAATGACTTAGGTATAGAGGAAATGGACCAAGAAGGCAGGCTAATACTGGCTGAATTTGAAGATTTTACCCTTATAAATACATACTTTCCCAATGGAGGAGGAGCACCCGAGAGGCTCGAATATAAACTTGAATTTTACAAGCATTTTCTAGATTTTGTCGAGAATTTGAGGAAAAAGCAGCCCAATATTGTGTTCTGCGGGGATGTAAATGTAGCTCATAAGCCCATAGATCTAGCTCGGCCTAAGGAGAATGAGACCCATGTAGGCTTCCTCCCTATTGAAAGAGAGTGGATGAGCAAGGTAATTCAACATGATTGGATAGACGTATTCCGACATTTCTATCCTGAGAAAATTCAGTATACATATTGGGATCAGAAGAGCTTCGCTCGTGAGAGAAATGTAGGCTGGAGAATAGATTATTTTTTTGTTACCCAAGAAATGTTAGACAAGGTAAAGTCCATAAGAGTCCTTGATGAAGTCCTGGGCTCCGACCACTGTCCTATTGTCCTGGAGCTGAAATAAGAGACAAAAGTTATCCACAGTTTTGTATTGGACATTTTGTCCTTTACATTTACAATTGACTCCAGACGCTTGAGGAAACTTCTGGCCCTAATCCCCTCTGTGGATTGCGAGAACCCAGATCAAAATCAAGCATTTGTTTTTTCGAGAGAGGCCACTCTCTGAAAGGTGTGCTGGTTCTAAACCGGCTACGCCCTGGAGCGCTCATCCTCAACTTTATTTTTTGCGATGTAGACCTCCTGGCTCCCCTTTTTGTTCTGGCACTTACTTTCACCGCTGCGCTTGCGCGGCGGTTTTTTATTCTATAGAAATCCCTACCTTGAAGACATTTGGTCTTAATCTACATTTGTCTCCTATTGCAAACTGTCTTCAAATAATGTTCATAAGGAAAATGGCTTAAAATAAGGCTTTTTTAGATCCTTAAGTACAATTCTGTGGATAAGTGTGGGGAATGTGTGCATTAGAGACAAATGGCCATAATGTTTTCACGTGAAACTTTTATTAATATGTTTTACATGTAACATTAAGCCATGTACTCAGCAAAGCGTAAGTTCGGCAATATAGGGGAAAATGTGGCTGTAATGTTTCTCGAGAAACGTGGATTCAAAGTTCTGGAGCGTAATTACTTAAGAAAATGGGGTGAAATAGATATAGTGGCTGAGAAGTCAGATGTTCTACGCTTTATAGAGGTTAAAAGTGTTTCAGGTGAAATAAATAATAGGGAAGTTACACCTGAAACAGGTTATAGGCCGGAGGAAAACATGCATCCAGGCAAGATTAAGAGGCTCCATAGAGCCATTCAGACTTACTTACTTGAGAAACACCTAGATAAAGACTGGCAACTTGACCTTATAACTGTAAGGATTGATGAGAAGAATAGGAAAGCCAAAGCAGAAATGCTTGAAAACATCATTTAACTATATACATGTACCAACGGTAGTTAGTTCTACCATCTCGGTAGAAGTCGTACCATTTATTTAAAAATTTCTCTTTCTCTATCCGTCTGTCGGCTCCAATCTCTGGATCCATGAGAGTGATATGGGTATCGGACATTTCTGAGACAACAGAATAATGTCCGTCATAAGGTTCTTCGTAGTCTGACCACCAGTTTACAAGTACAGGAGTTCCTTCTTGGACAAGTCTCTCCAGATCTTCCCAAGTTCCCTCAGCTTTGGCCACAACTCTAAATCCGAGACTTTCAGCACCTCTTACAAGATCGCCCGGTTCTGTGCCGAATTCCTCTGTAGCATTACAAATTTTAACCAATTCTTCCTCGCTTGTATGGTACCCATAGAAGTCTAGTAGGGAGGCGAGGCTAGCTGGTCCGCACATACTGCTGGATTGGAGAACTGGTTTAAGTTTTATCATTTTGTAATCTTACATCACCATGCTAGGATGCTGAAACGGAGTGTAGTACAGCGGTAGTATACATCCATGGGGTGGATGCGGCCCGGGTTCAATTCCCGGCAGCCCGAATTGAATCGGTCGTTCAAGTTTGCTAGATTTGATCTTACGCGGGATTAGTTTAATGGTAGAATGACAGTTTTCCAAACTGTAGGTGGGAGTTCGATTCTCCCATCCCGCACAAAATGAAAAAGTTCTGACTTCTGCCAGGGCTTTTTCATTTCTGATGGGAGAATCGAACGAGGTGGGGTCGGGAGGAGATTCTCCTCCCGTGGAGGAAGGATTCGGAAAACCGTGGGTTTCCGAGAGGTGAGATATCTCCCATCCCGCATAACTCACTGACTCTCGATTTTTTAGACAGGATAGGCTATTATCTTTTCACTTGCGACCATGGTTTAGTGGTAGAACACGTCCTTGCCAAGGATGAGATGGGAGTTCGATTCTCCCTGGTCGCACCAACTCGCTTCTCGTGTAGAATTAGATAATTGCCCTCATAGCTCAATGGATAGAGTACTTGTCTTCGGAACAAGGGATGTGGGTTCGATTCCTGCTGGGGGCACCATATGACACTTAAGCCAAAATTTAATATCCCCGAAGAGGTGAAGATTATTTCACGCGTCCTTTGGTCTGCCAAGTTTGAGAACTTTCTTGTCGGAGGATGCGTCCGAGACATCTTGTTGGGAAAAAAGCCCAAGGACTGGGATATCACAACTTCAGCACTTCCTCGAGAGATAGAAGCCTTATTTGAAAATACATTTTATGAAAATGCATACGGCACTGTCGGAGTGGTAAACGACACAACTACAGATTCAACACTCAAGGTTGTAGAAATTACTCCGTATCGTACTGAGTCTGGGTACTCAGATTTTCGTCATCCTGATGGAGTAAAGTGGGCTAAGACTCTAGAAGAGGACCTCAAGCGTCGTGACTTCACCATAAATGCGCTCGCCTTAGATATAGAAAAAGTAGAATTAATTGATCTCTTCGACGGAGAGAAAGATCTTAAGAAGAATGTTATACGAACAGTTGGAGATCCGAACGAGCGCTTCACTGAAGATGCACTCCGCATGCTTAGAGCTCTGCGCTTCGCTTCTGAACTCGGCTTCGCTATTGATAGTGATACGCTTCTTGCAATAGATAAAAATAAAAATCTGCTTGAACATGTTTCTAAAGAGCGCATAAGAGATGAATTCGTGAAGATCATTATGTCCGACAATCCCTCGGTGGCACTCGGAATCGCTACACAACTTGGATTACTCCAGTATATTTCTCCGGAATTTGAGAGGGGAGTGGGTATGGAGCAGAACAAGGCACATGCATACACTGTCTGGGAGCATTTACTCCGCTCACTTGACCATGCGGCTAAGAAAAATTACCCTCTTCATGTACGCATCGCGGTCCTTCTCCATGATATAGCCAAGCCTCATACACGTAAGTGGCAGAACGAACAGTGGACTTTCTACGGACACGATGTAGTGGGGGCAAAAGTGACCAAGCAGATTCTCACAGATCTCAAGTTCCCAAAAGAAATTATAGACAAGGTGCTGAAGCTCGTGCGCTGGCATATGTTCTTCTCCGACACGGAGACCATTACGCTCTCTGCAGTCCGTCGAATGGTGAGAAACGTTACCCCGGAGTTAATCTGGGATCTTATGGATGTCCGTGCAGCAGACCGCATCGGCACTGGAAGGCCTAAGGAGAGTCCATACAGACTCAGAAAGTATCACTCCATGATAGAAGAAGTGATGCGAGATCCCATATCAGTAAAGCAGCTCAAAGTAAGCGGGGGAGATGTCATGAAGATCGCGAGCATTACTCCTGGTCCAAAGATTGGGTTTATTCTAGAAATTCTTCTTTCAGAAGTTCTAGATGATCCTAAGCGAAATGAAACAGGCTACCTAGAGGAAAGAGTTAAAGAACTTGCAACCCTTCCTGAAAATGAGCTCAGGAAACAAGGAAGTGAGGCTCGAAGCAGGAATGAAAGTGAGGACGAGAAAGAAAGCGAGGAGATAAAAAAGAAATTCGGAGTGAAATAACGAAAAATCCGGGAGTTCCCGGATTTTTCGTGAGGATAGTTAGTTTTATTGTTTAACTGCGTCCTTCAAGCCCTTAGCTGGACGGAATTTAGGGACCCGCATCGTGGAAACGTTTATAGGATCACCTGTGCGAGGATTCCTAGCTAGTCTTGCAGCGCGAATCTTGGTTGAGAAGATTCCAAGACCTGCAATAGATACCTCTCCACCTTTTTTCAAAGTTGAGACGATAGAATCAATCACAATGTCGAGAACTTCCTCAGCTTGCACTTTAGTGCCACCAAGCTTCTCGTGTACTGCATTTGCAATGTCTGCCTTATTCATTTTGCTGATTAATAATATGGATAAACCCACAAATAATTATATACTAGGCCATATTTTAAGCAATACACTAGACCAAGTTGGAGGTTCGTGTTCTTATCGAGCAAACTCAATAGCCCTGGCCTCACGGATTACATTAACTTTGATCTCTCCTGGGTACTTGAGCTCTCTTTCAATACGTACAGCGATCTCTCGAGCAAGTTTCTTAGCCTCAAGATCACTAATCTTCTCAGGAATGACGAAAACTCTAATCTCTCGGCCAGCTTGTAAGGCGTAGGCTTTCTCCACTCCTTCGAAACTTCCTGCAATATGCTCCAAGTCCAGGAGACGCTTAAGATAATTCTCCACCGTGTCTCGCCTTGCTCCAGGTCTTCCACCAGATATAGCATCAGCAGTCTGCACGATTATGGACTCGACGGTTTCATAGGGATACTCACCATGGTGAGCTTGCATAGCTTTAATGATATCCTCCGAAACTCCGAACTTTTGTAAAATTTTCCTTCCAATCTCCACATGAGTTCCTTGGACCTCGTGATCAAGCGCCTTACCGATGTCATGAAGTAGTGACCCGGTTTTAGCTACAGCCACATTGGCTCCGAGCTCCTCGGCAATCATGCCGGAGAGATGGGCCATTTCTATGGAGTGCTCCAACACATTCTGTCCATATGATGTACGGAAATGAAGTCTGCCTAAGATAGCCAGAATCTTGGGATCCAAGTTATAAACTCCTGCCTCGAAGGCAGCAGCTTCACCTCTCTCCTTTATAATTTTATTTACTTCCACACGGGCTTTATCCACGAACTCCTCAATCTTGGCTGGCTGGATGCGACCGTCTTGAATAAGATTATCAAGCGCGAGCTTGGCCACTGCACGACGTACTGGGTCGAATGAAGAAAGAGTGATAGAGCCCGGTGTATCATCAACTATCACTTCTACTCCTGTAGCCCGTTCGAAGGCTTTTATGTTCCTTCCTTCCTTACCGATTATCTTTCCTTTAATTTCATCTGTAGGGAGGGGGACCGAGGTGGCCATAATCTCTCCAGAAACTGTAGTTGCGAGACGTTGTATAGCAGTAGCCAAGATTTCCTGAGCACGAGAGGCAAGTTTCTCTTCACCTTGTGTCTCCAACTTCTGCATTCTCACTCTGAGATCCTCTTCGTTCTCTTCCTCTAAAGTTTTTACCAGCTCATTTCGAGCTTCGTCTAAAGAGAGCTTGCTTATCCTTGAAAGTTCCTTAGTCCGTGCTGAAAGAAGCTTGTCAGCATCATCTCTAAGAGTCTCGATCTCATCTATTCTTTCCTTTATAGCCTCAACCTCCTTATCGATATCAGTTTGGCGCTTATCTAAGAACTCTTCCTTTTTTATCAAACGATCTTCAGCTTTCTGAATTCTTTCCTCACGTTCGTGTATAGAAACTTCAGCCCTTTCTAAGACTTCCTTGGACTGCTCTTCCGCTTCATCTATGATTACCTGTGCTTCCTCGCGAGCCTTGAGCTCCATCTGCTTAATGTCTAGCTCCATGGAACCCTTCTTCCCGAGAGCAATTATAAGACGCAGCAAATACCCAAAGCCGATTCCGGCCGATGCGGATAGTAATGCTAAAAGTAGGGCAAGCTTAAGCGACATTTAGGTCGATCCATCTGAGAAACGGGATATGTAGGTTTAGTCAGGCGGTAAGGTCGGGAAGGTCGGTAGGAACAACAAACGTTTCAAGTTTTATTACAATGGAACATCCACAGAGTACTACACCAAGGTATCCTTGTCTAGGATTAGATAACTTTGTCTATAATTCCGTATTTCTTGGCCTCATCTGCACCCATAAAGAAGTCTCTATCCTCATCCTTTTCAACCTTAGATAGAGGCTGGTCAGTGGCTTCAGACATCATTTTGGACAACCTTTTCTTGAGTCTTACATACCATTCTGCACGTATGGCAATATCTGAAGTCTGCCCCTCCGCGCCTCCGAGTGGTTGGTGGATCATAATCTCCGAATTAGGTAGAGCAAAACGCTTACCCTTTTTACCATTGGCAAGGATATGGGCACCCTTGGATGCCGCCATTCCGTCACAAACCGTAGAAACATCTGGCTTAATATGATTCATGGTGTCGATGATGGCGAGACCGGCAGTGACAGAGCCTCCGGGGGAGTTTATATATAGAGATATATCCTTCTTAGGATCTTCAGACTGGAGGAAGAGAAGTTGGGCAATGATGATGTTTGCAACATCGTCATCTATATGACCAGCAAGGAAAACAATACGCTCACGCAAGAGCCGCGAGTATATGTCGTAGGCCCTCTCACCGAACTGACTCTTCTCTATAACCGTGGGGATTAAATATGCCATTGGACCCATACAATATCTGAAACCTGATCTCAAATCAAGTATAAAAAATCCGCCTTGTTAGACGGACTAAGGGAGGACAATAGCTGTCACTCTTCTGTTTTTCTCGAGCAGAGAAACAACCTCTCTAACATTCTCGATTGTTAAAGACTGCCTTCGTTCCATCTCCTCAATAGATGAAATGATTCTGCCCCAATAGGTGAGGTCGTCCATTGAGTCAGATACCAAACTCTTTGCGTTCAAATCGGTTAGAGTATATGACTTCACCATCGAAGTTTTCTGCCGTTCGAAAGCATCGAGATCATTGACGACATCTTGAATGGACTTGTCGACTAGATCATCGATGAGATCAGCACTTTCATGCTGAAATGAATCACACTCTATTTTAATTTCTCGAAGAAAGGTGTGGTTCCTACATCTCACACTCACATTGTATGTAAGGTTCTTTTCCTCTCTGATGCGCTTGAAGAGCAGAGGACGCAACATTAAAGCATACAGGAGAGGAGCGGTGTACTGCATTGTTCCAGGTAGAAGAGCGAATGATGTATATGATCCAGTGGGCTTCCCATCTGAAACTCCAAGCTTCTCCTGCCGACTTACTCTGTACACAGACTGAAGTGGACTAGGAGCCTTATCTAGAGCTTCGGGAAGGGGATTTCTCTTCCCGGGTTTCTCAGCGGCCAATGGAGTAGTCGAAATGATTTTCACAAGTTCACGCAAATTCATTCCTCCCACGACTACCATGCTCACATTTGCCGGGACATAGTGAGTGTCATAGTAAGTCTGAACATCCTTTTGCGTAAATCTTGAGATCGTTTCGGCATATCCAAGAGGACGTAAGTGTCTTGATCGATGGTGTCCATTGAATAAACTTCTTCCCACTTCGCGGATGAGGTCGAACTCCCAAGGAAACTGTGGTCTGGACCTTAGTTCTTCCTCGAGTACGATCTTCCTTTCTTTCTCCAACCCTTCACTCATCTCTTCTGTGAAAAGAAGATTACCAAGGATTGAGAAAGCGTTAAGTGCAGTTGAGGGATCGTTCGGGAGAGAACAGGTATAGCGTATGTATGGGAAAGCAGTAGCACCCAGAGTTACTTCTCCTCCATGCCGATCGAAAAACTTATCGACGAAATCAGATCCAGTGACTAAATTGGCTACCACCATGTGTTCTGTGAAATGAGCCAGACCTTCAAGATCACTCGGATCCTGGTCTGCACCACTGTGAACTTGAAAACCGACTCTGATCCATGGTCTATTTGGCCAGTGGGCACAATGAACCGTTAACCCGTTCGGAAGCACTTCTGTTTCGAATTCAGCATATGGATCCCACACTTTTCACCTCACGATTGTTGTTTAGGAACTGTTTCCAGCTTGAGAATGCACTATATTTTAGTATCAGTCAAACTCTCTAGGAACTCTAGAACTTTCTGGTTACGGAGAAGTCCGTATACATATATACGTGCACGGAGAGGATCAGCGTCAGGGTAGTGGGAGAGAAGATGCTTTACTTCGTGTTCAAGATCTTCTACAGATGGTTCAATCTTCTCAGTCTCAGCAATTTTCATAATAATAAGTTCTGCCTTGGCTCTATCCTTAGCCTTCTCGAACCATTCTCCACGGATTTCATCTTCGCTCTTCTTTATAGACTCAAGATATTTCTCCCAGGTGAGACCCAGACGCACTACATCATCCTTAAACTGTCCCATCATCTTCTCGAGTTCACTTATCACCAAGACCTGAGGGAGTGGGATCTCCGTCGACTTCACAAGTTTCTCTACAATCTCCATGCGATGTTTCTCTTTAATCCGAAGTTTCTTTTCATTTAAAATATTTTCTTTAACTTTCTCATTTAGATTCTCTCCTTCTTTCACATCCGGCTTCCAGTCTCTCTTCTTTATCTCCTCCAACACATCTTCCACTTCTTTATCTGTTACTTCCATATCCTTCTCATCAACCTTCGTCTTGCGAGCAAGATTTTTATAATCAGGAAGTGTAAACTCCGGTTCAAGAGAAACTTTAATCTTAAATTCTAAAGGAATACCTGGTGCGATCTTAGTAATAGATATCTCCGGGCGACCGATGGGGGAAAGCTTGGCTTCTTTCATTATTTCTCCATAGGCATCTCCTAGAGCAACCTCCGCAGTCTCTTCTACTATCTTCATCTCACCAAGATTCTTCACAAGAACATCTTCAGGTACCTTGCCGGATCTAAAGCCGGGAATGTTGGCTCGGTCGTTTAAAGACTTGAGAGCTTTTTTCCTCGACTCGTTTAAGAACTCGAGAGTTATCTCTCCAGTAACTTGTGCCTCTGAAGCTGAGGCGAGTTTCTCTATCTTCAGTCTTTCGAACTGTTTCATTGTTAAACCAACTTATATTAGACAGAAGAAAATTGCAAACAAAAAGCCCTTCGACTAACTCAAGGACTTTTTGTTTCAACGTATAAGATTACTAAAGTTACGAAGCGTTGATTTCGGCGTCTAGGTTATTGGTGTCAGTGTTGTTTAGATCTGTTTGGATCGAAGTTGAGTTGAGAGGAGAAGATTGATTCACCGATGAAGAATTCGAGTCAGGAGTTGGTGCAGTAGAATTTCTCTGGCCCCAGAAGTAGAGACCGCCCAAGATAATCACTGCCAGGATAATAACTGTGGCAGCTATAGGTCCCCATGAGCTCTCATGATGCGGAGCGGGCATGTTGTAGTTGGGCCTTTGAGGTGCAGGTGACTGAGGCATCTGGTAGTTGGGCTGATTGTTTGGCTCCATAGTTTTAAGTGTTAATTATTAATCGTTATGTTTCTCTCTTTGATCTCTTTGATCCTTAAAGTAACTCCTAAATAATTCTACTATCTTAAGTAAGTTCTTGCGAGCAGACTCTATGGAAGTCTTAGCTGCACGAGCCTCAACTCTTATAGTTTCGAAGTTGGTCTTAAGAGTAGTGGTGCTCGTAGTACTAGAGAAGTTTAATGACTGAATGTTTGCAATGTGACCTCGGGCGTCAGTAATGTTCGCCTTCGCAGCATTCAAGAGCCCTTGAGGAGTAGTAGTACCGACAGCCGCTGAGGTAGAAGCAAGGCTTGTCTCGATGCGACCTATAATACTATCCAGTCTACCTACTGCAGCATTCAACATATTTACAGTTGCTGCTACGCGCATCTTAGTTTCAGCCACTTTAAAGTCCTGTTTATTCTCCTTAAGTTGCTCCTTCAACTCCTCTCTCGAGGCTTTCGACTGTTCTAGGATCCTCTTAAGTTCAGGCTTAACACCTTGAGTAGTAGTGCTGGTGCCTCTACCGCCATCTTCTGCTCTTACTAGAGCTGGGCTAACTAGAGCCGTAATAAGAAGAACGGGGAGAATAGCAGGGATAAATTTTCGAATCATTCTAAGCTTGAGTTTAATGGTAATCTCTATGCCGTATCCGAAGAGTTAAATTTTACCATATTTAGACTTATAGAGTGCCAGACCTTCCTCGAAGGCTTTTTCAGCCTCAAGACGACCATCTGTACCGTTTATAACTACTTCCTTGTTCTGTAACTTCTTGTAAGTAATGAAAAAGTGCTCAATTTCTTTTAGAGTGTGCTTATTTATATCCTCCAAATCCTTCGTATCGTTAAAACGTGGGTCATCTACTGGTACTGCAATAATCTTCTCATCTTTCTCACCCCCATCAACCATATGTATAACTGCTAGTGGACGAGCTTTAACCAAGATTCCAGGGAAAAGTGGATAAGTAGTAAGTAGGACCACATCTAGAGGATCATTGTCATGCCAAAGAGACTGAGGGATAAATCCGTAATCGAACGGATAATCCTGGGCAGTATGAAGAACTCTATCGAGTGCTATGAGTCCAGTCTTCTTGTCTACTTCGTACTTATTCTTGGATCCTTTGTTTATCTCAATGATGACATTCATTTCATCTTTCGAGCCGGGATCTATTTCGTGCCAAAGATTCATGATCTTATATTATCAGATTATTCTAAGTTTCCTGGAACCTCAGCACTTGCGAGTTCAACACCTTTAGCAGATTCAATATCGATCTTCCAACCAGTGAGCTTGGCTGCCAGTCTCACATTCTGTCCGCCCTTGCCTATGGCAAGTGACTGTTGATCTTCTGCCACATGAACCTTAGCTGCCTTCTCGGCATCATTTACATCTATATCCATGACCTTGGCAGGAGAAAGTGCTTCCTCTATAAACTTCTTTGGATCTTCATTCCATTCCACTACATCTATCTTCTCACCACGAAGTTCAGACATCACAGTAGAGACTCTCACTCCTCTCTGACCGACAAGTGCACCAACAGGATCAATGTGTGAGTCGAGTGCAAGAGCCGCAATCTTAGATCTGTAACCTGCCTCACGTGCGATAGCCTTTATGACGACTGCTCCATTCTGGAGTTCAGGTGCCTCGGCTTCAAACAATTTCTCTAAGAATTTAGGATGAGAGCGGGAGAGACGAAGGAATACTCCTCTTGGAGACTCCTCTACTCTATATAAGTATGCACGGACTCTTTCACCCTGTGAGAATCTCTCACCAGGAATCTGCTCTTCGTAAGGAAGAAGTCCTGTAGCACGTCCCATGTCGACGAATATATTGCCACGCTCAATGCGCTGCACTGTGCCGGAGACAATGTCACCCTCTCGCTTGCCGAATTCATTGACTACAGAAACTTTCTCGGCTTCGCGGATCTTCTGCATGATCACCTGTTTGGCTGTCTGAGCGGCGATGCGACCGTAGTCACCCTTGGATTCAATTGGGAAGACAATCTCTTCATCGAGTTGAGCATCACGCTTAATCTTTCTGGCATCTTCTATGAGTATGTGGTGCTCTGGGTTGTAGAGAACCCTTTCATCACCTTCTGCGAGCTCTGCATCTTCGTCGAAGTAGACGCGAGTCTCATCTACGACAATCTTCACCTGGAAGAAGTTAGTCTCGCCATTACGAATATCAAATGTAGCTCTGACGATCTGACCCTTCTTGCCGTACTCCTTCTTATATGCAGTGGCGAGAGCTGCTTCAATAGCCTCGATAATCTTCTCACGAGGAATACCGCGAACTTCTTCGAGTTCGCCCAGGACTGAATTTATGACTTTTAGATCAAACATATATATTTATTTTACGAAACGGGCCCGCCTTTCGGCGAACCCGTCCCAAGCACTTATTACCTCTATATTATATACCTAACAGCTAGAATTTGTCAAATAGATAAATAAAACACCTCGCTGTTACGAAGTGTGTGGAACTTGATATGATGTGAGTTCAGTGCGACATGTACTGCAGAGCTTGAGGTGCTTCACCTCGTAAGGATGAGGATTTCGACGCTTTGCTATTTCCTCGAGTCGCTTCTCAGATATGCACGTCTCTTCATCAGGCTTGTGAGTCGAGGTTGTTGGTCTCGTCATACACGCTCCTCTGTCCGGGTCTATAGCCACCCTATCACTTAAAAATCTTATTGCAATTATTCTCTAATATTTTATTTATTTCCTTCTGGAATGAAATTTCTTGTGTGTTTCGCGCAGTCCTTTGTCTGTAAGGTGAGTGTAGATCTGTGTAGTAGAAATATTTGCATGTCCAAGAAGCATTTGCACACTTCTGAGATCTGCACCGTTCGAAAGTAAGTCAGTGGCGAATGAGTGACGGATAACGTGCGGAGTAACCTTCTTACTGATACCAGCTTTTATGGCGTACCGTTTCACTAGTCTCTCTATAGAGCGAGTAGTGAGACGTGTCGGTGCAGTCTTCTTCGCATCACGCACTATGTTTACAAACATTGCATCCTCTAGATCATTTCTTTTTTTCAAATAATTTTTCACGGCATCACGAGCCTCTCCTGAAATAAATACCACGCGCACTTTCTCTCCCTTACCACGCACAGAAAACTCGTCTCTATCAATGTCTAAGTCTCGCGAGAGGGAAGCGAGCTCAGAGACACGCAGCCCAGTAGAGAAGAGAAGTTCGAGCATGGCTTTATCGCGCAGCCCCTGGAGAGTGGTGACATCAGGCGCATTAAGTAAGCGCGTAAGTTCTTCAAGCGAGATAAGGTCGAGTGAACGCTCACTAACTTTCGCCAATTCTATGGTCTCGGGGGAGACCGAGATTCTAAAAACCTTGTGAGATACCTGTTGTAGTTCTCGACTGTCTTAAGAGACCGACCGCGTTCTATCTCGGTATTTTCAAGGAACTCACGCTTCAAAGTTTCTAATTCGTTCGTAGAGGTCATGTCGCACAACATTATAGCATTTGCATTTTAGACCTCTCGGGAATAAGGTGAGGAGAGAGATCCTGGACCAGTTCTATTCCACTCGTGAGGAACTATGACTACCGCATCCGCACCAGAGGTCAAAAAGTACAAGCCGGAAAACCTATTCTTTTACAGGGACCTTCGGGAACGCTGTCTCAAAGCCGTCGAGGGGCCCCCTGCTTTGACCCCAGAGGAGGCGACCAGAAACACAGAATTCCTCCGGGCATACGAAAGAATCGAAACGATCAGATACTTTGGCAAAAGTGGCTTCCTGGCTCCAGCAATGGCGGAGAGTTTGTACCATGATGTCCAGGCGCTCGTTGTTGAACTCCGGAGCATTGCCTCAGACAGAAGGAGTGGCACTGATTTCCGCTTCGCCATTATTCTTTCCAATCTCCAAGCTCTCCACTTGGAGAACGATAGGGTCTCGACGAGGTGAACCAACTGCATTGGATCCTCATCCATGCAGTTTTTATTTAGACTTGCAAAAGGGGAGGGAACGTGCTATTGTACTGACGTGATTTCAAAGACCAAAAAAGCCCGCATTCTAAAAGGAGCCCAAGTTCACGAAAAGGACTCAGGCTCTCCAGAAGTGCAAATTTCAATATTAACTGCGCGTATAGATGAGCTAGCAGCTCATCTCAAGAAGCATAATAAGGACAATCACTCACGCCGTGGACTACTTGGCCTCGTGGCTAGTCGTCAGGCACATATGAAATATCTAGAGAAGAAGAATCCCAAGCGCTACGCAAGCTTAGTAAAGAAGCTCGGTCTGAAGAAATCCGTCTAACAGTTTCAAATTTAATTTTAATGACAGTTATAAAACACAAAGCCCAGCGTGTCGGCATTTTTATAGATACGCAGAACCTTTATCACTCAGCTAAGAATCTCTACCACGCCAAGGCGAACTTCGGTGCCATAGTTAAGGAAGCGCTCGACGGTCGCACTCTAGTGCGCGCTATCGCGTATGTAGCATCTACTGAAAGCGGTGAAGAGAAAAGTTTCTTCGAAGCATTAAGTAAGGTTGGTATCGAGACTCGTACCAAACCCCTTCAGATCTTTCTCGGCGGTGCTAAGAAAGCCAACTGGGATATCGATCTCGCCATAGATGCAGTCAAGTTAGCTCCCAAGCTCGACACTATTATCATCTGTTCAGGTGACGGAGACTTCGCATCCCTCGTCGAATACCTTAAGAACACGCATGGTACCCAAGTAGAAGTAGTTTCATTCGGTAAATCTTCTTCTTCCAAGCTTATTGAAGTTGCAGATGACTTCCTAGACCTAGATCTTGGTCCAAAGAAATATTTAATGGGTTTCAACGGCGGTAGTGAACCTCGACGCGTAGTTCGTCGTCTTCCAGCAGATAAAATGTAGTAAAATAGGGCCATGGATCCCGAGAAAGCTCCTCCTTCACAACAGACACATCAAGAATCTAGTGGCACTTTGAAGCAGATTAGAACTTTCCAAGGCGACATAGCAGAAGCGCTTAAAGAACGTCAAGCGAGTGTCGTCACAGTTGCACAAGCGGAACAGGCCAGGAAGAAAACCATTATCCCCCAAGAAGCACCAGGAGAAGGGAGAAAAGTATTTTTCCTAACTCTTGGCACTCTTATTCTTCTCGCACTCGGTGTAGGTGGAGCTTGGTATGCATATGGAACTTATAAAACTAAAACTGCTCCACCGATAGTCGAGATCCCGAATAACAGACTTATCCCAGCTCAGAGTCAGAGGACAATGAATGTATCATCCTTAAACTTACAATCTCTTGTAAAAATATTAAATTCTTCCGAAAGAACCAAGGGTGTGGAACAAATTCAAATTACTCCTGACTCGGGAACTGGATTTATACCTACTAGTGACTTCATGAACCTTATAGGCGCTACGCCTCCCGGAGCCTTACTCCGAGCATTCAACCCGACATTTATGCTCGGTATACTCACTGATACTAAATCTCATCCTTTCCTACTCATAAAACTAGACTCGTTCGAAAATGCATTTCCAGGCATGCTCGAATGGGAGAAGATAATGTCTGTGGACTTATTGCCCCTCTTCGCCTCGGCCAATGAAGTCACCTCGGTACCACCTACAGCTAAGTTCGAGGATATTACTATTAAGAACAAAGATGCCAGAGTACTCCGAGATATAAATGGACAGACCCGACTCCTATATTCATTCTTCGACAGCCACATACTCATAATTACTGATAATGAAGAGACCTTGCGTACTCTTATAACCAAGATAACCGGGGAATTACTCATTAGGTAAGCCGCTCTAGGCAGTCTCTGGTTAGTTTGTTAAAATGCCAAGATGACTAGAGATGTGGAACATTTTAGGAAGAAACTTGAGGCAGAGAAGACGAGCCTGGAGGAACAGCTGAGCCAGGTTGGACGCAAGGATCCAGACAACCCTTCCAACTGGGAAGCCAAGCCCAATGAACGTGACGTTTCCCAAGCAGATGAGAACACGGTTGCAGACGGCATAGAGGAATTCGAGGAGAACAATGCCATAGTAAACACCCTTGAGACACGGCTTAAGGACGTACGTTCTGGGCTCGATAAGATCAAGCACAATGTTTACGGTCTCTGCCAAGTATGCAAGAAGGAGATAGAGACCGACCGTCTAGAGGCGAACCCTGCCGCTCGCACCTGTAAGGAGCACATGGCATAAAACACTCTGCGTGCTAGCATAAATGCATGGGAGTTTCCCGAGTTTATTCTGCTCAGACCAACCTTCTCTCAGTACAGATTATTCAGGTAGAAACTGATATCTCTCGAGGACTTTATGCATTTTCTATTGTGGGACTGGCGGATAAAGCTGTAGAAGAATCTCGTGATAGGGTTAGTGCCGCCATTAAAAATTCTGGCCTCTCCTCTCCGAAAACTAAGAACCAGAAAATTGTAATCTCCTTGGCACCCGCTTCGGTACCGAAGGAGGGACCAGCCTTCGACTTAGCTATCGCTCTTTCATATTTACTATCTGCAGAGGAGATCGACTTTAGTCCAGAGGGAAAATTATTTTTAGGAGAATTGTCTCTTGATGGAACCTTGCGCTCAGTGCGAGGAATACTACCTATAACCAAAGCAGCTTTAGAAAAAGGTTTCAAAGAAATTTTCGTACCTAAGGACAATACTAAGGAAGCTGCACTCATTGATGGTATAAAGGTCTATGGTGCAGCAAATTTAAATGAAGTACTGAAACACCTAAGCGGAGAAAAATTAATTACTCCAGCTACAAGAACCAAACTTGCTACCAGCAAAATAGAAACCAAAACTGATTTCTCTGACGTGCGCGGACAAGAAAGAGCAAAGCGCGGACTCCTCATAGCTGCAGCCGGAGGACACAACGCGGCTATGTATGGACCACCAGGTACAGGTAAGACCATGCTGGCTCGGGCCTTCTCAGGGATACTCCCTTCACTTACATTCGATGAGTCGCTCGAGACCACAAGTATTTATTCTGTAGCAGGAGTACTCTCAGGTTTTATTACAGAACCACCATTCCGATCACCACATCACACCGCATCATATGTTTCCTTGGTCGGTGGAGGAGCTACGCCTCGGCCTGGTGAGGTAACACTTGCGCATAGAGGAGTACTTTTCATGGATGAGTTTCCTGAGTTCGAGAGAAGAGTGATAGAGAGCTTACGCCAACCACTTGAGGATAAGGTAATTTCTGTCTCGCGTGCTAAGGGCACCGCACACTTTCCTGCAGATGTTTTACTCGTCGCAGCTATGAACCCGTGTCCATGTGGAAATTACGGATTTAAAGGAAAACAATGTATATGTACCCCATCAGCACTAGCACGCTACAGAAGAAAAATGAGTGGACCCATCGTCGATCGCATAGATATATGGCTAGAGGTGGACAGAGTCCTGCCGAGAGACCTAAGCGAGGGAGAAGCAGGAGAGAGAAGTGAAATCTTCAGAGAGAAAGTAGAAAGAGCAAGAAACATACAGAAGAAACGCTTCGAAAATAATAAAAGTAAACTTTTTAAAAATTCTGAGATGTCCGCACGGGATATCACACTTGTTGTAGTTACATCTGACGCCAGACAAACACTCAACCTCGCCGCAGAACGACTCGGCTTCTCGCCCAGAGTTTACCATCGCATGCTTAAGGTGGCTCGTACCATAGCTGACCTTGACTCCTCAGAGGATATAAAACGTGACCATATACTTGAGGCAGTAGAATATAGACCGAAGAAATTTGATATGTAAAATGGTAGCGGACGTCTATAGTTCCAGGCCCCTAAAGAGAGGAAAATGTTTTACGAGCACACAATCGCTGAAGTGAAGAAAACTGTAACAGAAAGATTCCCAGAAGCTCACCCAGTCGACCTCGATAGGCTCTCTCGTCCGGAGAATCACATTCTCTGGATGGCAGATGCAATTGAGAAGCTCAATACCAATTCACAGAAGCATGCTGCTCAAGCCGCATGGTATACAGGAAGAATTCTTCTGCTTTGCGAGCATGATCTGAGTCTCTGGAGATATCATGAGTCCCAAGACCTCTTGAGCGTTGATCTAAAGAATAAGTCACATCTTCCACACAGGAAACTTAGACTCCACTCCGGCAAATAGCTGGAGTTTTTATTAGATTTTTATTAGAAAGGATTCCTCGCACCGCGAACCTCGAAGTGAAGATGTGGGCCAGTAGTCTTACCAGTGAGTCCTATCGCTCCGATAGTTTGTCCTTGTACCACAGAATCACCCACAGCTATGTCGTTACGCGAGAGGTGTGCATAGAGAGTTTGTGTGCCATTATCGTGCGAAACTACAATATAGGATCCATATCCTCCGTTATATCCACCGATTTTAGAAATTATGACTTTGCCAGCGGCCGAGGCCCAGATTGGAGTGCCGACTGGTGCGCCGATGTCTATACCATTGTGTCCATGAAGCCCTTGAGTCTTTATGCCATCAACTGGTCTCATATAGTAACCAGCATAGTTCGGAAGTCTCGAGCCCACGGGTAGAATTCCTCCCCCAGATATGCTGCCTGAGGAGCCCGAACTACTAGGTACTGAATCTATTTCACCATCAGGTACGATCACAATCTGCCCAGTAACAAGCTTGGAGCTTGGTGCAAGGTCGTTATAGGCCAAGATGTCACTAACATCTGCACCGTACTTCTTGGCAATGCTTTGAACAGTATCTCCAGAGCGCACAGTGTGACGAACTCCAGAAATAGGCAGGATTACAAGCTCCATGCCTGGGTTTATAGTGGTACCAATATCGTTTGCCCATATAATGGTGCTCTTCGAGACTCCGAACATCTGAGCAATGGAAGAAAGCGTATCTCCTTTACGAACCACATATACAGAAATCTGTCCGGTGCCAGACTTGCCGTAGTCTATGAAGGCCTCGCCGCTATCCTTCTCTGTCGAGAGAGCAGAATTATCTACTACCGCAAGTTGTGAACCACTCTTGGCGTTGGGATTTGTATTTAAAGGCGCTTCAAGAAGACTCATAGTCTGAGAGTTCTTATGCACAATCGTCTCAGGAGCCCGGAAGAGCTTAGAGGCAGAGGAGCGGGCCAACACTAGAGCTGGCACAGCAACCAAAATAAAAAGCCCGAGAATAAACTTCGCTCGAACTTGGCCACGATTTTTCTTATTTAAGACGCGAAATTCATTATTACCCGGGCGTCTCTTCAACTTTGAAATACAGATTGGTTAAACTTGTAGGTTCGGCGTATCTGTCAGGACTTCCGTGCGGCTACCTGTAATTATAGCACTTACCCCTAGCGCGACAACCAAGGTTTATGGTCTTATTTAGTAAATTAACATGATAAAGGCCCGCAGACGCCTAAGCGCTGCGGGCCTTGTGTGATGAGTTAAGACCTTTTAACCGATGCCCATGAGCTCAGGCCAGAGATCAGCCTCTCCTTGCCATCGGGACCGACGATGAAATCCTCGCGGAGGTAGGTCGGACCGAGCCATCTGAGCGACTGGATGGGAAAACGTTGGGTCCATCGAGTCTTCGTGATGGTAATGGAAGGGAAGGAATCCAGGACAACCTTCGCTTCGTCATCTACTCGGATCAGCTTGCTGGCGTGACTCTTGGGGTCCGGATTGGCCTGGATGAAGAGAAGATCCCTTTTACCCAGAAAAGCTTGCGCGCTCTTGGGAAGATCTGTCTTCGACACCCTGACATACTTGCCAGTGCCGAAGGTGGAGTCCACCTGAACAACTACCGGCGCACTCGGCAAGCTTGCCGTGAAGCTTTGAAGTGCCAGGCAGCCGATGAGGAAGACCACGCCCACTCCTCCGAGAACTCCCATGGTCATGATTGCTCGTATGAACAGGAACTCGGGGTAATGGCTCGGATACATGTTCTTCGGGCGTCCCTTGACCCTGTAGACCAAGTGCCAGACGAGCCCCAAAACGAGGAGAATACTCCCCACAGTGAGGGTAGTCACAACCAACGCTTTGAAAATGAATGCTGCTTTCGCCAAACCACTCATAGAGCCCCCTGTTTGATGTGAATTGATATAAACATTTACTTCTTGTTGTATTATAGCATATCCAGTACCAGTCTGTCAATAGGAGAATTGAGATTATGTTATACTAGTAGAAAATGGCTATAAACCTAGATCATTTGAATGCTCCCCAGAGGCAGGCGGTGGAGGCCCTAGACGGCCCTTTACTTATACTGGCTGGGGCAGGAGCGGGGAAAACCAAGACCCTTACAGAGAGGATTAGGCACCTTATATATAAAGGAGTGGCCCCACACCAGATCTTAGCTATTACGTTTACTAATAAAGCTGCTCGCGAGATGAGAGAGCGCCTTCACAGAATGCTTGAGAGCGATAAAAACCTTAACCGACCAGTAACAAGCTTCGAGAGGCCCTTTGTCTCTACTTTCCATGCACTGTGTGTATTTATACTTAAGGCAGAGCATCAGAAGGTGGGAATCCATAAACACTTCACAATATTCGATAAAGCAGACGGTAAGCGTGCGATTAAAGAAGCTCTTGAGAAGAAAGGTCTCGACCCCAAGCTTCATGAACCAGAAAGAATCCTCTCTATCATTTCTAAGGAGAAAGGCCGAGACACTACCGCAGAAGAATACGCGATCCACAGCGAGGGAGGATACTTCACTAGTGTGGTGGCAGAAATATGGACAGAGTACGAGAAGATACTCAAGCGTGACAGCGCATTAGACTTTGATGATCTCTTACTTAAAACGGCAAGGCTATTAAGAAATGACAAGGAGGTAAGAATGAAGTACCAAAACTTCTGGCAGTACGTGCATATCGATGAGTATCAGGATACAAATAAAGTGCAGTACGAAATATCCAAGCTCTTAGTAGGAGACAGACACAACATATGCGTAGTCGGAGATATAGATCAGAATATTTATTCTTGGCGCGGAGCAGATATCCAGAATATTTTAAACTTCGAAAGAGATTACTCGGAGGCTAAAGTGATAATACTCGAAGAGAACTATAGATCAACTAAGACAATCCTAAACGCTGCGAACATCATCATTGAAAAGAACAGGATCAGAAGGAAGAAAAATCTTTTCACTAGTAATTCAGAAGGAGATAGAATTGGAATTTATTCCGGCTTCGATGAAGTGGCAGAGGCGAACTTCATCGTAAGTAAGGTGCGCGAGTTTATTAAGAACGGCATGAGACCAGATGAGATAGCCGTGCTATACCGAGCCAACTTTCAGTCGCGCGCACTAGAAGAAGCATTTCTTGTAGAAGGTGTACCGTATCAACTCTTAGGTACACAGTTCTTCGACAGACGTGAGGTGAAAGATATTCTCTCATATATTCGTGCAGCACTTAACCCAGATGCTCTCTCAGACAAAAAGAGAATCATAAACGTTCCCGCCAGAGGACTCGGTAAGACAACTGTGGCGAAAATATTCTTAAGCCAAGAGGAAGGTTTACCCGCTGCTACGAAACTGAAGCTCAGGAGCTTTAACGAACTACTCGAGGAGATTAAGAAGACCGCCGAAGAGAAATCGCCCTCGGAAACAGTAGCATTCGTTATCCGAGCATCTGGCTTAGAAGACGAATGGAAAGCGGCGAAGAAAGAAGAAGATGCAGAAAGACTATTAAACGCTTATGAACTGGCAAGCTTCGCCGCACGCTACGACTCACTTCCTCTAGGAGAGGGCATAGAGAAGTTCCTTGAAGATGCAGCGCTCCAGAGTGACCAAGACACTTTAGATGAAGAAAAAAATGGTGTGAGACTGATGACCGTACACGCATCTAAAGGACTGGAGTTTGACATCGTCTTCATCTCTGGACTTGAAGATGGACTTTTTCCACATCAGAAGGTTACTAAGGAAGGTATTACTCCCGAGGAAGCAGAGGAAGAAAGGAGACTCTTCTATGTAGCGCTCACTCGTGCCAGAAAAAAAGTTTTTCTCACATATGCACAAGTGCGTATGGTCTACGGCAGAAGACAAGTAAACATCCCATCTGAATTTATATTCGATGTACCTGAAGAATTAACAGAAGAAGAGATTTTCAATGAAGAAGGGATACCTAGGAGACCATTAATGCGAATCGACTTCTAAAATTTCTAAAATGAAAGCGAAAAAATCTCTAGGCCAGCATTTCTTGAAATCTGATAAAGCTCTGAAGGAGATTGTAAATGCGGGAGAGGTAGGGGCAGATGATATTGTCTTAGAAATCGGACCGGGACACGGTGATCTTACCTGGAGACTTATTGTTCTGGCTGCTAAGGTTATAGCAGTAGAGAAAGATGATAACTTATACGCAGAACTCAAGGAGAAGTTTGCAAAAGAAATTAATGCAGGGAGACTAGATTTAATTCATGGAGATATATTGGATTTCAATCCAGAATTATTAAGATTTTATAAAGACTTAGATTACAAAATTGTCTCTAACATTCCGTACAATATTACTGGTGCTATATTAAAAAAGTTTTTAACTAGCGAGTATCAGCCGGAGAGTGTGGTGCTCTTAGTCCAGAAGGAGGTGGCAGAAAGAATTGTCGCTCGCGATGATAAAGAAAGCATTCTCTCACTCTCAATCAAATGCTACGGTACACCGCACTATAAGGGGACCGTTAAGGCAGGATCATTCGCTCCAGCACCTAAGGTAGACTCAGCGGTTTTACTTGTTGATGATATTTCTAAAGAGTTTTTCATAAACTTTAATGAAGAGAAGTTCTTTAAGCTTCTCCATGAAGGGTTTAAGTCGAAGAGAAAGAAGCTCTTATCTAACCTTTCTAACCTATCAGAGAAAAAACGCCTGGAAGAAGTGTTTAAGAAGCTTGGATTAGATCCAAACGTCCGAGCCGAGGATGTACACATAGAAGACTGGCAAAAATTGGCACAGAGTATATAGTGAGCACATGAAATCAGAACATGTAGTGGCCACCCTGGTCGGGATCCTGGTATTCGTAGGAGTTACTTCCGGTGTCTATATAACCCTGGTCGGGGCAGAGGATACCCCTCACCTTAAGACCGTTCCTACGACTGTAGAGAACCTCAATGCCTATAGTGCCTCAGTAATGGCCATATTTAGTAAGTATAAAGACCTTACCGACGATAATATAAAGAAAGGGGCCTCTTCAGAAGCTTTATCCACCCTTTACCACAGAGCAGCTGTAGAACTCTTGAATCTTTCTGTACCTACAGACCTCCTAGACACCCATACTCAGTTGGTAGATACCTATCTTAACAACGAACGCCAGCTCAAGGACGCCAAGAAGTAAGAGAACCAGAGTAAGAACTAAGATTAGAGTGGATTCCGTATACATAGGAGCTTAATTGTCTGTTATACTTTTAGGTAACATGCGATTTCGCTTGAGTATTGCTCTTTTAGTATCAGTTGTCCTTATCGGTGGAGCGCTTTTTTACAAATTGAGTGCGTCTCATGGTGAAGCCCAGATTTCTTTTGTACAAGGAGATGAGAATAACCTGGCAGATGTCTCTATAAGTCTAGACGGTGACACGGTTACTGATTTATCTGTACCGACCTCTAGCACAAGTACTGACAACCTTTCTACTACTGACCTTATCGGTCGCTCTCTCTTGTCAGATTATATAAACTTAGCTGCCAACGGAGAGGACACCGAGGACAATGTAAACGCTCTAGCTAATAAGTACGCCGACCAAGTTCCTACATTAACCATATCTCAAGAGTTAAAAGCCTCAGACGTACAGACTGTCGATGATACCCAGAGTAATTACCAGAAGTATGCAGATGCATTTACTAAAATCCATAAGACTTACGTAGATTATATAAATAAAACTGGAATCCAGAAGAAAAACATTACCGATCTGGGTCCAGACCTATACTTCGCTGCACGGGCCTTCAGTATTGCCTACACTCAGGCGGGAGACTCACTTAAGAGTCTTCCGGTGCCACTCTCTCTGGCCTCACTTCACTTACAGCTAGTGAATAGTTATTACTCGAGCGGAGCAGCCATGCTCGCTATTTCAAAAACTGAGAATGATTCTGCATCGGCCTTCGCCGGACTTGTAACGCTTAGCTCCAATTTGAAAATCGAGGATTCTCTTATGGCAGAGATCACAAAGACAATAAATAGTCATGGAGTCTAAACTTAAGAAAAATCTGGTGAGAAAGATTACGACAGTTCTAGTTATTTTTTCTGTTATAGGTGTAAACTTTTTACCTACGTTTACTCCTAGAGCCAATGCTCAGTTTTCTTCCCTTATAAATAAAGCCCTAGTACAACCCGTAACAGATATTAAGACCCTTGCTAAATCAATAGCCGATGGCATTGCCATGCACTTGGCACAAAGAATGGTGGATGAAATGGTGAAGTCGACCATTCGTTGGGCTAACACCGGTTTCGATGGATCTCCAGCATATGTCACAAATCCAGTGCAATATGCAGCAAGCATAGCCAATGGCGTAGCAGGAGATGTCATTAAGGGCACAGATCTTGGCTTCCTCTGCTCACCCTTCCAAGCCCAAATAAAAATTTCACTTCAGAAATATTATGTTGGAAGTTCGTATCAGCCACAGTGTACTCTTACTCAGATTGGAGTAAATATAGATAACTTTTACCAGGACTTTAAACAAGGTGGGTGGAATGCTTGGATAGCTATGAGCCAGGATGGAGGAAACCCCTATAGTGCATACATAAACGCCCAAGGAGTCTTCGACGATAAGGTGGCTTCAGCTTTAGCAGCTGTGAACCAGAAGCTCGATTGGGCAAGCGGATTTAAGTCTAAGGGAGACTGTATTGCATATAACCCATCCCAGTCAGACATTGATGATTATGTAAATGGAGGCTTTATAACAGAACATGACACAACACGAAAAATAGACCCGAGTATGCCACCAGGCGCCTGTATTGAACACGGTCCAGATAAGACTCCTGGAGTTATCATTAAAGATCAGCTAGACAAGGTTCTACCTTCTGGCTTGGATAAGCTCATTACAGTCCAACACGTCGAGCAGCTCGTTGGTGCCTTCGCTAACGGGCTCCTCACTCGATATGTCTTCGGCCCGAAAGGCCTATTCAGTAAAGACTATGGAGACCACTTCGGTGCAAGCAACCAGGCCCCAACAGGTCCGGCAGAACAAGAAGCTACATGTTCTGCCAACAGAGATACTGCCATAACCAATGAGACGGAAGTGACCTGGTCTGTGACCTCAAGCTTGGGCACACATCTTTCATATACATGGACAGGTGAAGGGCTTGAGAGTGCCACCTCAAGCTCCGCTAAAGTTATCTACACCACTCCAGGATCTAAGACTGCATCTGCTACCGTCACAGCAAACCAGGTAGATACCGAAGGAAACATTATAGGCATCTCGGCTGTAAGAACAGTACCCTGTGAAGGAAACGTGATAGTCACCCAATTTACTCCACTTGCCATGTCATGCTCGGTAAACACTGCCCGTGCCGGAAGAGGAGTGCCGGTAACATGGAAAGCTACTGTGACCGGAGGATCTGGAGCCTTTACCAAGATCCAGTGGGGAGGAGATGAAACGGATATACCTGGAACACATACATCTGTAGTGCCGCCGATATTCTTATACAACCCAAGCTCTGGTATTCCTCCGACTCAGGAGAGAGCATCTGTAAATACGGCAGGCAACACCACCACCCTTACTATCTCTTATGGCCTAGGGCTACAATCCATAACCACGATAACTAATAACGGAAGTTCAACAGACATCACACTTAGTAGGCCTTACACCGATAGCGCTCACATACCTGGAGAGAGAGGAGCCAACCTCACTCTCCTCGATAACGACTCGAGTTTACCAGTGGTTGTGAACCAGGCCTGTACTAATTCAGTGTATATTAGTGATTAAGATGAAGAAAAAACTCCCTTACATATTAATCTCAGTACTGGTATTCTCTACAATCTTTCTTGTCCCTCATATTACTCACGCTCAAATAATCTCATCTATTACTGGTGGTGCTGCTAAGTGGTTACTTGCATTACCAGGAACCATTGCTACCAAGTATTTACTCCCTCTAGTAGGATACCTCACTGCTTTCGCGGGACTGATTCTTAACTATGTTATTTATCAGACTGTACTCCACATGTCTGATTTGTTCCCTAACGCTAGCATCATTAATGATACTTGGAATGTTATTCGTGATGTTGCCAATATGTGCTTCATCTTCTTGCTTCTGTACTCCGCTATTCAAACCATCTTTGGCCAAGGTAAAACCCGAGAGTTAATTGTAAATATTATCATCGCAGCCTTGTTGGTTAACTTCAGTCTCTTCTTTACTAAAGTTATAGTGGATTCTTCAAACATTTTGGCCATTTCTATCTATAACTCTATTGCTCCAGGTGCTATAAGTACTCCTGACGTAACTAACGCGGGGCTCTCGAATTCTGTCATGGCTCCATTACAGTTACAGACTATTTATAAATATACCCAACCACTCGACGGGGTTAAGTTACTTACTATAGGAGTGCTGGGTTCGATTTTCGCTCTTGTTGCGGCATTCGTATTTTTCGTGGCGGCAATAATGTTCGTGGTGAGATTCGTAGTAATCCTTTTCTTAATGATACTTTCTCCCGTGTGGATACTTGGAGGCGTGATCCCGGGACTGAAGGGGATACAGAAACAATGGCTGGAGTCACTAGTTGGCCAAGCTGTCTTCGCCCCTATATTTTTCTTATTGGTCTGGATTGTGCTAAAGATCGGCAATGCTTTATACAAACCGGGAAGCATTGCAGATGCTCTACTGAATACCGCTGCAGCGGGAGCGAACAATACTAGCCAGATCAACACTAGTGGTAGCACCATGGGTGTAATCTTCAGCTTCGTCATTATGATAGGAATGCTCATCGCAGCCCTCATCATTTCTAAGAGCTTCTCCACCCGAGGAGCTAAACAGATTGGACAACTTACCGGCTTTGCCGCAGGTGCAGTCATGGGTGGAGCAGCAAGCCTCGGCAGAAAATCCTTTGGTGCTGCTGGTTCTAAATTTGCTGATAGTGAAGCCCTGAAGAACCGTGCTCAACAGGGGGGCTTAAGCGGCTTTGCTGCTCGGAGAGCTCTCGACCTTAGCAGTGCTGCGTCGAAAACAAGCTTCGATCTTCGAGGCGCGGGTGGCCCAGCTAAGGGTCTTGTGGGTATAGCAGGGGGAGGCAAGGCGGGTGGCCAAGGAGGTTATGCCAAACAAGTTGCTGACGAGACCAAGAGAAAGGAAGAGAAGGTCAAACTGTATACGCAGACGTCAGATATCACTAAGGACAAAGCCAAGCGGGATCTAGAAGCGGCTAAGAAGATGGAGTTACAGGATCCGGAAACGCTAACCGCCTGGAAAGCAGAACAAAACAAGAGATCACAAGAAGCTAGAGAGGCAGAAAGAGAGTTGGCCAACGCCCAAGCACGAGGTGCAGACCCAGATACTATTACAGCATTAAGGAAGAAATCCAATGATGCTAATAATGAAAGACAGAAAATTCAGACCATTCGAGGATTTAAAGACGCAAGGATTGAAATGGCTCAGAAGCGAGCTGATAAGCTTGAGGGAATAAATAAAAAAGAATCAGACAGTAGAAAAGCTGACCTTAACAAAGAAGAAGAGGCGAAATTAAAAAATGATCCGGCAATCAAGAGACAGGTGGATCTTAAAAAAGAGATGGAGGATCTTACTAAACAAATCGCTACTCAGACAGGCACGATTAAAGATGATATGCAGCGTGAACTCGACGCCAAAAGTAAGTTATTTGAAACGGTAGCAAAGGAAGCAGAGGAGAGAAGTAAGACCATCAAAGCAGAATTCCAAGAAAGAAGAGATCTTATAAGAGAAGAGAAGAGTCTAGGTGAGGAGAGAAAGGAAGCTGCCATAAAGAGCATGCTAAACCCGAGCATAATAGACAGTGACAGAATACTCTTTGTTGGCCCGGTTAAAAGATCTAATCTCCAAGCTGCAGCAAACTTAAGAAAAGGTAAGAAATCAATCAGGGAGCGGGTTGAGGAACTGATGAAAGACAATGAAGATATTCCAAAGAAGGACGAAGAGAGGAAAGAGGGAGGAGAAAAACCTGAAGGTGAGGGCGAAAAGAAATAATTATGAACCCCGAAGAAGTACTTAAACAACAAATAGAATCTGCCCCTCAAGAAATTAAAGAATTTCTTGCTGGAGAAGAGTGGGAACCGGTTATTAATAATCTTGCAAACAACTCCGGACTGACAGAGGAACAGAAAACTTCAGTAGAAAATGAAATAATTTTCGTTCTTGTAGGTTTAGACCTAAGGTCAAACCTTAAACAAAATCTTCAAAACATCGGCCTCTCAGATACCATAGCTAAGTTCGTAGCTGCACAAATAGATACAAAGATCTTAGAAAGATTTGAAGGAATCTTACCCACCTCTGAGGAAGCTCCTAGGAAAACGATTTCTTGGCCGGAGGAACCAGATTCACAAACTCATACCGCCCCTCCAGAGAACTTGCCGGTAGTTGAAGAACATGAGCCCACTCCAATGGTAGTAGAAATTAAGGAGAAACCGCCAGAACCTATAGTTCCAAGAGCAAGTACATATCAAGAGACTATAAATAAGCTATTTACCCGCCCTGCCGCTCCTCCTGGAGCTGCCCCTTCCACTCCACCTACAAAAAGTCTAAACCTTATAGACTCAACACCCGAGGTAAAACCAGCGTTTGAGATTAAGAGCACCCCTCCTACACAGCCAGAGGCTCCGGATCTCGCTTCAGATCCACAAAAAAACTACCCCGGAGATAAGGATCCATATCGCGAACCGCTAGAGTAGGGTAAAATACTCTCATGCGTTTCCAAGTTCCTCAGTTCATTGAAGTCGAGGACAAGATCTTCGGCCCTCTTACCTTCAAACAGTTCATTTACATCGCTGGTGGGGTAGGAATATGTGTAATTCTATTCACCTTTCTACCGAAATTCTTCGCCCTTTTACTCTCAGCACCAATTGTAGCTCTGGCTGGCTCACTGGCATTTTATAAAGTTAACGGCAAACCTTTCGCCTCGCTGCTTGAAGCTTTTTTAAAGTACGAATTTTCAGAGAAGTTATATGTATGGAAGAAGCAAGACAAGACACCGGTCCACACCGAGATGAAGAGGGAAGCCAGTGAAGTTTATATCCCTAAGCTCTCTTCCTCCAAGCTCAAGGATCTTTCATGGAGCCTCGATGTTCAGGACAATCAGAATCCTGTAACACAGGAAGAAACCAAGATATAATTGAGATAAATGGCACCTAGTAAAAGCAGCACCCAGGAGTTTGTACCCATTCAAGAAGTACGCGACGGCATCTTGGTACTTAAGGATGGCGGCATGCGTGCGGTAGTGCTCGCCTCGTCACTTAACTTTTCTTTAAAATCAGATGATGAGAAGAACGCAATACTATTCCAGTTTCAAGATTTCCTAAACTCCCTCGATTTCTCCATCGAAATAGTAATTCAGTCTAGGAAACTAGATATCAGACCCTACATCGCCCTACTCGAAGAACAACATAAGAAGCAACTAAACAGCCTTTTAAAGATCCAAACGGAAGAATATATCGAGTTCGTGAGAAACTTCGCTGAGAATACCAATATCATGACTAAGAACTTCTTTATCGTGGTGCCTTATGACCCGGCAATCATAGGCTCTAGCACGGTCTCTGGGATCTCAAGCCTCATAGGCGGTAAGAAAACTACTCCTGCACAAGCGAGTGAGATGAGTTTCGAGGAAAACCGTACACAGCTTGAGGAAAGAGTGGGGGTGGTAGAACAGGGACTTGTGCGCACCGGTATACGAGTAGCAAGGCTTGGTACAGAAGAATTGATCGAGCTCTTCTACAAGGCATTTAACCCCGGAGAAACTGAGAAGCCCCTTAAAGCAGCTTAAAATAAAGTTATGGCACTTTTTTCAGGATTATTTAGTAAAGGAGAGGAGAAGAGGAAAGATATTCCTTCCATATTGCCTAAGGAAATTTTCCAAGCCTCGGTACTCGAGCTTAAAGACATTATTGCTCCTTCTGCGCTTAAAGTAACACCAAAAGAATTAAACCTGGGTGAGAAAATTACTAGATCCTTCTTCGTTATATCGTATCCCAGATTCTTAACAGAGAGTTGGTTCTCACCGATTATAAATATGGATAAGGTTTTCGATGTATCCATCTTTATCCATCCGATAGAGACTTCTAAAGTTCTCCGCCAATTTCAAAAGAAGGTGGCCGAAGTTCAAAGTCAGATCCACACCAGGGAAGAAAGAGGTCTTGTGCGTGACCCCATGCTCGACGTAGCCTACCAAGACCTCGAAAGCTTACGTGATCAACTCCAACAGGCACAGGAGAAGCTTTATGATGTAGGTCTCTACATAACTATTTATGGAGACAATGAAGAAGGGCTCGATAAGATCGAATCCGAGATAAAGTCTATTCTCGAAGCCAAGCTTGTATACATAAAGCCAGCACTCTTCCAACAAGAAGAAGGGTACAAGAGCACACTTCCATTAGGAAATGACCTTCTGGCAGTCCACTCCAAACTTAATTCTTCACCACTTTCATCCCTTTTCCCATTTACATCCTTCGACCTTACCTCAGACAAGGGCATTCTGTATGGTATTAACCGCCACAACTCCTCCCTTGTCCTCTTCGACCGGTTCTCACTGGAGAACTACAACTCCATCACCTTCGCCAAGTCTGGTGCGGGTAAGTCATATGCCACTAAGCTTGAGATTCTGCGTACGCTTATGTTCGACACAGAGGTCATATGCATGGATCCAGAAAACGAGTATGAGTACCTCGCTGAGGCCGTAGGCGGAAGGTATTTTAAAATTTCTCTTAACTCCGAGCACCACATAAATCCTTTTGACCTGCCTCTACCCGGCCCTGACGAGTCGGCTGCCAATGTGCTGCGTAGTAACATCATTAACCTAGTGGGACTCTTCAGACTTATGATGGGAGGACTTACAGCAGAGGAAGATGCCATCATAGACCGTGCCATCACCGAGACTTATGCACTTAAGGATATTACAGCTGATTCTGACTTCAGAAATATAGAACCTCCACTTATGTCTGACTTCGAGCTTGTACTTTCTGGTATGGAAGGAGGGGACTCCTTAGCCCAAAGACTTACTAAGTACACTAAAGGTACATGGGCCGGATTCATAAACAAACCGACCAATGTAGATATAAATAAGAAGTTCGTGGTTTTTTCTCTCCGTGATATGGAAGACGAGCTCAAGCCCATCGCCATGTACATTGTCACTCACTACATCTGGAATGCTATTCGTAAGGAACTTAAGAAAAGACTACTTGTTATCGATGAAGCTTGGTGGATGATGAAGTCTGACGACACCGCCTCCTTCCTTATGGGACTTGTGAAGCGCGGAAGAAAGTACTACTTGGGCGTGGCTACCATTACCCAAGATGTAGATGACTTCTTGAAGTCTCCCTACGGATTACCTATCATTACTAACTCATCTATCCAGGTACTTCTTAAACAGTCTCCGACGATTATCGATAAACTCCAAACTACTTTTAATCTTACCGACGAAGAAAAATATTTACTCTTGGAGTCTGATGTAGGAGAGGGGATATTCTTCGCCGGGCTTAAGCACGTAGCCATTAAGATAATTGCTTCTTACACAGAAGACCAAATTATCACATCCGATCCTTCGCAGGTTCTGGCCATAAAGAAGGCTAGGGAATTAGAACAACATGGAAACACAAGAGAAGGGCAGTAAAATACTTGATGGAGAATGGGAAGTTTTGACCTATGCAGTTATTTTCCTTGATGGAATACAGATAGTGTTTGATTTTACCCTCCCTGGACTAAATGAGGTTTTAGATCCGTTTGTGGGTTTAGGGTTAGCAATTTATTTCATTATTAGAGGGGTGAGGATGACACTAGGAAGGGTATTTATGTTAATCGGCTTCGGTATAGGAGAGGAGATTCCCTTCGTTGATGCATTGCCGTTCTGGACTCTTGAAGTTCTAAGGGTTAAGAGTTGGGATATGCAGGACAAAAATTCTTGATCTTCCTATATAATAGATTTATGTATAAATTGTTCTTGGTGTGGACTTTACCTGTGTTTCTCTTCACCTCTTTTGCCTTCACCCAGACGACTGTTCAGGCTCAAGTAGACATTCCTGAAGTTCCCGATGAACAGATTCCGACTGACATAACTCTGGAACCAATTTCTTTCCTAATAGTACCTGAGACTCCGGCCCCTGGAGATCTGGTCACAGTAAGCATTGAGTCTACGAACTTGGATTTAGACTCAGCCATTATGCGTTGGACGGTTAATGGAGGACTGGTAAAAAGCGGCAAGGGTATCAAGCAGATTAACGTCACGAATGGTGGCTCGGGCTCTCAGACAACCGTAAGTGTAAGTATTTCTTCCGGCGGAGCCACCATTACCCGGTCAACTACCTTCGGGGCTGGTAATGTAGATCTTCTCTGGCAAGGAGACACCTATGCTCCTCCTTTCTATGCTGGGAGACACCTCTGGACTCACGGAAGCCGCCTAACTCTACTCGCTATCCCAGACTCAAGTCTTGGAAGCGCCTCGGCTCTTATATATAGATGGAGCCAGAGCGGCACAATTCTTGGAGCTTCCTCTGGTGCAGGGAGGAGTTCTCTTTCTTTCTATGACTCAATCCTATCTTTACCTCAGGATATATCTGTAGATGTAATGACTGACCAAGACACCGTCGTGGCGACTAAAACCATCCACCTACAACCCACAGATGTCACAACTCTTCTCTACGAGGACAATCCACTTATTGGTCTGCTTTTAAATAAAGAAGTAGACGGATCATATGGTCTTACTGATAAAGAGGTAACCTTCTCAGCCATGCCTATGTTCTACTCTGTTCAAAATAGAACAGACAAGAGAGTGAGTTATACCTGGAGCACCAACAGTGGAGCTGCGAACACCGGCAACCACATAACACTCCGCATTCCAGATAACTCGAGTGGCCAAGCCCAAGTGGGAGTTAACATAAATAATTCTGCTAACCTCCTACAAACTGCTTCCAAAAGCTTTTTAGTAAAATTCGGTAACACACCGAGCTTCTGATATGAACAACGTGAAGAAAATCTTTTTATTAATATTCACACTTGCGACTCTAAGTCCTTTTACTCTTCTTCATGCACAAACCAAAACAGGTTGTCCCGCTGGGCAATACTGTCTTCTCGCGCCTCTCCCGGTGGGGAATCCTACTGGAGGTAATATAGATCATGTAACAGTAACCGGCGCAGGAGACTATATTGCAAACCTGGTGAAGCTCATCATAGCTATAGCAGGTGGTCTCGCTGTCTTGCGTATAATCATTGGAGGGTTTCAGTACATCACCTCTGAGGCTTTCAGCAGTAAGTCCGCTGCGAAAGATACTATCCAGAACGCTGTCCTGGGATTCCTCCTTGCTGCTGGATCATTCTTAATATTGAATACAATAAACCCGGATTTAACCAACATTAATTTGACACTGGAAAATGTCGGATCAACTCAAAAACTCGACACATCCTTCAGTGGCGGGACAGACTCCACAGAACCTGACGGAACAAGTGGTGGTAAAACTGCGGCAGAGGTGGATTGTTTGGTTGACTGTGTACCAATACCTGACGAGATTCCCCACAAACCTCCAGGCCCAGCTGGCAGCCCATCGGCGGGGTGTCTTACTCCCGGACCGTGTTATGTTTATTCAGGCCTTGCGACTAAGTTATCTGCATTAAATGAGGCCCTCCAACACAACCCTTATAATTTAGACTGGGAGGTTACGGAAATGTTTCCGCCTGTAGCTAGTCATGATAGTGATTGCCACAAACCAAACAATGGAAATACGGGAAAATGCGTTGACGCAACCCTTAGAAGTCCCACAACTCCAGAGAACACTGTAAAGTTTTTCATAGCCATAAATAAATTTGTCAGCCCAAGTTTCCAATGGGAGGAGCCGGACAATGCTTCAAGAGACGCCCGCAGACTTGCTCTTAAACAATACATCCAGTCCCGCCCTCCATCGGACTTCAACATAACTGCGTCTCAGGTTCCTCAATTCATAACTGATATAATTTGCAAAGTTAAGACTGTCGCTCACGCAACAGGTGAGCATGTTCACATTAACTGGGCTGGTCAAGCACCATCATGTTAAAAAAGATTCTTTTAATACTAATTGTTCTAGTTATCCTCGGCGGTGGTTGGTATTACTACTCACACAGGAGCACTAATCCACTCGATGGGGGAACTATGGGGACTGACAACCCGTTTGGTAATGCTCCGGGTGGAAACTCTGGTGGAAGTAACAGCGGTTCAAACTCCGGCCCAGGTACTGGCTCTGCATCCTCAGGGTCTACAAGCACTGGAGGCACAACGGCAAATGTAGCCCGACTCTTCAAGATCTCTTCTGACCCTGTGTCAGGCGCAGTCTTCATCACTAGGAATAAGTCTCAATATATACGTTATGTAGACCGAGCTACGGGTCACATATATGATGTGAATCCACTAAATCTCGAGAAAGTTTCTGCTACCAACAATACCCTTCCAAGAATTTATGACGCTTTATGGAAATCAGATGGAACAAGTGTTATTTTCAGAACTCTAGAGAGTGGTAGTGACACCGCGGACAACACCTTCATCACTCTTATAGCTTCCAAGTCGACTTCTACAGAACCTCTTTATACTGTTACTTCCACTTCAATGCGCGGCAATGTGGCTGACATGAAAGTAGGGCCAGGGAATAGTCTGGCTTATGTATTAAGCGATACCGGAAGTGTGGTTGTTTCAAACATCGATGGTACGAAGCCTACTAGCATTTATTCTTCTCCGTTTACTCAGTGGCGCCTTAACTGGTCTGACGCAGCACATGTGACGCTTACTACTGCCGCTAGTGCATTTGTCGATGGATATTCATACAACATAAACATAAGTACAGGAGGAAGAACCAAACTTCTCGGCCCGCTCCAAGGCCTCACTACTCTTATGAGCCCAGACAACCTACGGGTTGCCTACTCATACAACGACGTAAACGGTATGAAATCATACATAGAAACTATTTCATCGAAATCTTCCGAGGAGTTGGTACCCAACACTCTTGTAGAGAAGTGCGCCTGGGATATAAAAAATAAAAATGTTATTTACTGCGGAGTGCCAAGCACTGGAGTAGTAGCAGGGGAACCAGATAAGTGGTACCAAGGGATAACACATTACTCGGATAGAATTTGGAAATATGATACTACAAATCAGTATGCAGAACTTCTTACTGATCCGAAAAAAAGCTTCAACGTCGATCTAGACGTCATGAAACCTAAGATATCCCCTGATGGAAAGTACATTGTGTTTATAAACAGAAGTGACTTATCACTCTGGGCACTTTCACTTTAACCCTAGGCTGTTTTCAATTTTCTTCTTACGAAGATCTCTTGAGCGATGGTGAATAAGTTTGTGGTAAACCAATACAAGGCGAGAACTCCAGAAACTTTATAAGCAATTAGGAACACTAGGACAGGAAAGACGTATTTCATCTGCTTCTGCATGTTAGCTGCCAAGTCATTGCCGCTACTTTGGGTATTCTGTGAACCTGCCAATCGAATCTGAAAGTAGGTAGCTAAGGATGCTAGCACTGCAAGGATTACACTTTTCTCTGTAAGATTCAGTCCGAGGAACTGAGTGGAGATATGCGCCGGAGCATGAACAAACGGATAGAGTATCTGAATATCAACATTTGGAAACCCCGCATGTGTAAAGATTCTATAGAGAGCAAGGATTATGGGAAGCTGGATAAAAAGTAGAAAGAAACTTGAAAATGGATTAACTCCTGCTTCTCTATAGAGCTCTAGAGTTTTTTTAGCCTGTTCTTCTGTATTGTTTTTGTATTTTTCTTTTATCTCATTTAACTTCGGGGTAATACTTTGCATCTTCACCTGAGTGACAACCGCCTTTTTAGAAATGGGAAAGAGAATGAGCCGCACCAAGATGGTAACAATGACAACGGCAATTCCTGCATCAGAAAACGGAACCACTGACAGAAGAAAGATCAGAACATTGTAGAGTGGATTGAATATAAGAACGTGATAGATCCAAGTCATTGGAGCATTATATCAAAAGGTCCCTAAGAATTGCCTCCAGACTCTTGCCCCGGAGCTTCTCAGCCCCTGGTCTGGCAGTAAGAAGATAAAGCCCCGGCTTTAACTTAGAGAAAATAGGTCCAATAGCAGAGTAAACCCTACGCCTGACAGTATTTCGCACTACAGCGCTCTTAGAGACCTTCTTCGACACCGAGACACCCACCCGCACAACCTCAGACTTACCAGTCTTTAGCAAAAAAGCACCAGAATTAGCCATTTTTTGGCTTTTTTCTAGCTTACTAAACAGAGCTCGCGAGAGCCTCTTGGCTTTAGGGAGCATTATACAGCTAGGCGCTTGCGGCCCTTGTGTCGGCGAGATTTCAAAACTCGTCTACCTCCGCTGGTTTTAGATCTCTTCCTGAATCCATGGACTCGGGCGCGCTTGCGTTTCTTCGGTTGGTATGTCGTCGACATGATTTAACAAGTTATGAACACATTATAAACACTTTTCAGCCTTAGAACAAGACTTCCTACCTGAAGGAGAAAAGTTATACTGTTGTACAACATGCGAGATTACAAGGAACTATGGCATTCCGTTCTAGTAGAAATTGAACTTGCTATCTCGCGGGCCAACTTTACCACCTGGTTTAAAGATACTCACATCGTTAAGGAAGAGGGGGGAACGGTGGTTCTCTCAGTACCCAACGCTTTTGCTAAAGAGTGGCTCATGGAAAGGTACCACACCATGATCCTGAAGGCTCTACGGGGGGTAGAGAGCTCCGTCCACGCCATAGAGTATGTGGTAAACAAGGAAGAAACTCGAAGAAGAGAGGAAAGAGCCTTGGGAGACGCTCTAGGTATGCGAGAGTTGCCCCTACAAGAACCTCAGATAAACAAAGAGGACGGATTGAACCCTCGCTACACCTTCGAGACCTTTATCATTGGTCCATTTAACGAGCTTGCTCACGCTGCTGCACAGGCTGTTATAAAGAAGCCTGGGATTATGTATAACCCACTCTTTATCTATGGCTCAACAGGTCACGGAAAGACCCATTTAATCCAGGCCATAGGCAACTTTGTGAAAAATACTAGTCCGGGCAAGAAAGTTTTCTATATGACATCTGAGAAATTCGGGCAGGACTGCATGAACGCCCTCCAAACTCAGAAAATGTCCGTATTTAAGGAAAAATATCGTAAATACGACGTGCTTATCATGGACGATATTCAATTTTTCTCAGAAAAACAGAAGTTCCAGGAGGAACTCTTCCACCTTTTTAACACTCTATACGACAACAACAAGCAAATTATCTTCTCTTCAGACAAACACCCACATTTTATCCCAGGTCTAGAAGATAGACTTAAGTCCCGCTTTGCTGCTGGGATGATTGTAGATATCCCGCCACCAGATCAAGAGTCTCGAATAGCCATACTTATGAATAAATCTCGTACTCAGGATCTAAATCTTTCTCCTGAGATTATCGAGTATCTAGCACACTCTATAAGTGGAAACATTAGAGACCTCGAGGGTGTCGTTAACACCCTGGCGGTCCATGCCCAACTTAAAGGCCGTGAGATTACTCTCTCTGACGCCCGAAACTTCATTAAGAACAATGCCAAGCCGAAGAAGTCTGTGGCCATTAAAGATATTGTAAAAATAATTTCCGATTTCTACTCAATAGAAGAGGAGAGTATATATGAGAAGACCAGGAGGAAGGAGGTTATTAAGCCCAGACAAATAATAATGTACATTTTACGAGAGGATTTCAACATCTCTTACCCCTCTATCGGACAAAAGTTGGGTGGCAGAGACCACACAACAGTTATCCATTCTTGCGAGAAAATAAAAGGCGATCTTAAGGAAGACCAGAGTCTGTCGCAAGAAATTAATCAGATTAGGAATCTTTTAGCGGTATAACCTGTGGAATAAATGTTTACAAACTGAAGCTACGAGTGGAATAAATCAGCAGTTATGAACAGAGAAACAGAAAACAAAGAAAAAGCTATCTCCGATATTAATTCTTATACACATTTTAATTTTTTAAAAAACAAGATTCCATCTCTCAACAAAGAGCTTAAAAAGTTTTCCCCAGTTTCCACACCCCTAATAGTATTAACAAGTATTTATATATGAAAATAGAATCTATTAGAGAAACACTTGTGGACGCAGTCTCTCGGGCGGAGAAGGTGTCAGGAAGAAACACAACCTTACCTGTGCTTGCTGGCATCTTACTTTCAACAGACAAAAATCAACTTATTCTAAAGGCCACTAATTTAGATTTGGGAATTACAATTAAAGTGCCCGTTAAGGTTTCTCTAGAAGGAAAGGTGGTTGTACCGGCCCAAACTCTTAATCAGTTTCTAAACTCTATATCGAAAGAAAAATCTATCAGTCTCGAAAGTGTGAACCAGACTTTAAAGATAGTAACCTCTGGAAGTAGGGCCACGTTTAAAACTCTTCCTACAGAGGACTTTCCCATCATTCCAGAGCTAAGTGATGACCTGGCCTTCACTATGCCCACACGGGACTTTATAGGCGGTCTGAAGGCTGTTTCCTTTGCCGCTGCTCAAGGAAGTATGAAGCCAGAACTTTCCTCGGTTTTAGTTTCCTACCAGGGAGATGAATTGGTGTTTGCTGCTACGGATTCGTTTAGGCTGGCAGAAAAGAGAATTAAGGTAAAAAAGATTCCCCATTTTAATCAACTTCTCATTCCGGCTAAAAACGCTTCAGATGTGGTTAGGCTTTTCGATGGAATATCAGACGATCTGTCCGTTACCTTAGGAGATAATCAAATTGCCTTGAGGTCGGGAAATGTCTGCTTAACTTCAAGGGTTATTGACGGAACGTTCCCGGACTATAAACAGATAATTAAACAAATTTTTCTTGAAGAAAACATTTCTAGGGTCGTAGTTCTAAAACAAGATTTAACTAATGCTCTTAAAACAGCTGTCGTCTTTTCAGATAATTTTAATCAGCTTATTCTAAAGGTAGTTCCTAAAGAAAAAGTCTTTCAGATAGAGTCTAAGAACAAGGATGTGGGAGAGAATGAGCAGTCTGTGCCAGCTGTGATAGAGGGTAAGGAGGTGACGATGAGTGTTAATAGCAGATATTTCACTGACAGTTTCCAGTCCATAGGGGTAGATAGCATGAGTTTAAGTTTTAGTGGTGAGGGCCGGCCGATCTTGATACAAGGAGTGGGTGATAAAAGCTTTTTGTACATTGTGATGCCAATGAATAGATAAGTTTAAATAGATAAAATGAAAAATCTTGACTCTTTACTGGAAAGAATCTCGAAATCACTGGGTAGGTCTGTGGTAGAGAAAGATCTAGTAATTTCGTGTCTTAAAAAGGTGCTAGATATTAGCTTCCTAGCAGAGGATATATCTATAAAAAATGGCACACTTGAAATTCACACAACTCCAACCAAGAAAAGTTTAATAAAAATTAAAGAATCACAAATTTTGCGAGAGCTTAACGAGGGTGGAGTTAGAGTAGAAAGAGTTTTCTATAAGTAATTAAAGTAATCTAGAAGAATGGAATGCCAGTGCCGTATCCGGCGCCGTTTTGCTCTGGTCTTGGCTGAGATTGGGTTGGTTGGGCGGGTTGAGTGTTCGTTTGTATTGTCGTTCCAGCTTCACTAACACCGTTTTCTGTAGCCCACTTGCGCACAGAGTATTCCCAATTCTTAAACTGGGGATCGGATGCAGGGTTTAGGGGTATTGGACCGCGAGGATTGTTTTTATCTACCCAGTAGAGTATCGAGTGTACACCTCCAGTGACAGTCTCTACAGAGTTGTAACCATTACTTGATACACTAGAGACTCCACCTTGCCAAATACCTCGAAGCACAGGTTTTAGTGTTGGATCAATTGCCGGAGGTGCTGGAAAAGTTTCTACAGGAAGGTTGGGTAGAATCTGATCCATTAGTGCTCGCCACAGAGGTGCAATGATGTAACCAGAAACTTTTTTATCCATTGGAGTGTTGTCATTATTTCCTGCCCAAGCACCCACGGCAATGTTTGGTGTGTATCCCACAATCCAGGCATCTTTATAATCATTGGTAGTACCAGTTTTTACCGCAACCTGCCTATCGGGGAAATAAAGGACCGAGTTAGCGCCGTAGGCAGGAGTTCTAGCCGCATTATCCGAAAGAATACTGCTTATCATCCGAGCTGTTTCGGAAGGGAGTACAGGCTTAGGAGACTGGGCAAAGCTCTGAACCACATTTCCACTTAAGTCCTCAATACGAAGGACAGGATTATATGGATTTCTCACACCGTCGTTTGCAAAGGTTGAGTAAGCAGAAACCATGTCGAGTAGAGTTACCTCCCCGCCTCCAAGCACAAGTGTTAATCCATATTGGTTCGAATCGGCTAGTCCTTGAATTCCCATGTTATGGGCCAAGTTAATGGAGTCTTGGATGCCGGCAAGATAAAGAGCTTCGACTGCGGGAATATTTATAGACTGAGCTAAGGCATCGCGGATTGTCATAGGACCTCGATATTTCTCGTCGTAGTCAACCGGAGAGTAGCATCCATTTTCAGATGTTAAGTCGTCGGACTTACAAGCACTTGAGAATTGAGTAGGAACATCGAAGAGAACGGTACTCGGAGTGTATCCTTTATTAAACAGTGTTGAGTAGACGAATGGTTTAAATGTGGAACCGGGTTGTCTATGAGCCGTGGTGACATTGAAGTTGCCCCCATTAGCTGTGTCGAAATAGTTTCGTGATCCAACCATGGCCAGAATGTCGCCGGTTTTCGGATCTATTACAACTATGCCGTTATTCTTGGCGTGGAATTTAGTTTCATTTATGTCACCGTACTCTTTGGCTACTGCCTCGGCCTTCTTCTGGATGTCGTAGTCGAGTGTGGTAATTACTTTAAACCCTCCTCGCTCTAAGAATTCTGGTCCGAATTTATTTTCCAGATAATCGATAATGTAGAAGACGAAGTGAGGAGCTTTCAGTCCAGAAGCTTCCTCCTTTGGTCTAAATGTTACTACCTCAGCCATAGCCTTGTTGTAGTCATCTTGTGAGAGGAAGTTATTTGTAAGCATTTCCTTCAAAACTAAATTCTTTCTACTCTCCAAGGCTTCGCGGTGTTGTCCATAAGGTGAGTAGTAGCTTGGAGCCTTGGCTAGAGCGGCTAAGTATGCAGCTTCTGACACGGTTACATCGTGCGAGGATTTGCCGAAGAAGTTCTGGGAAGCTTCTTCAACTCCGTATATTCTTCCTCCATAAGGGATTTCGTTTAGATAAAGATTAAGGATTTGATCTTTGGAAAGAGCTTTGTCGAGTTTTATGGCCAGTATCCATTCCTTCAGTTTCCTGGTTGGGGTTTTATCATTGGTGAGAATGGTGTTTTTAACTACTTGTTGAGTGATGGTTGAACCTCCTTGGTTAAAGGAGAGCGTGGCCACGTTTACAAATATGGCTCGCATGATGGAACTTATCTTTATTCCTCCGTGGTTATAAAAGTCCTTGTCCTCAATAGCAAGAGTTGCGTCCTTAATATTCTTAGAAATATTCTCAAACGGTACTTGGGTTCGGAGGATATCCTGAGACATGTCATAAAGAAGCACGGTGCCCGTGCGATCGTAGATCTTCGCTGACTGAACGACCTTCCTGTCTGAAAGATCATCAAGTGACGGCAGGCGCAAGGTGGCCAGCCAGAGAAAACCTCCTCCCAACACAAAGAGTAATATCGAGAGAATTATAAACCACCTATTGCGGCGCAAATTGCCCGCACGACGCTCCTTCATAAATGCATTCTAACATGCTAGATTACTTGAATGGAAACCGATATTGAGTCCCTCATTACACGCGGAGTTGGTACCTTTATCGACCCCGAAGGTAGCTTCAAGGAGAAACTTCTCAAAAAAGCTCAGGGTGAATACCCTCAAGATATTGTTATAAAACTTGGAGTGGATCCATCTCGTCCTGATATTCACCTCGGTCACGCAGTGATCTTACGCAAACTCCGTCAATTTCAAGACGTGGGCTGTAAGGTTATCTTTCTAGTAGGAGACTTCACGGCCCGCATTGGAGATCCAGAAGGAAAAGGCAAGACTCGACCCGAGATTGAACAAGCCGAAGTAGATAAAAATGCCCAAACCTATATTGATCAAGTTGGGAAAATTTTACGAACCGAGGATCCGAAGCTTTTCTCCTGGATTAGAAATTCTGATTGGTTCACCAATATCACAGACCTAAATCTTCCTGATGATTACCAAATATCACTCGATGTCACAGTGGATGAAAAGACTGCTAAGGTTAAATTTCCTCCGAACTCCACTGTTGGCAAGGCCATTGTCTTCGAGGAATCTCGTATGCAGAAGAAGTTAGGCACGCCAGGGATTTACAGTATTACTCTAAACGGACTTCTTTGGACTCTTCGACACTTCACCTTCTCCAGACTCTCCGACAGAGATATGTTTCAAGATCGCTTGAAAGGTGGAGGAGAACTCTATATGCATGAGATGCTCTATCCAGTTCTCCAGGGGATTGATTCTGTGGCTATCGCACGTATATATGGGTCATGTGATTTGGAGATTGGTGGGACGGATCAAACATTTAACATGCTTGCAGGTAGAGATGCCATGAAAGCAAACAAGATAGCTCCTCAATCGGTTATGTCACTTGAAATTCTTCCCGGACTTGACGGCACAGAGAAGATGTCTAAGTCCTCAGACAATTACATTGCCATTACGGATTTATCAGGAGATATGTACGGCAAGGTTATGTCTATACCGGACGCAGTTATCCCACAATACTTCCGTCTAGCAACATACACTCCGGACAATGAGATAAAAAACATTGAAAAGAAACTTGGGGAGAATAAGGAGAACCCTCGCGATATAAAAATGCGTCTTGCACGTGAGATCGTGGCTATTTATCACGGAGAAGAAGCCGCTAAGCATGCAGAGGAGGATTTCGTTTCTACGTTTAGAGATAAGAGCGTGCCTAAGGACACCCAGAGAGTTAAAGTTTCTTCTGGAACTAAGCTCGTGGACGTAGTTTTATCCCAAGGACTAGTTGAATCAAAGAGTGAGTTCGCTCGTCTAATACGTGAGGGAGCAATCAGAAATGCTGAAAGCGAGGAGGTCATCAGTGCTCCAGACTTCACGATCGAAATTTCCCAGACCTTGAAAATTGGCAAGAGACGGTTTATATCTATAGAGATTCTTTAGAAGTTAACAGACAACATGAAATCACAAGAAAAGCAGCGCGGCTTGATTATTCCGCTTATAGCCCTAGGGGTGATGCTCGTCCTCGGAGGTGTGCTTTACTATTACTCGCATCGGGAGAATGGCCAAATAGCCCAGAACGGTAACCCTGCGGCTATAGGAGTCGTAACCAGTACACCCGTCGTCTTGGGCACACTTACCCCAGGACCCGTATTTGGAGAGGTAACGCCTTCCAGGCCTATTACCTCAAGTCCTAAGCCCATAAAGCCTAAAGTTACCCGGCCCATAGCTACCTCTTACAGATATACCGGAAGTGCCATAGAGGGCTTAGCCGAGGTCTCAAGTCGGGGGGTACTTGCTGAAAGGCTGGGTTGGAATACCTTTACTAACCGAGATTACAGCTATGCCCTAAGTTTCCCTCGTGAGTGGTCACAAGTTGGAGGGGGGAACCTGGTTCTTGCTGGAGCCGGAGGTGCACAGGTTTCTGTCTCGGCTGGAAGTGTGGCCGGACAAGATCTCGCCACGTTCGCGGTACAAAGTGGAGCAACTAGTGCCACAGCAACTACGGTAAATGGGTACCAAGCAGTGAAATCCTACGAAGGAGCTTCAACGGTATATTACATAGTAAATGGAGATATGGGATACCGGATCGCTCTCAGTGGAGTCTCGGAAAGCTTAAGTCGGGCGATACTTCTCACATTTACCTTCACTTCATATAGATAAATGATAAAACCCCTTAAAAGGGGTTTTATCGACTAGTACCCTCCCTCTTCTCCATCTTCCTCATCGTCGAGGTCTATGGGCTCACCGTCATCATCATCGCCATCATCCATAGTGAACTCCTCGCCCTCTTCTTCACCCTCTTCCTCTTTAAGGGCCTTATCGAGATCTACGGTCTCTTCTTCGTCCTCGGATTCCTCGTCGTTTTTAACTACATCATCGTCTGGCATGTTCTTTAATTATATTTTCAAAAACTGATAATTTTTGAATGAGTCTATTTGTAACAAATGCGTCTTTCAAATGCAATAGCTAGCCGCGAGTTTTGTGGATAATCTCTCTCTGGTGAGCCAGGTGGGTGAGAGCCACAGCCCATGCATCTGCCTCGTCATCGAACTTGGGCTTACTCCTTATCCCTAAGAGCTTCATGGTCATATCCTGCATCTGACGCTTGGCCGCCTTCCCATAACCTGTCACAGCAATCTTTATTTGTTGAGGATTATACTCGAAGACCAGAAGCCCCGCCTTCTCGGCCTCGTAGAGTATTACTCCGCGTGCCTCAGCCACTCTAAGTGCAGTGGTGATGTTTTGATTAAAAAACAATTTTTCTATACAAAGTTCAGTTGGCCTCCATTCAGAAATTATTTTTTTCACTTCACGACCGATGTGGGCCAGGCGCTCGGACTGATTTTCTTTTCTGTTTGTGGATATGCAAGCTGAATAGAGAAGTTTCTCCTTGCTGTTTTCTCTAGATAGAATTGCTATCCCAATACGATCGAAGCCTGGGTCAATCCCAAGAACGATACTACTCTGCATTGGTATAAACGTCTTGGACTTCTTCATTGTCTTCTAAGTCTCCGATTAATTCTTCGAGAACTTTTCCATCTTCTTCAGATACAGGCACAGTTACGGTGGGCTTCCATTCGTTGTTCTCCTTTGTAAATGCCCATGAAGCAGAACCTGGTTGGGCTAACTCGAACCCGTGGTTTGATAGTATGTGCTTCACTTCTTGGGCAGCCTTGTTTCTGTTTGTTGTCAGGGCATCTATGATAATGGCACAGCCGCCAGGACCATACGACTCGTACGTAATAGATTCCATGGCCTCACTCTCGCTGCCGGTGCCCTTCTTCACCGCTCTTTCAATGTTGTCAGCAGGCATGTTGTACTCGCGAGCCTTATCTATGGCCGCGCGAAGACTAGGAGAGTTTACATCTCCATGCACCTGCCTTGATGCAGTTGAGATAAGCTTCGACAACTTGGAGAAAATCTTCGACTTAGCTGCATCTGTCCCAGCCTTCTTATGTTTAATCTTCGACCATTTGTTATGTCCGCTCATAATAATTTCTCCTGAATATTCTTGGGAGCGCTTAGACCAAGATGTTTGTAACCGTTCTGAGTTAAGGCGCGGCCGCGGGATGTGCGTTCTATTAGACCAAGCTGGAGAAGATACGGTTCGTTGAATTCTTCGATCGTTGCCTCTTCTTCAGAAAGCGCAGCTGCTAAGGTCGAAAGTCCAACAGGCCCACCACTAAACTTGTGTGCAATAGTTTCAAGGAGCTTCCTGTCAGATGGAGTAAGTCCCGACTCGTCTACTCCAAGGAGAGATAGGGCTTCTTCAACTGACTTTTTATCCAAAGATCTTTTAGAAACTTGGGCGAAGTCACGAGCCCGCTTCAAGAAGTAGTTGGCAGTGCGTGGTGTGTGGCGGCTACGCTTAGCAATCTCTTTCTCTGCACCGTCTTTAAGATCAACTCCTAGTATTTTCGCTGAACGTTTAATGATCTCCTCAAGTTCTTTGTCTGTATAAAACTCAAGTCGAAAGACTCCTCCAGAGAAGCGAGAACGCAAGGGAGATGAGACTCCGGCTACACGTGTGGTTGCAGCGAGGAGGGTGAAGGGTGGAAGTTCGAGTTGTATGGTGCGTGCGGAAGGACCTTTACCAATGATGATGTCTAAGGTGCCGGATTCCATGGCAGGGTAGAGGACTTCTTCAATGGTTTTGTTCAATCTGTGGATCTCGTCTATGAAGAGTATGTCTCCAGAGGCAAGATTTGTAAGTATTGAGGCTAAGTCTCCTACCTTCTCTATGGCGGGACCTGAAGTAATCTTCATATTTCTTCCCGTTTCCTTAGATATAAGATGGGCAAGAGTAGTCTTCCCAAGACCTGGTGGACCGTAGAAGAGAATGTGCTCTGGAGGAGTGTTGCGTTCCTTGGCTGCTTTAAGCAAGATCTCAAGATTATTTTTTATATTCTGTTGGCCGATGTAGTCTTCCCAACGTGAGGGTCTGAGTTCCTGATCGAGGTAACCCGTGTCGTTCACTTCTTCTTTTATTTCTTTGGTATTCTTACTTGACATAAAAAGTATTGTATGCTAAACTACAAGAAGCCTAAGGTTCTACAAATTTCTTCTTTTCTCCAAGTCATAAATCTCTAAGCAACGTTGCTTTGCGGCTTCCTAGCGTTTCCTCGAGGACGTGGTGGTTAAACCTTGTGTTTACTCTGTCACTATCCTTATTGGACTCTCTTAACTTTTATCTTGTATAAAAGTGTTGCTTAGAGATTCATGCTTTGGAGTCTACCCCCATTATTCATAATACCACTTCTGGATCAATCGAAATTCTTACCTCTACAACACATTTGACAGGTCTACAACTCTCACGAGTTCTTGTAAGGAAGTCTCGCCAGATAAAACTTTTAATACTCCATCTTGTGCTAGATTAAGTAACTTCTGATCCTTGGATGCCTCTTCTATGTCTCGCTCTGAAGGGTTTTCTATAACAGCCTTTTCTATCTTCCCATCTACCACTATAGCTTCATAAACTCCGAACCTTCCGCGGAATCCGCCCTGACATTTATCACACCCTACGGGTACCCACATTTTTTCTCTCTGTACTCCTTCCAAATAATTTTCATCTGGAATACTACCGAGAACTGCGTCGATAAGTTTCTTGTCATCGCCTGAAATTTCAATTTCTTTTTTACAATCGGGACAGAGTTGACGCACTAGACGTTGGGCGATAGAGACATTCAGTGCGCTCGAGATTACCTTCGGATTAACTCCGAGATCTAGGAGACGGGGGAAGGAGCCTGCGGCATTGTTCGTGTGTAAAGTTGAAAGCACCAAGTGACCAGTGAGAGCTGCGTTTACTGCGGTAGTGGCAGTTTCAGTGTCGCGGATTTCTCCAACCATGATTACATCGGGATCTTGTCTTAGAGCTGAACGTAATCCTTCTGCAAACGTGTAGCCTTTCTCCTCATCCGTCTGAGTTTGGACAATACCATCAAGATGATACTCGATAGGGTTCTCGATGGTGATGACTTTTATTTCTGGATTATAAATTTTACGCAGGAATGCATAGAGAGTGGTAGTTTTACCGGACCCTGTTGGGCCGGTGGTGAGTATCATGCCGTTCGGCTTGGTAATTTCCTTCTGTAGAACTTTAAGAAGTCTTGGATGAATGCCGAGCTTCTCGAGTGGAACCTCAATGGATTCGGGACTTAATACACGGAGTACTACTGACTCGCCGTTTGGTCCCGGAAGAAGTGAGGTTCTTACTTCGGTCTCATGGTCGGCGAGCTTAATGGAGAATCTGCCATCTTGAGCCTTCTCTTTAATATTTAATTTCAAATTTGAAACAAGTTTTATGCGCGAGACCAGGAGGTCGAATGTTTCTTTATCGAAATGTAGCACATCTACGAGCACTCCATCGAGTCTGTAGCGGAGTCTCACATGCTTTTCTTCTGGTTCAAGGTGTACATCAGATGCCAAGAGAGCTATGGCTCCAGCCAGAATGATTTCTAAGATTTTAGAAATCCTGTATGCCTTCTTCTGTCCTAAAACATCCTGGATAAGTTTCTCTATGTCCGGAAGTGTCTTAACTTCATTAACAATGTTTAAAATTTCTTCATTAGAAATGTCTAAGGCTCCCGCTTTCGTTTCAAATGAGTATGAGAGATCCTTATATCTCTCCCAAACCTTCTTCAAACTCTCATGCGAGACCATGAAGACTTCTGGCTGATAACCGCGAGCACTGAAGCCTCTGATGATTTCCTTAGTTTTCTCGTTTTCGGGAGCGAGAACTCCTATATCAAGTCTTTTGTCTGTCAGGTCAAAGGCAGCCACTTCAGCCTCGCGAGCGTCTTCCTCCTTAATAACTCGAAGAGCATCGATGTTTATGGGGTGTGTCGTAAGGTCTAAGTATGGGAGGCCGAAGCGGTCAGCAAGGGTGGCTGCCAGGTTCTCCTCTTCTTTCTTATGCAGAAATTCCACTCGTTCCTCTTCTCTTTCTTCATTAAACTCTACCATGGGGTAATTGTAACTTAGAGCCAATGTAAGTTAAATGCCTAATTCTCGTTCATATACCCAGACTAAAAGGAGGTTGTATGAGATTAAAATCCGCCTGTCTTCTCATTTCTCTCTTCTCTCATGCGGGATGTGTGACTCCCTCGCTTCTGGTGCACAACACCTGCCGGGGAGTGGAGTTACAAGTGCATGATGTATACGGTAAGGAGCTCACCAGAAGACTTGGATACAACCAGTCGGACGTAGCTGTCCTTACTCTCACGCCGTCTGACAGCAGTTACAAGGTTTCTGTGGCGGGTACGCTCTACAAGCCGGGTACTGATACAGTTCTTGCCGCTCCTATTAAAATCGTTCAGTTGGACCAACTGGCGAGGGTAGGAAAGTCTCAGGACGAGTGGTTTGTCACGGCCATAAGTGCTGATCCGTCCATAACCTGCGTAGCACCAAGCACAAAGTAGGGCCTAGTGGGGCCCTTTTTCATACCTTGACTTTTATCTAAATAATGTGATATAATGTAAGTAGAAATCCAAACCGGAGAGCACAATGCGTAATGCACTTCTGGTTCTCTCAGTTCTCCTCACGATAGGTCTGAACGCGTGTGCCATCGCTGTCCCTCGGATGGTGGTGTACAACGGCTGTAAGGGTTCATGGATCCGGGTAGTCGACGGAGATGGACGGATCGTGGCTAGTCGGATTGATTTCGGTCAGCCTGCTACTGTCGAACTTCCCTACGGTGGATCATACGGTCGCAGCTTCACGTTGCTTGCCTACGGCTTCTCTGTCTTCAACGGATATCCAATGGGAGCAACCCAGTGGAGCGGTTCGGTTCAGGGTAGTGGTGGCGACATACTGGCCCCAAGAAACCAGCAACCAACCTGGCGAATTGAATACCTTCAATCAAATGATATCAAAGGAGGATGCCAGAGGTGAGAATCAGGGCGAGGAGATTTCCTCGCCCTTTTCGTTTATATTAGGGTGATGAAATACCTCTGTCAGAGTACAGAAGAGACCAGAGAACTAGCCAAGCATCTAGTAAGCGAGCTTCGAAGCAAGGACCACGCCCAAGTGGTGGCTCTTACAGGGGACTTGGGAGGAGGGAAGACCACCTTCTCGCAGTTTGTCGGTGAAGCCCTGGGGGTGCATGATGCTATACAGAGTCCAACATTTCTTATAGAGAAGATTTATGAACTTCATAGAGCTCCTTGGAAGCATCTAGTGCACATTGACGCATATAGACTCGATGAAGATTATGAACTTCTAAACTTAGGTTGGGAAAATATTGTTTCCAAGCCAGAAAATATTATTTTAGTTGAGTGGGCAGATAAAGTGAAAAATATTTTACCTCCTGATACTATCCATATTCAATGCACGTTCATAGATGAGAATTCTCGCCAGTTCGAAATATCAGAGAATAATGAAAAAGCTTAAGAAAAAAGAAAAAAATAAAGAGAAGAAAAGATTAGTTCTTCTAGACTCGCACGCTATTATTCATCGTGCGTATCATGCCTTGCCCGATTTCTCTACGTCACAAGGTGAGCCGACGGGCGCACTCTTCGGACTCTCAACTATGCTCATCGCTCTCATCGAGGAACTCGAGCCAGAATACATTGTGGCGGCATTCGATCTGGCTGGTCCTACCCATAGACATGAAGTGTATGAGGCATACAAGGGTACTCGTAAGAAGATAGATGAAAATCTTATCACTCAGATTAATCGCGCTAAAGATCTTTTCAAGGCTTGGGGGATTCCAGTTTACTCTTTCAAAGGTTTCGAAGCTGATGATGTCCTTGGTACTGTCGTAGAAGAAACAAAGGGAGATAAAAATCTAGAAATCATCATTGCATCTGGAGACATGGACACCATGCAGCTTATTGACGACGACAGAGTAAAGGTTTATACCCTAAGAAAAGGGATTAAAGACACAGTCCTTTATAATGAGAAGAAAGTTATAGAGAGATTCGGTTTCAAACCCGAGTTACTTCCAGATTGGAAAGGACTTCGAGGAGATCCCTCGGATAACATCATCGGAGTGAAGGGTATTGGTGAAAAAACTGCCACATCGCTGGTACAAACCTTCGGCACGGTAGAAAATATTTATAAAAATCTGAAAAAGAAAGACGACACCTGGAAGAAGGCGGGTATAACCGAGCGCATAAAAAATCTTTTACTTGAGAATGAAGAGGAAGCGCTCTTCTCCAAGACCTTGGCCACCATAAGGCGCGATGCACCTATAGACTTCAAGCTCCCTGACTCTTGGACTAAGTGCATGAGTATTGATAAAGTCCTCGATCTATACAAAGAACTTGAGTTTAGAACTATGGGTGAGAGGGTGAAGATGCTCCTCACTGGATCTATGCCAAAAGATATCGAAAAAGATCTGTCGGAAGTTTCTTCTGACTATGCTGATGATCCTGAGTTGAAGCTTGCGCTCTGGGTAGTTGATTCGAACTACACCAACCCCAACATGGACGATGTTTTTACATTTACTAAGAAGAAAACTATAGAGGATGCATGGGAAGTGATTAATAAAGAACTGGATAAAAGAAATTCCAGGAAAGTCTTCGAAGAGATTGAGAGACCTCTTGTGCCAGTAGTAGAGGAAATGCATAACATAGGTATAAAGATAGATCGGAAATTCCTTAAAGAACTTTCAGAGAAATACCATAAAGAACTAGATAGACTACAGGCAGAAATATGGAAGCATGCCGGGGAGGAGTTCAATATAAACTCTCCCAAACAACTCGGAGGGATAATCTTCGAGAAGCTTCTCCTGGGCGGAAGCCGACAAAAGAAGACTGCCACAGGAGGGTTTACTACTAAGGAGTCTGAGCTTGAGAAACTTAAGGATAAGCACCCTATCATCGGCTGTATCTTAGACTACAGAGAACTGGCGAAGCTCTTAGGCACCTATATAGATGCCATACCACCGCTCCTTGATGCGAATGATAGGCTCCACTCTACTTTTATCTTGGCGGGCTCGACCACAGGCCGCATGGCCTCTGAGAATCCAGGTATCCAGAACATTCCTATAAGAACTTCTCTAGGTCGTGCCATAAGAAGTGCATTTATCGCAGAGAAAGGTAAGTGTCTTCTCTCTCTAGACTACTCGCAAGTAGAGCTACGCATTGCGGCTATGCTCTCAGAGGATTCTAAACTAGTACAAATTTTCAAAGAGGGTACAGACATTCATACTGGAGTGGCGGCCCGGATATTTAAAGTTCGTCCAGAAGAAATAACTAAAGATATGCGAGCTAGAGCCAAAACTATTAACTTCGGCATTTTATACGGTATGGGTGTAACAGCTCTTACGGCTAATTTGAAAACTAACAGAAAGGAAGCTCAGGAGTTTTATAACAACTACTTCGAAACATTTAAAGAATTAGCAGAGTATCTCGATGGTGTCCGAGCCGAGGCAGAAGCTCGTGGATACACCGAGACTATGTTCGGCAGGCGTAGATACTTCTCTGGGTTCCGTTCACCGCTTCCATACATAAAGGCTCAAGCAGAACGCATGGCCGTGAATGCTCCTATCCAAGGTACCGAGGCAGATATTGTAAAGATTGCCATGAAGAAAATCTTCGACAAGATAAAAGAGAAGAATTGGAACGGCAAGGTAAGTATGGTCCTCCAGGTTCATGACGAAATAGTGCTTGAAGTTGAAGACGACTTGGCAAAAGAAGTTGGTGAGGCCTCTAGAGAAATAATGGAATCTATAATTCCAGAAGAGAAGAGGAAAGGAGTGCCACTCGTAGCGGAGTTCTCATATGGTAAGACTTGGGGAGATTCGAATTAATTAAGAATACATGACAGAGGAATATTATAAGAAAAATATTTTCGGAGAAGTCGTTGACCTTGACCGCGCTCTGGAGGAAGAACCTGAGGAAATAAAATCCGGAAAGAAAGCGGAATTCAATGTCTTCACTCTGACTGATGCAATATCGGAAAGAAATAAACGTAACGCATGGATCACTTATGAGAGAGCTCTGGCAAGTGGGCTTGCAGCAGAAGAAATATTCTGGAGAGTGGTCTGGGGAGTGAAGAATATTTTAATTGCAGCCAAGACAAACTCTGCCTTAGATGCCGGCATGAATCCATTTGTATATAGGAAGTCCAAGGGCGCCCTTAACAAATGGAAAGTTGAAGAGCTGGAAGATCTTTCAGAGAAACTTGTTGTCGGTTACCACGAAGCCAGACGCGGAGAAGTGGAAATAGAAACCTTTCTTGAGAAAATACTTTTGAACCTATAATTTGTGCCCCCAGTAGGAATCGGACCTACGACCCTCTCCTTAAAAGGGAGCTGCTCTACCAACTGAGCTATGGGGGCTTAGTGTCGAAAATATATCGTAATTTAGACCCACTGTCGAGATTATAGAGGTATGTCGAAGGCGAAGCGACCGGCTCCGGTGATGAGTATGGAGAGTGCTATGGCAAGCATAAGAAGGTAGAAGACAATGTCTCGCTTCAAGACTTCTCTCTCGGTCCACTCTATATAGAACTCGAGTGCTCCAAGGATGACGAAGACGAGTGCGGCTATCTGGGTATAGAGACCTATAATGAGCATGACACCTCCGATAAACTGTACGGCTCCATATATAAGAGCTAGGTTCTCGGGCGAAGGAAGCCCCAGAGCTCTTAGAGACTCTATAGTGCGTGCCCTCTCACTTTTAAACTTAAGTATCCCAAGATCTACAAATATGAAGCCGATGGTAAGACGGAGGATAAACGGGGCTAAGAGAGAGTAGGTGAGTAGGGATGGAAATGTGTTAAGCATATGAGTAGTATATGTATTCTAGCATGGCCAAAACAGCTGTATTGATACTGGATAATATCCGAAGTGTAGAGAACACAGGTTCCATTTTCCGCACCGCGGAGGGCTTAGGAGTATCGAAGATCTACCTGGTCGGTACCACTCCGGCCCCAGTAGATCGCTTCGGTCGTAAGAGAAGTGACTTCGCCAAGGTCTCTTTGGGCGCTGAGGAGACAATGGACTGGACTTATGTGAAAGGCATTAAGGAAGTGATAGAAGAATTGAAATCACAAAATTTCCAAGTTATTTCTCTAGAGCAGAATGAAAAATCTAAAAACTTAAAAGAATTTAAGTCAGAAAATCTATTCGCACTTGTTGTGGGTAATGAAGTCGAAGGTGTTTCGAAAGATGTTCTCGACTTATCTGATGAGATAGTGGAGATCGAGATGAAAGGGAAGAAGGAATCCTTAAATGTCTCCGTGGCAGCTGGAATTGCGCTTTTTGAATTACTTAAAATTACTTAAATAGTTTCTGATGGACGTTACAGAAGTGTGCTGACCTACCACCGACAACTGTACGCTGTATCGTACCCTTGCATCCTTTCTTCATGCACTTCTTACCCGTTCTTCTGTAAGCTTGGTGTTCGTTCTGAAATTTGCCTGGCTCTCCATAAATATTTCTATAATCAGACATGGAGTCCCCGCCGAAGTCGATGCCTCGCTTGAGAGTTTCCTTCATAGCTGTAAACATGAGGCCAAGATTCTTCTTTGGGATTTTACTTACTATAGAGAGCGGGTGAACAGAAGATCTCCAGAGGATCTCATCAGAGTATATATTTCCAACTCCCGATATAAGAGTCTGATCCATCAATACTTGCTTGATCTTTCCCTTTGGTCTCTTATGTATTTGTAAACTGAAATTTGTAAATTGAAAACTTTTCTCCAGTGGTTCTGGTCCGAGTCCCTTCAAGTGCTTAGACTCAGTCTCGTGCATGGTCTCCACCACCGAGACCTTGGCGAACTTACGCATGTCGGAGAAGGCAAGGTGGTGGCCGTCGTCGAGTGTCGCTACGAAGTGGATGAATTTATTAAACGGATCTGCGAGAGGTCCTTTCAGAAGTGGCTTCCAGACCTTATCTTTCTTATTGAATGCATACTTCCCATACATAAGGTGTCCAGTCATCTTCATGTGTATGAGAACGGTCTCTCCGTTTGAAAGATCTATAAGTATGTTCTTGGCGCGTCTTCTAGCACCTATGATCTTACTTCCCACCACGAGCCTCTTAAATTTCTTAAAATAGATTGGATTCTTAATACTCTCACCGTGCATCTTGTGTGCACTCCTGTAGTCTGTCCAGACATTGGTAATCTTCTTACCCTTAGCGGTTCTGTTTATCCCATTTACTGTTGTCTGTACCTCAGGAAGTTCTGGCATCAAGTTTTACTTAAAACTTTCAATAATTCTTCCTTCGCTACTTCATAATCGGACCATTTAAGTTTTTTACCATTAGCCATCATGATGTATGGATCCGTGCCCTTGCCGGTGATAAGTACCACATCGCCAGCTCGAGCGCGTGAGAGGGCCTCATGTATGGCAGCCCGGCGGTCGAGGATCATGGTCGGAGTGTGGAGTTTGAAGCCTGGAAGCATGTCTTTCAGAATCTGCTCGGGGTCCTCATCATATGGATCTTCATTAGTTAAAATGATTTCTTCACAGAATGTGTCTGCCACACGAGCCATCTCGGGTCTCTTCCACTTATCTCTACCACCTCCAGTGTTACCAAGTACTCCTATAATTCTCTGGCCGGAAAATGTTTTATAAAGTTCGGTAAGAGAGCTCGCGGTATGTGCGTAGTCCACCACTACATCGAACGCTTGTCCGGCCTTGGCATATACGAACTCCACTCGGCCCTTTATAAGAGAGAGTTTCTCGAGACCATCCTTAATGGCTTGAAGCGGAATCATGAACGCATCTCCGACCGTGGCAGCGGCAAGTGCATTCTGGATATTAAAGAGTCCTCGGAGAGGCGAGTGGATGTGTACTCCTTTATATGTAAACTCAATACCCTCCGGTCGTGCCACGTACGGGTATGCATCTTTAAGCGAGAATGGAAACTTCTCCCGAGCACCATACTCGAGGAAATGCTTTGCCTCTGGATCATCTGCATTGGCTACTATTACAGAGCGTTTCTTAAGCTTGCTTAAGAGTGATTCTGCCAGAGAGAGCTTGGCTTTTCTATAATTTTCGAATGAGCCGTGGGCCTCGATGTGCTCTGGAGTGAGGTTAGTAAATACGAGTGCATCGAGGTAAATGTACTTATGCCTGTACTGCTTGGCAGCTTCGCTCGAGAGTTCTAGTATGGCCACCTCACATCCGTGGTCTAGTCCTCTGCGGAGCATTTTCTGTATAAAAAACCTTCCGGGTATGGTCATCTTCCTGGTGTTCGGCTCAGTCTTGTCTAAAACCTTCCACCTAATAGTGTTAAGAAGGATTGTTTTATATCCCGCGGTTTCAAATATAGAATTAATCATCTCTGTCACAGATGACTTGCCCTTGGTGCCTGTCACTCCGATGGCAATCAATTTCTTAGATGGGTGTCGATATAGAACAGAACCTAAGTAGGCGAGTGAGTAATGATACGTAGGCGCAAGTGTATTAAAAAGTTTGCGCGGTATGAAGCGTTTTATAAATTGGAGAATCTCATCCATGTTGTGAGAGGAGTTTAAGCGCGGCCTTAACTCTCTCGGCTGCACTCTCTGCCTCTTTAGGAATTTTCTTTATCACTTCTCTCACATCGCGTTCATCGTAACCAAGTGAAAGCAAGGCTTCCATGACATCGCCAGCACCCTTCATACTCTTATCTATATCGGCTGAGGTAGTTACTAACTTGTCCTTGAGTTCGAGCACAATCTTCTCTGCATTCTTCCTACCAATGCCCGAGACCTTTGTCAGGTAGGAGGTGTCTTCTGTAGCCACTGCTTGCCTGAGCATACTAGGAGAGGCGACGTTAAGGATGCCCAGTGCAGTCTTCGGTCCTATGCCTGATATACCTATAAGGAGTTCAAACGTATCCAGAGTTTCCTTGTCCAAGAAGCCGAAGAGATCCAGAGCATTCTCTCTTACTGAGAGGTATGTCCAGAGGAGTATGGACTCGCCGGGCAGAGCATCGAGGGCAGTATCTGTGGTACAGAAGATCTTGTATCCGACTCCATTTACATCTACCACCACTACGTGGAGGTCTTTATGTCGGACTGTGCCAGATATTGTGCTAATCATCTGAGCATGATAGCATGCTGCCTATGCCAATTACACGTTCAGCTAAAAAGGCTCTCAGAACAAGCTTTCGCAAGCGGGATTTCAACCGTGTGAGAAAGGAAAATGCCAACGCCGCTGTAAAGTCTGTAAAGAAACTTGCTGCAACGGGTAAAAAGAAAGAAGCTCTCGCTGCTTTCCGTACTGCTCAGAAAGCTTTAGATAAAGCGGTCAAGGAACACACCTTGGACAAGAACACTGCCTCAAGAAGAAAGTCTCGACTCTCAAGACTTCTTAAAACTCTAAAGTAAGACCCGACAGGCGGGTCTTATTGCTTTATATAATGGTGTAAGTAGTATGGTCAGAGACACAAGGAGGTCTCATGGAGATGGATACTCCTCTGGAGGTAAGTGTGGAGTTGGAGGAAGATCTGAAGTGCATGAGTAAGGAAGAGCTGGCGCAAGAGCTCATGAGAGTACGTGGACTCATCCGCATGCACAAGAGAATGGAGGACAATGACAGGTGCTGGCACAACGACGCTGTGCTCTACGACAGAGTCTTACCTGAGGGCAGTGAGGGGAGGGGAAGAATGGATCTTCCGGAAGGAGTACTAATGCGAAACTGCCTTCGCTACATCCGTGGCCAAAAGTGTGAACGATATAAGTGTGTAGTACCACCAGCTAAGTAGCTTGGTGGTTTTTCTTTTTTTTGCCCTCACCAGGAATCGAACCTGGATTACCAGATCCGCAATCTGGTGTTCTATCCATTAAACTATGAGGACTTTGTGTGCCAGATTAGCACATGCTCTCTAGAATCCCAAGTATTCTAAAAATCTTTCTGTGAACGGAGTGGAGAGCTGGTGCTCGGGGAGTAGGCGAGAGAGGGTGCGGTGCAATCTGTCTGGGTCAGTGGAGCCGAGAGGAATGATTATCATGGGCATGAAGAACTTATGTGAGCGAAGAAGAAGCTTGGGATGTGTGATGTGCTCTTCTAACCAGAACGAATGGAGAGTGGAGTAAGGGTAACGCATGTGGTCTTTAGTTATGCCCTTCTCATCTACTACGACGTGCACTGTTTCTGGCGGACGATTTATAAATAATGAAAGTGCGAAGACTGCTTCAAGTATAAGGATGGCGAATATGACATTACCCAGGATTATAGACACGATGACTACCGCCACAGTGATAATACCCATAACCCAGAACCAATCTCCAGATCTGGATCGATGCTCATACTCATGTGCATCCCACTCAACTTTAAATGGAGGAACTCTCTGCATACGCAAATATTCTAGCACATACTCAACACGCTGCGGAGGGTATTAGACGAAGTCAGAACCTCGTTAATGCTGTCAGATTACACCTAGTTTGATGTGGTGAACAGGTGGTAAGCCGGTCCTTATGCCGATGCCTTTAGGTAAGCTTCTAACTTTTTAAGGGCTATTCTTCGCATTGATGTGTCTTTCTGTTCTTCAATCTCCATTTCTCCCCAAGTTTTTTGGTATCCTTTAGGAATAAAAATAGGGTCCCATCCAAACCCTCTATCACCCCTTGGCTGAACAGCAATTTCTCCTTCCATCTCACCTTCAAATGTTTTAAGTTCTTGCCCGTCATAAAGACCGAAGCATACCTTTGCTATAGCTGTTCTATCTTCGTAAGAGTTCAGAAGTTTACATAACCCCGCGTTATCTAACTCTGTAAGGAACCATTTAATTAAAGGTCCTGGAAGCTTTCCTAGAGCATTAAATACTAGAGATGTGTCCTCAACTAAAACCAAACTACCAATTTGGTTATATGCTTCTCTAGATTTGTGTTCAATTATCTCCTGTAAATCTAAAGATTGAATTTCATCTAAATCCAACTTTTTATGAGCAACTGGGTGGTCTAAATGTCTACCTAGCTGTTCAGCTTTTGAAGCGTTGCCTGTTATAAAAGTAAGGTTTTTCATTAGCTTAGAGCTTTTCTTCCAATATCTTTTCGGAACTGTTTGCCTTGGAAGTTAATTAAACTAGCGGTTTTATAAGCTCTATCTAACGACTTTTTTAAGGTTTTGTCTATTGCGGTGATATTTAGTACCCTACCCCCATTTGTTAGAAATCGCCCGTTCTCTATTTTTGTGCCAGCGTGAAAAACAACGACACTCCTGTCTATGGTTTTATCCATCCCACTTATCTGTATTCCTGTGTGATATTTTCCTGGGTAACCTCCTGAAGCAAGGACCACGCAAGAAGCATATTGCCTTTTCCACCTGATATTTAATTTAGAAAGCTTACCTTGGACACAAGCCAAAAGTATCTCCTGTAAATCTGTGTCCAGTAATCTCATATAAGTTTGAGTTTCTGGGTCTCCAAATCTTGCATTGAACTCAATGACCTTTGGACCATCTTTTGTAAGCATAATTCCTGGGTATAAAATTCCCACAAACTTTCTGCCACTTTTCTCTAAGCCCTTTATTGTTGGTATAACAACTTTTTTCTCAATTTCTTTCATCAATTTGGGAGAAACCCAATGCAAGGGGGAAACAGTCCCCATTCCTCCTGTATTTGGTCCTGTATCGTCCTCGCCAATTTGCTTATGGTCTTGTGAAGCAGGAAACATCTTTATCGTCTTGCCATCAGAAAAGGCGTGTATAGATATTTCTCTACCTTCAAGATATTCTTCAATAACAACTTTCGCTCCAGCTTTACCGAAAATCTTATCAGCCAACATTTCTTTGATAGCTTTGCGAGCTTCAGTGAATGAATGTGCAATAACGACTCCCTTGCCTAGGGCTAAGCCATCGGCTTTAACAACCAGTGGAAGTGTTTGTTTAGAAATATATTTAAGGGCTTTATTTAAGTTACTGAACTCCTTGAACCTAGCTGTCGGTATGTTGTTCTCAACCATAAACTTCTTAGCAAATGACTTTGACCATTCAATTTCTGAAGCTACCTTCGTGGGTCCGAAAGCCCTTATCTTCGCTTTCTGCAAGGTGTCTACCACCCCTTCCGCTAGATATTGGTCTGGTCCTACCACAACCAAATCAATCTTATTATCCTTAACCCAATCAATAAGCTTTTTGTGATTTGATGGGTCTATCCCTACATTTACACCAATTTGTGAGGTTCCAGCATTGCCTGGTAAAAAATATAACTCCTTTATCTTGTTAGATTGCCTCAACTTCCATCCGAGGGCGTGCTCTCTACCTCCACTGCCCAGAATTAGTAATTTCATACCGCAAGTATACCAACTCAAACAGAATCTATTGAAAAATTGCTCAAAAGGAGTTCTTTGAGAAGCGAGCTAAATATCTTCAAGAAAAGAGAGACCTAGAAAAACTTTTCAACGAAACGGGTCAGCGAGTAGACAAGTGGATTGAAACTGGCGACAGAATGTTTGATTTCATTGAGAACGCAAAATATAAGTTTGAAAACGGCAGTCCAGAGATAAAATGCTCCATTCTTTCCACTCTAGGTTCAGACCTCACCATAAAAGGCAAAATAGTGAATGTTTCCATAGAGAAATCACTCTTACCCCTAAAGAGGGTCTCAAAACCAGTAGCTCAAATTAAGAAACGGTTAGAACCTCTAAATACCCTAGAGAAACAAAGACAATTTGATGAATTGTGCGAACAAAATCCAGTAATGCGGAGGAGGTGAGATTCGAACTCACGGTACCCTTTCGAGCACGACGGTTTTCAAGACCGTTGCCTTAAACCACTCAGCCACTCCTCCATATGTTCACTTCGTTCAAATGGAGGCCGCAAGCGGACCGTGGCTTCGTGGTCGCGCACTACATGCGCGGTTCGGAAGAAAGCAGTTTCTTCCCCATCTCAGCCACTCCTCCAGTCAGACTATAAAAGCATAAAATTTATCCTTCTACCACCTCGACCTTGTACTTGCGGGCGATAACAAAAATATAGAAGATCTCGAGTATCCCGAGAGTATTTACTATAAGTAGGGCCATGAACCAATACTTTTGTCTGAGTCCGGCGGCTTTCCATAGGGCGACACCTTTCCAAGCCATTGCCCATACTAAGAAAAGTAAGGCAAGTCCTGGGTGAGCGTTGAGCCAAGCTAGGATTACTGGAGGATTGTTTGTATTCATTTGGACATTATACTATGGACATGGGGTTACTCGGTATAGACTTCGGAGAGAAACGCGTTGGTGTGGCCTCGACGGATGAGAGTGGAGTCTTCGCACTACCTAGAATGGTTCTTCCTAACGACGAACATCTCTTGAACCACGTCTTGAAACTACTTAAGAAGTTCGGAGCAGAAAAAATTATTATGGGAGAGTCTAAGAATCTTGATGGGACCCCTAATCCTATTAATAAAGATATAAATAAGTTTGCGGAAGATCTTAGAGCGGCCGGGGTAGAAGTGGTGCTTCATAATGAAGTCTTTACCTCACAAGAAGCAGAGAGACTGCAAGGTAAGAACAGTATGATAGATGCTTCTGCAGCAGCAATTATTTTAAAAAGTTATATTGATACATATAACAGATGATAAACATTGACGAGTTCAAGAAAGTAGAGATCAAGGCAGGGGAGATTCTTTCTGTGGAAGTGATAGAAGGAAGTGAGAAGTTACTTAAACTCTCAGTCGACTTCGGTGAGGAGAGACCCAGACAAGTGGTCTCTGGTATACGCAAGTACTTCGAAGACTTGCCTGCGCAGGCGGGTCTACATCCTCTAGTGGGAGTGAAATGCGCCTTCGTCACCAACCTAGAACCTCGTCCGCTTATGGGACTTGTAAGTGAGGCTATGATACTGGCAGTACATACAGATTCGAGCTTCTCACTTCTTAGGGTTTCTCCGGATACACCGCTCGGTGCCTCGGCTTCTTAAGACGTGTATAATAATACAAATGGTTTCGCACGTTCCCAGCATGGTAGAGCGCAAGAAGGGATTCTTCGACTTTTTCCCTCCGCCTAAGTTTCTACTCCTCTCTACTGAAGGTGTGGCGGTCTCAGATGCAGGAATCCAGTTCGTACAATTCGATAAAGCCTCGAAGAAAGGCGGTTTCGCTCTCCTTCATTGTGCAGAGCTTGCTCTTCCAGATGGCATTGTGGTGAATGGGGCGGTAGCGAACAAGGAATCCCTAGTTAAGTCTCTTGAAGAACTTCGGGCCAGGTATCATCTCCGCTATGTCCATGTCACTTTTCCCGAAGAAAAGGCTTATGTATTTACCACTACCATAGAGAAGGTTCAGTATGCTGGCCTCCGAGATGCTATTGCCTTTACTATAGAAGAGAATGTGCCGGTATCTCTCTCCGAATCTGTTTTCGACTTCGATATTGTGGGAGCTACAGAAGAAAGAGGGGAGATAAAAGTGGCCGTGTCCGTACTTCCTGCCGAGGTTATGCAATCTTATTTGGAAGTGTACAGTTTGGCAGGATTAATTCCAATATCCTTTGACATTGAGTCTCAAGCCATTGCTCGTGCTCTCGTACCGCGTGATGATCCTAGGACACATCTCATTATCAACTTAAATGAGAAAAAATCTGGGTTATATGTGGCAGAGGACGGAGTAGTGCAGTTCAGCTCCACTCTGCCTCTGGGAGTTGGTACAGCATCAGGCGGAGATGTGGCAGGGCTGAAGTCGGAGATGCGCAAACTCTTCGCTTTCTGGAATACTCGTATAGATAAGGATGGTACACCAGGGAAGAGGATTGAAAGGATTCTTTTCTCAGGTATTGGGGCCAAGAATGAGGAATTTATCGGTGAGCTTATGTCCGGTATAGAGATAGATTATGCGGTGGGAAATGTGTGGGTGAATGCGTTCTCGTTCGAAGAGTTCGTACCAGATGTGCCGTTCGAAGAATCTCTTTCACTCGCAGGTGCAGTGGGGGCCGCCTTACCGGTAAACGAAGCTGATTATGTTTAAACTTCTTTCTCCAGAGCAGAATAAGATTGTGGAAGGCGAGTATAAGCGCAGGAGGTTTATTGTATTTCTACTTGGACTGAACTTCGTACTTGTGCTCGGAGTTATCGGGCTTTTCCCCACGTATGCACTGGTCACTACGAGACTTACCGCAGTTAACGATCTGATTAGTAATCTCAACCACAACATGGGTACCTCCACAGATGCAGATCTTAAGGCTTGGGCAGACGAGACCAACAAGACATTGGCGCTTCTCACTCCAGTTAATGACACCGATGCGCCGTATGAATTCTTCCAAGAGATAATTAATTCTAAGTCCTCGGGAGTCCACTTAAGCGCACTCTCTTGGCATAAGGATGCTAAGAAGGTTTCTCTCATTCTTACTGGAGTGGCCAAGGACAGACAGGCCCTTCTTGACTTCGAAAGTAAGTTAAACAGTTCTTCCAAGTTCGCCCCAACGAACTTCCCGGTGTCGGATTTGGCACAAGATAAAGATATTAACTTCCAAGTGACCTTAAATCCTGCTTTATGAGTTCATTTTCTACCAAAACTTTATTCTTCTTCTCGACATTACTACTTATAGGGCTCTTAGGAGTATTTGTTTATGGTGTGTATATTGTGAACAACAAGCAAAAGCAAGTTGAAATGCTCCAAAGTGAAGCGGGTAGCGGTTCTAAGGGTGACACATTAATCCAAGCTCTGAAAACAATTCAAAATAATGACAGAGATGAGCTCCTGGCTTTAAATGATTTAATAATTACTAAAGAGAGTTTAGTCACGCTCTTAGAATTGATAGAGAAAACGGCCAAGGATCTTGGACTCGATATAAAAGTGAATTCATTACAAGGTACTGAAAAGACCACCAAGGCCTCGCCCTCTCCGACCGTGAATGTTTCGTTAACTACTACTGGCAGTTGGATCTCGAGTATTACCTTCGTCCATGCCATAGAGAGCTTGCCTTACAGAGTGATCATAGACACTACAGATATGAGTACGAGTGTTGGACTGGTAGAAGAAGGGAAGAAGAGTTCTCCGGTGTGGAGAAGTTCGTATCAGTTAACGTTGTATTCTTCTAAGGATCCTGTTAAAACTGTCGAACAGTAGAAAATAATATGAAAAAGTTTAAATTACCAACATTTGAGCGTAACGGCAAGTTCCTAGGGTTCGGAACTTCACCTAAAAGAGATTGGAAAATAATCTTTCTCTCCGTTTCTGTGGCCGCGGCCCTGGTTATTGCTTTCTGTGCTTATACATTTCTACATTTAAATAGTAATGACACTATAGTAGACAAGGGACAGAGCGCGCCTCTAGGACTTGTTAATGAGAAGCTCTTGAAGAAAGTGGTGACTTATTATAAAGAAAAGAGTGCGAGACTTGAGACTATAAAAACTACTAAGGATACGATCCTAGACCCATCTCTCTAGTTTGTGTAATATTGCCGTATTGCCTCCGTAGCTCAATGGATAGAGCAGTGCTCTTCTAAGGCATTGATGTGGGTTCGATTCCTGCCGGAGGCGTCTCGAATTAAATATATTTTTCTCGTTTTGTGGGCGATACAGGACTCGAACCTGTGGCATCTTCAGTGTAAATGAAGCGCTCTACCAACTGAGCTAATCGCCCGCACCGAACTGTAGAACGATACTATCATATAGTGTATGCTCAGTGCACGGAATGGGCACGTGGCGAAATGGCAGACGCGCTGGCTTCAGGAGCCAGTTCCCTCACGGGATTGGAGGTTCAAGTCCTCTCGTGCCCACAAGTACTGAACTTATGGATAAAATTCCAGAAATTCTATTTGAAGATAAAGATACTCTGGTCATAAATAAACCGGCGGGACTTGTCGTACATTCGGATGGTCGGACTAAGGAGCCGTCTGTGGCAGAGTGGTTTATAAATAAATATCCGGAATCGAAGAATGTCGGAGAGCCAATAGAACTTAAAAGTGGAGAAAAGATCGAGAGGTGGGGTGTCGTCCACAGGATAGACAGAGAAACTTCCGGAGTGCTTTTACTTGCGAAGACCGAAGAGGGATTTAATAATCTAAAAGAGCAATTTAAAAACCGAGAGATCGAGAAAATTTATCATGCATTCTTATATGGGAAGCTCAAGGAAGATCACGGAACAATTAATTTACCGATTGCTCGCAGTACTAGTGACTTTCGCAAGTGGTCTGCAGAGAGAGGTGCAAGAGGGGAGAAACGAGAAGCTGTAACATACTTCCAAGTTCTTAAGCGCGGAGATGCTTGGACATTTGTCGAGGCCAAGCCGAAGACAGGCAGAACTCACCAACTAAGAGTGCATTTTAAAGCCCTACATACTCCAGTAGTTTGTGACTCTTTATATGCTAAAGGAAAAGAGCCAATCCTTGGCTTCAAGCGCCTAGCGCTCCATGCAAGACAGATTACTTTCACAGATACTTCTGGTCAGAAACAGACTGTAGAGGCGCCGTATCCGGCTGATTTTGAAAACGCTATAAAAGCCCTTAAATAAGGCTCTAAATCCATTATTGACAAAGCTTTAAAATAAGAGTATAATTCAAGAAGATCTTTCAATCGGAGCAGCCATGCTCCTCAACCCACTGGAGGGTGCATAAAATGGCTATCAAGCTGATCTCGATTTGTGATTGGGGCAATTGCTATGTTCTTGAGCTCAACCAGGACGAGTTCGGGTACTCTGGTACGCTCGTGTATCACAAGCACGGTGTCGAGCCGAGAGTAATATGGACTAACCACAATTTCGCGACGCTCGAAGATGCGGAACGCTTCTCTTTGGACCGCGGCCAACCGAAGAACGAGGACTGGTATATCGGACTCTGCGAGGGGCTTTTCCCCGAGGATGTAGACGTGGCATTGGTCCGTGCAGAACATGCTTTCATGCTCAACCTCGCATACAAGCTGAAGAGCTACGACATTGTCTGGAAACAAGAGGGTCGGTACCATCCTGACAGGCCGCGAGACTCTCGCTTCAAGTGTCCAGACAGGGTGCTTGTCATCCGGATTCCGGAGAGCGGTGTAGTTCGTTGTCCAGAGCGTTTCTTCGGCCGAGTGATCGGCAAGAAGGGCGTGAAGATCAATAAGCTGTCCGAGAAGCATGGGGTGCGCATCAACCTTGTAAGGGTCTAAGACCCGAATGATGCAATGGGCTCCACGTAGTGTGGAGCCTTATTCTTTACATAAACCTGGTCACATGTTAGATTGTTGCGACTTATGAATAGAGTAATTAGCCCAGTAAAGGTAGAAGACCGAGCCAAGCTCGATTTCCGTTCTGGAGATACCGTACGTGTCTGGCAGAAGATCCAGGAGAAAGGGAAGACTCGTCTTCAGGCCTTCGAAGGTCTAGTCCTTGCACGCAAGCACGGCACTGAGGCAGGCGGTACTTTCACCGTACGCCGCGTAGCATCGGGTGTGGGTGTTGAGAGGATCTATCCTTTATACTCTCCTATGGTCGACAAGATCGAGGTGGTGAAGCGTGCCAAGGTTCGCCGTTCCAAGCTCTACCACATCCGTGATAAGGCCGCCAAGGATATCCGTCGCCAGATGAGAAATGCACGTATGGCTGTTGAGCCTGAACATGCAGTAGAAGTTCCTAGCGAGAACGCTTAAGATTTGATATTGTGTCCGCATTGCGCAGGTGTTGAAATTGGTAGACAAGCACGCTTGAGGTGCGTGTGCCGTAAGGCGTGGGAGTTCAAGTCTCCCCCTGCGCACCAAGTTTGGTCAGCTTTATTTAACCCTCTTTCTCTGTTATAAAGAGTGCGATGGTGCCTATAGTGTAATGGTTAGCACTGAAGCTTGTGGAGCTTCCAGTTCGGGTTCAAATCCCGATAGGCACCCCTTTCGGTCGTTAATATAACTGCCTCTCTGGGGTATATATTTGCGACCACACTAGCTCGTTCCTTTGGTAGGACGAGCTTTTGTGTTTCTTCAGATACCATCGCTCCGATTGTTTCTAGTGCTAAAACTATTGGAGCCTTCTTTGCTTCCACTATCTTCTTCTCTGAAGCCCTAAACTCATCCCAGAATAGCCCTAAATAAAGGCGCTTGAGTGGATCCGTAGCTTTACCATACGCCTTACCGATATCTCTTATTAAAGCTAAGAGTTCTTGAATCACATCAACCTTAAGATTTTTAGACTGTTCTAGTTTATAGATCTCGTCATCGATATTATCGATCTGTTCTCGGATGTTTTTCTTAATCCTTGTAAACGCTTCATCAGATAGTGTGCTATTAAGAAGTTTTTCCTCAGCTGTCTCTAATTTCTTTTCAAGATTTAATCTTGTGGCTACTAATCTATTTTTCTTTTCTGCTACACCTGATTTCTTGTTCTCGTGTAATTCTTTAACCTTTAATACAATCCTTTCTATAAATGCAGGGGAAAATTGTAGGTTATTGAAGTGTTCCTGTACTTGCTGTTCCAAGTCCCACGTTTCCACGTATTTGTCAGTGCATTTAATTTGATCTCCCGACCTGTTGCAGTGATAATATGATTTTTTCTTGGGTATGTGGTGTTCAGCTGTATATCGTTGTCCGCAAATCGCACAGAAGACAAAACCTTTAAGCAGGAAAGTATGTTTGCCTCTGCGGCATGCATATTTATTATGTTCGGCGAGTACCTGCTGGCATCGATCATAAATCTCCTTCGTGATTAAAGCCTCATGATTCGCATTCTTGTTAATCTTTCCTCTCCAATGTGCTTCTCTGAAGTAGAAAGTAGATTTGAACATTCTAGCCATCTTACTGTGAGCGATTCTTTTCCCGACTAAGGTGACGAATCCTTTTTTGTGTAATATGTCTCGTATCTCTAACACAGAATAGTCACCTGTACTCAACATTTGAAATGCCTCTGTGACGAGAGGGCCTCTGATTGGGTCCGTAACTATTATTCGTATCTTTTCATCTGTAGGATCTCCAGCATTCAGATAACCAATAGGTGCTTTTGTAGGCCAACCACCGTCAGCAAACTTCTGGTCGGTATTCTTAACTGTTTTTCTTGAGGTAATTTGTGACTGTAATTGGTTCACACCTGCAATTACTAGGTCCATGAAGTTTCCTTCGGGAGTATCTTCCATACCTGGTTGTGAGACTGAGACCAATCTCACGTCGGCTTTTTGAAGAAGGATTTTGATAGTGAGATGATCTCTCACATTCCTTGTTAGTCTATCAGTGTCTTGTACGAAGACTGCTTTTATTGTTTTATCTTCCTGTATTCGCAATAACAGATCCTGTAAGCCAGGACGATTCATGTTCGTGGCTGTTTTGCCTGGATCTACGTAGACTCCATCTTCAGCTAACTTATATTCCTTACTATCTTCGATTCCTCTTTCGCAAAGCCTCAATTGTGTTTTAAGTGAGTGACGTTCATCACCAGCTTGTTCATCAGTTGAAACTCTGCAGTATATTAATGCTTTTTTCATATTTTTTGTTTACACACATCATCTCGAGAACAGTGGATATAGCAAGTGGATTACCAAGCTCTAAGTAACCTTATTTCTGGCTTTATTTCTAATAGATTTTTGAAGTTCGATACACTCAGGTCTTTGCAGTCTTTCCGTAATACAACGTGCGTATGCTTCCACATGAGTCTCTTCTATTCCAATAACTTGGACTTGAAAAAGTAAAATGCTAAATTTTTTCAGAAATGTAGTAAATTTTTCAAGGCAATAAACGCTTCTAGATATTCGCTCAGAATTGTATACATACACTGCTTTGATTTCATCATCCGATATGATTCTGAGCATCAGTTCTGATAAGGCAGCTCTTTCCATACTCATACCAGATTGGCCAATATCTGTGTAGGTGCCATTTTCGGCAAGTTCGTAGTCCTTGCTGTTACTGATAGCTAGTCTGGTCAATTTTAATTGAGATTCGATAGAGTCCCTGTTCTCTAAACTTGTGGTTCTGCAATAAATAAGTGCTTTTTTCATTTTGTTTCTAAGATTTATGGTTATTAGTTCAACTGATCAATATATTCCTGTCCTATTTCATCGATTAAGGTTTCCTTGCCATTATTTATGTGTGTGATCTTAAACTGGTCACCAGGTTGATGCTGGTGAAAAATATATTCTCTAATATCGTCTTCTGTAGGGGAGGTGAATATCCTTTTATAATCATCTTGAAAAGCATTGGTATTTTTCCAATCTAGCGAATAATAGACAGGACTACTTTCTGCGTTCTTACTTCTTCTTAAGAGATCGTTAAATATAACTGCATAGTTAATTGATTGATCAATCACATCATATATTTGCCCCGCTTGTTCTAAGAATCTATCTTCTGCATCCTCAATTTCTTTTGTTGTTAACTTTCTCCCAAGTAGAATAAATGCTTTTCTCTGAACATCTCCCTCTGTGACACTAATCCATTCATTTTCCATTACGTAACTCATATTTTTATTTAATTTAATAAGGTAATTGATACGGCATTCGAGTTATCCATCGCCAGTATTGTGCCTAAGATAAAACGGATAAATTTCATCATGGAGTTTTGAGAGTGTTTTCTTTTTCTCTCGTGCATGTTGCAAGAGAGGTGTGTGCCATTTCTTCTGTACGCGTATCAGAACGGTTTCTCTTTTACGCTTGAAACCCTTTCTAGCTTCCTTGAGCTCTTTCCGAGCGCGTATCTTTTGTTGTTTGAATTTGATAATCATAATTTGTTTACATTTTCTGCATACGGTCACTTTTTCTCCCCTTATTCTTCGGATGTTTAACTGTGAAGATTTATATATGCCCATAGGTAAGCGCTTTTTCGGCCAGTCAGGTTCTCCTAATTCCTGAATTTTTGTCTGGTGATAGATCGCTTGAGTTCTTATTGATTGGCAGATAAGGGTCCCCCGTTGAGAAGTGCTCACTCAGAGCGGGGACTGGTATCTGACAACCAAGAAGTATTGAGCCAATTTTTTATAGAGGATCCGCTGACTACCTCTTACTGTGGGTTTGTTCTGAATTTACTTGAGCAGTATCTTTTTGCTCGATTTGCATTAGCAAAATTTCCGCGAGGCGGTCCAAGAAGAAATCTACCGATTCTTCCTCAGTAGATTTTCTTTTATGTGTTTTTACTTCTGGAATCGCCATATGCTTATCTTTGCATGAGGCCCTATCTACCGCGCATCTACCTTTAGCGTTCCAAAACAATAAAAAAGCCCCTTATTTCCAGGGGTTTTTCTTTTATTTATCAACAGCGTAACTGAGAATCACTTCACGCGGTATACCTTGTCAGAACTTTTTGCTATTACGTTCAAAACTCTATAACCAGCAGTTTTATTATTATCGATAATCGAATTAAGGGGAACGTTAAACGCATCTTGCACCACTTTCCTTATTTCCCCGACAGTTCTACGGATGCTTGTAGGTGTGGCGTCAAACTTATCGGCGAGGTCTTTAGTTTTGATGTATTTCTTTGCTTTTGCCAGGAAGAATAGAACTTTATAACGCTTTCCACCCATTTCCATTTGATGTGGAGGTTTTTTGCTACCCTTTAACGATAAGTAACCGTCTATTAAGTTAAATGCATATAATTTCTTACTTGCTTGGCTCTTTTTCAAATCAGCCTCTAAGTCTTTACTATGATTTAAGAGTCCGTCAGCGTTGAAAACTGTAATTTTCACATCCCTCGGTGTCTTGAGAGGAGCTGCCATATTAATATCGGCGGCACTGCTAATTGAGGTACGAAAAATAAACTGATATTCAAAAATGTTCTTTAGGGACTGCTGCAAGTTATCTAGGGCTCTTTTCAGAACATCCAGATCATTTATCAGTGTTTCCTTTAAGAAATTATCTATTGATATAACAATACTTCCGTTTTTCTTTCGCTTGCCAAACTTCTTAAGTATTGTGTCTGTTAGGGCTTTCTCAATAAGATTATCGTAGTCGGTCTTCATGTTTCTTAATCTTATCTCTTTTCATAGAAAATGCTAAGCCTGTTGGCATAGGGCTAATTATAATGGTAAAATTTGAGCACAATTGAATAAGAAATGACCTAACCCCTCGAGCTAAAACTTTAGGATATGGTCGAAAATCCCATGGAAGATACTGAACCCCACGTTCAGCGACTCTTCCATGGGTCACATCGGGAAACTGGTGTGTGGGCCGCAAGGCCCTGCTGGCGTGGGGTTCTGTGTTTCCACGCTAGCAATTATTCGCTAGTAAAAACCCATGGAAACAAAATCTTCGGTGAACAACAGTAAGTTTTTGAAAGCGGTTGTGATAATTTTTGGAGTGCTAGTCATAGTAATTTTAATAGCGAGTTCTTCAAATAGCAGTACCCCCGCACCACAGGCAGCTGCTCCAAGTGCTGAAGAATTGAGAGTTGCTGCAGAACAAAAGAAGGCTGAGAATGATGCCTTTCTCACTACTCCTGCAGGTAAACTTTGTGCAAAGTATCCAACGTGGAGAAAGGATGACTGCGAGGGACTAATCAACAATGAGGTCTGGGCGGGGATGACCTTCGAAATGATCACATACCTTCGAGGCAAGCCTGATCATACAAATATCTCCAACTATGGAGGCAACAACAGGTATCAATACTGCTGGACCAATTTACGACCGTCCTGTTTTTATGACAACAATAATGACGGAGTTCTAGAAAGTTTTAATTAGCGGGCAAAAAACCTTGTGAGGTATGGGTGAATGGAAGTTCTCCCCATTCCGTCTCTAAGTGTATTAACGTTTATCTGTTAAAATACATACATGAGGAAAGTAAAATACGATTTAGCACCTAAAAAAGTAATAGTAGAGAAAAGTTTTAGATCGGCTCCTCCAATGCCTACTATTGATATTGAAAATAGAAGGTATATTGGCAGCAAGGCTAAGCTCTTGGATTGGATTTTTGAACACGTAAAAAGAGAGTGCAAGGGTAATAGTTTTGCAGATATTTTTGCAGGAACAGGCGTTGTGTCAGCGCGTGCTGCTCGTACGTATAACAAAATTATTTTAAATGATTTACTGCACTCAAATTTTGCCGTCTATCAAGGTTTTTTTGCGCAAGAAAAGTACGACAGAGAGAAGGTTTTTAATTTCGTCTCTCATTACAATTCAATAAATCCTGTCGACGTCGAACACAATTTTTTCTCGAAAAACTTTGGTGGAAAATTTTTTGATACTTCCGCAGCAAAGCTGATAGGATTTATACGAGAGGACTTAAAAAAGAGAAGAGGGGAGCTAAACAACAAGGAGTACCATATATTACTTACTTCTTTGTTGTACTCTGCAGATAAAATTGCTAACACAGTGGGACACTATGAGGCTTATTTTAAAAACAGTATTTCAGATAGAAATTTCAGTTTTCGCTTAATTGAGCCATTGATTAAGGCAGGTAGCGTGTCTATTTATCGCGAAGATGCAAATAAATTGGCACATAAATTAAAGGCTGATATAGTCTACATAGATCCTCCCTATAACTCTCGGCAGTATAGCCGTTTCTACCATGTTCTTGAGACGCTGGCTCTTTGGGATAACCCTAAATTGTCAGGTGTGGCATTAAAGCGTCCAGAAGAGAACATGAGTGATTATTGTAGGGTTAAAGCATCTACAGTCTTTGCTGATCTTATAAAAAACCTAGAGACAAAATATATTGTTGTTTCATATAACAATACATATAAATCTAAGAGTAGCTCTTCAAGAAATAAGATAGAGTTAGAAACCATTGAACAGATTTTAAATTCTAAAGGGAAGACAAAGGTATTCAAGAAGAATCATCAGTTCTTCAATGCTGGTAAAACCAACTTTGATGATCATCAAGAATTTCTGTTTATTACAAAAGTAAAATGAACCCCGATGTTCGGCTTAAACGATCACCATTTTTCTATGTAGGCGATAAGTTTAAACTTATAGCAGAGATTAGAAAACATTTCCCAGAAAAAATTAATACTTTTGTGGAGCCTTTTTTGGGTGGAGGAAGTGTTTTTTTAAACGTAGACGCTAAACATTATGTCCTCAATGATATAGATGAAAACGTTATTGCACTTCATAAATTTCTAACAAGTCAGGCAAGTAAAGAAAAGGCCTTAGTTACGCGTATTAAAGATCTTGTAGAGCAATATAATCTATCTTGTTCTGTGTTTGAAAATGTAGTTCCGATTGAACTTAAAAAGAAATGGCCAAAAACTTATTATGCCGAGTTTAACCGTAAGGGTTATGGCTTGCTCAAGTCTGATTACAATACATCAAAGAAAAAAGATCTATTAGTTTTGTTTCTTTTATTAATATATGGGTTTAATAGAATGTTGCGCTTTAACCGCAAAGGAGAATTCAACATTCCTGTAGGTAACGTAGATTTCAATCAGAATGTATTAAAGGCTCTACAGGATTATTTTGTTACCGCACGAGAGAAAGAGGTTAGTTTTTCTGCTCAAGACTTTAAAAAATTCCTTACGAGTCAAAAATTTAGTAAAAATGACTTTGTGTATGTTGACCCTCCATACTTGATATCAGCAAGTGAATACAATAAGTTGTGGAATGAAGAATTAGACGGTGAATTGATGCAGATTTTGGACAGACTTAATGACAAAGGTATTAGGTTCGCACTCTCGAATATATCTGCTTACAATGGCAGAAAAAACGAAAAACTGATATCTTGGATGAAAAAGTACAATGTTTATCCTATAAAGAGCAACTACATAAGTTATCACAATAACACCAAGAAAGAGATAACTGAGGTATTGATAACAAATTATTAAAATGCCAATCAGACACAGTAATCAGTTTAAACCGCTATTGTTTACAACTACCGTTCGAAACCCTGAAAGATTGAAGGGTATGCTTTCTGTGCTCAAGGACTATAACAGTGAAGTCCTTACTAATATCTTGGCTGAAAAGGTGGCGGGAGAATTAATTAAAATTGGTTTATATCAACCTACTCGTGTAGGAGATGAGATCAAAGAAAAATGGGACGCAGGGCTACCGCTTTTAGATGAGGAGGTCACTGTCATACTTCAAACTAATCCACAGAATCACAAGGAAGCAGGATTCGAAAGAGGTTGGGCTTCGAGGTTTGATACATGGTTTAAATTAGCAAAAGAGCTAGGTTTTGTTTATTACGATATGGGTCAACCAATGGAGTTTTCAGCTATTGGTCTTAAGCTCGCTGACACTGAACATCCTGAATTTGAACAGCAGGCATTTCTAAATGCATTTGCTAAGTATCAGCGAAACAATCCTCTGCGACGTGTATCAAACGAGAATGCACCTCTTATTTTGTTATTAGAGGTAATAAAAAAGATTAACGCTGATCCTGATTTTAATGATGCAGGTATAACTAAATTAGAGGTGCCCCTGCTTTTAACTTGGAAAGATAATAATGCTGAAGCTCTCTATCAAAAGATTAAGCAAATCCGTGCCGAATATAAATATGAGCCAAGTTGGGAAGTCATACTTAAAGAGGTTGATGAACTCACTGGAGGTAGACATGCTTCAATGCCAGACAGGACAATTATGGTTGAGTACGTCGATGATTTCTTGAGAAAAATGCGTCTGACAGGCCTAATAACATCTAGAGGCTTTGGGAAATTTGTCGATTTAAACAAAAAAGAAATTGCTAAGATAGATTATGTTCTTGAACGATATTCTCAATATCCAAAACATACTACCGAAAGAGAGTATTTTGATTACATATCTTCAATTGATGAAAAATTAATTTCAATTGAAAGGGTGTATGAGACTGATATTGAAGAAGAAAATAGGCTTTTGCAGAAGTGGGCTACTCACTTTGATTGGTCAACGTTAAAAACCGAAATTCTTAAGCTGACGACCAGCAGGCCCTCATCTAGTGATGAAGTTTTGTCACTTATTCCCAGCCCTCTAAGATTGGAGTTTCTTATTTCTCTTGCTGTTATAAGTAAATTGCCCTCTGTAATCGTTAAACCTAATTACATATCTGATGATGAGGGTCTTCCTTCTTCTCATGCTCCTGGTAATGGTTCAGACATTGAATGTGAACAAAAAGAGAAATATACCTTGTTGGAGGTTACCCTGTTGAATGGTGTAGCTCAAGTTCAAAGGGAAATGGCACCGATAAGTCGACATCTTCAAGACTTTAAAAAAGATCATAAGGATACATCTACTTTTTTCATTGCTCCAGTGATTCATGCTGACACCATACGCTGGGCGGATTTTATTAAGCACAAGGACGGCCTAGACATAGTAAATTTTTCAATATCCGACTTTATCGCCAAACTTGATAGTGGAATAAGCGAGCTACGTTCTTTTTAAATGGCTGCAGGCTACGCCCTAGGGTGCCTTTTCACATATGTCTCAAAACCTCCTAATATGGACGTTCTTAATTTTTCGTATCTTAAATACCTCTTAGTAGGTTTACCCCTATAGGATTGCCGAATCGAAAGAAAACTTATCTGTTTAAACTTGAGATGATTGCGTAATGCGGGTTGTATTGATCTATAATTTGCATAAGAGACTTCATATTTTAGACCTAAACATTTCCTACATTCAAATTTGTCCTCGTTAAGGTACAGTATCCCGCGTCGTGCTGAACACTCAGGACAGGTAAACCAGTACCTAACTCCTCCATAGTTACATTTTGTCTTAGTGAGTTTTATGATGTCTTTCTGGTCAGTTTTAATACCCCAGCATTCGGTTTCAGAATTACGACTTAAGCTAAGCTGAACGTTATTTATCAAAAAATGTTGCTCAAAAGGAAGCCGAGCAAGGATGCCAGCTTGTTTTATCTTAAATATATTTATAGACTTCCTACTCTCAGTGAGTCCTCTAATTGTAAATAGATCTCTCATGGTGAAAATTCAATAATTCAGAAATCATTAGGGATTATCCACATTGGCAACCCTGCAACTTTAGGAAAATTAGCTTTGTTTGCTTGATAAAAAGGAATTTTACTTGTGGCGGACTGATGCAGTGATAGGGATATGGAATCCGCATGCCTTTACACGCTTTAATCGTCGAGTTCTGTCCTGTTCTTCAACTCTTGCATTACCTTCGCACACAGCTCAATTTACGCTGTCACGGGGGCCTGCTGGAAGGCAGCAATAAGGTTCATTTTCTCCTTAACGCTAGCCATATACTCTCTGTCGGATAGTATTGTTATAATATCTGTCTGACACTGACCCCAATATTTCTCAGAACTTGTAAAGGCTACAGATCCCACCACAATGAGTGAGAAAATCAAAAGAGCACCTACAGGGTGCTCTTTTGATTTGCGTGTGGTAGGGTGACCTCGGACATAACTCGAGGTCTGTATGTCAACTCTTGTATCCTTGTGTGGAGCAGAGTCTTTTTGGAGCAATGGCACAAGCAAAGAGGGCATCAGTGAAATAGTGCCAAGGGTAATTGATGGCACACCCTCGTTAGTACTCGCGGTGTTTGGCAGAAAGCAAGGAGAGCAGAAGTGGGAAATTCTCGCCGGGGTTAGTGGGTCAGCGGTAAAAGACTCCGATCTGAAACTTGAGCATTTCCGTCACCTCATGTCTGGCGAGTTTAAGTATGGGTATGCAGAAGTGATGCTTGTCCGGCTTTTTTGTATCCAGATGGATGAGAACGAAGGCCCCAAGCTCCAAAAGGACGAACCACCACCTAAACCCTTCCGACGCAAGCATCAGTGCTCAGTCTGTGGTAGTACAGAGCACAACAAGAAATTCCACGATAACAAAGGAGATAACGTAGCGAGCACTCAGAGATGAGTGCTCTTTTTTGTACCTTAATCTTGTAGCTGCACAGCTTTGTTGATAAAATCGCCCAAATGACAGGGTTTCTCAAGGAAATTGATCAGAGACTGAGAGTCCTCGCAGAGCAACCTACGGCGGTGATTCATAAAGATTGGGTGCAAGTGGTTATGTCGACCCTTCGACAACATCTAGAAGCGCTGGGACAGCAACGACGGTATCCAATTCTCATGTTCTATTGCAATTGGTGTCAGCACAAAGATCTGCATCGTGGTATCGTTCAAGATCTGCTTGAAAAGATCACTGAAATCATAGTGGATGACACTACGGGTCACCCAGCGGATCGAATCTCTGAAATACTCTCGCTTACCACCTTCAGATCTGACATCAGAGACATTCTCAAGAAAGGCCTCGGTGTGCAGGCAGGGCTGTTCGAGGATTATGACAACTGGAGGAAATTCACTGAGTTGCTGTTTCCATTCATTCTTGAAAAGCCTCTAAAGCGTAAAAGAAAGGCAAAGACACATCACTGGGTTGAATTGCTAGAGCTATTTGATAATGGTGGCCATGTATTTTGGCGAATTCGTGTCGAGCCTGGCGGTAGCAATTTCATAGGACCTCTACTTCGGACTGAAGACGCGCTAAATGCGCAATAAATCGACTCTCAATCACTTGGTTGGAGTAGTGTCTATTAGTGTCATTACCAGACAAGGCCATTAAAGAGTTCATCGAAATATGGAAGAGGGAATTTGGTGAGACGCTTAGTCCAGATGGGGCAAGGTCCGAAGCAGGGCGTCTGATCTTCTTCTTTCAGTTACTTAGAGAGAAATTTCCTCAAAGTATCGATGACCACATAAAAAGGAGCTCCTAGTTGTCAGAGCTCCTTTGTCGTGCGTTAACCACTCACGCCTGACGCGATGTGTCGTCTTTGATGCGCCAGACAGACAGTTAAGCTAAAATAGTTCTACTGGTTAGGCAGGACGCGGACTCATTCTGTCGTTAATGATTCGGATATTCTTCACCGCTTGCATCACATCCGGATCGCGCAGCGCTAACAGGGTTCGAACGTCGTTCCCAAATGCACCCCAAATGGAAAAACTTTTAGAATTTATTGAACTCACTCGTAAGTTTAGGGCGGTGAAGCGCAGGGTTATTTTTGCAGAGGATAAACAGCAAGAGAATGATATTGAACATAGTTTTCAGCTTGCTCTTACTGCTTGGTATCTTATAAATACGGACAAAATAAAGCTTGATGTAGAAAAGGCTTTGAAGTATGCATTGGCGCATGACTTGGTGGAGGTTTACGCCGGAGATACGCCCTCAGCCGTTCATAGGTCATATGAAGCTGAGAGACATACTAAGAAAGCTCGTGAGGAAGAGGCTCTGAAAAGGATAAAGAAAGAATTCCCTGAGTTTAAAGAACTCCATAAGATTATCCATGCGTATGAGAAGAGAGAAGATAAGGAGAGCAGGTTTGTCTATGCATTAGACAAGGTTATGCCTATCTTAAATATTTACTTGGATAAAGGATATTCTTGGAAGGTAAATGATGTAAAGGTGAAAGATGTCATTGCTTATAAGAAAGATCAGATAGCTGAGTCACCTGAGGTGAAGAAGTATTTCGACCAACTAGTACCTCTTATCCGCAAACTTGAGTTATGATGTATGCATATGAATCCAGAAATTATCCGAGAAAAGACTGATGCCATAGAAGAGGAGATGAAGAAGGTTGGGCTCTGGCAAGCAGAGGCACTTCCAGAAGAGATGTATGACTTCAACGAAGCCTTCGGAGCGGACAAGCTTAGCCTAGCTCAGTGGCTCCAGTTTATATTTATCCCAAGAATCAGAGAGTTGATACAGACCAACGGTCCTTGGCCAGAGGAGAGTGAAGTGGGTATATATGCTGCTCAGCAGTACATGTTCTTTAAGCCGACTGAGAATCCAGGCGAGTATGCCACCCAAGGAACAATGGATAGAAAGGAGAGCAAGCTGGTGGAGCTACTAAGAGAGTTCGATAAATTGTTTAAGTCGAATGTCTGAAAATTGGAATACTAAATACAGTAGAGGGTTTATAGGATTAGTCAGTCTCCTTGTCACTGTCCTCATCATATGTTTTATGGTTTGGAAGATGGGAGCAGAACAGAATATAAAAGCTCCTGAGTATAAAGGCGGTTCTTCACCTCTAAACGGATTTAATGCCATAGATCAAGCCAAGAATGCTAAGAACCAACTTGAGAACAGTGTACCCCCAGGGTATCTGAATCAATAGAGAGCTTATGCAATGAATTAATCCCTCTTTCGTCTTAGAGCGAATGGAAGATATTCCAAAACCAAAGAAGAAAATTGATAGTAATGCCATAGTTTCCCCGAAGACCACCAAGAAGCTCTATGGAGAAAATCTTGATATCAAGGAGCCAGTAGCCGGCCAGTCCGACGAGATAAATACCGAGCTCCCTGAAGATATAGACAACATCGAGGAGAACTTGTTTCCGAGTGCGCCCTAAGGTCTAAGTATGAAGCGGTAGGGTTTCTCACTCCATTCCTTAGCATAGGAGACGCCGATACGAGGTGTTCTCAAGATGTTCCTGGGATTTACTTTTGCTCCGTCCTCTATCCAGAGACCAGACTTTACTCCTAGCTTCTTTCCATTTAGACTCCGATCTATGCCGAATTCTTTCGTTACTCTGCCTGGACCCCTTACTCTCTCAGTACTTCTTATAAGCACTGCGGCAGGGAAGTCACGTTCTTCAGTCACAATGTTAAGCATCCAATGCACTCCGTATATAAAGTAAACATATATAGTCCCTGCATCTTGGTACATCACTTCAGTCCTGGGTGTACGACCTTTAGAGGAGTGTGAGGCAAGATCATGTGGACCTATGTATGCTTCCACTTCTGTAATTTTCTCTCGGATAGTTTTGTTACCAATTTTTCTGACTAAAAATTTACCAATTAAATTTTTGGCCACCGTTAGAGTTTTTCTCCGGAAAAATTTGTTTGTCAATCTTCTCATACACATATTGTGCACCAGAGCATTTTATTATGCTTGACGGAGTACCTCAACCTGAGTAGATTAGCTCTCAGGCATGCACATTAGTAGTTCCTACCGAAGCACGTCGCGTGCCCAGTAACCCTCTTACCTCTATGAGGTAGACAAATGAAACAGATGGTCACAGATCCGGCTGTGTCCACCAACACTCCCACAACTCCATCGACGAATCGGACATGTATCCGCGTCGGCCCAGGAGGGAAGAGGAGTCGTGTCGAGCTGGGAAGCGGGAGATTCATCGAGAACCTCCCTCCAGTCCCGAGGCATGTCACGACTGACGGCAAAACCTGGTCATAACGACCAGGTCACCAGCCCGCGGCTACAAGCCGCGGGCTACCCTTATATAAATTATATAAATTTTTATAAACAATTTTCAGATTATAATTATTAAATGAATCCATTTCCTAATTGGGCACGCAATATACTTTTTCTTCTGGTGTGCATTCTTTCAGGTTTGGCTCTTGTGATTATCATTAACGGATTAACTACTGGTACAGAATTAACTCCATTCAATACAGCTGTCGAACATTTAGTTACTCCCTTCCGTCATGGATGGTTAACTAAAGTCATGCTCTTCACCACAAACCTGGGTTCTCCTACAGCACTTTTATTCTTCGGAATTCTCCTGGCTATATATCTTCTTCTGAATAAAGATACTTATGACGCTCTTCTTTACGTAGTATCCATACTCGTTTCTATTATTTCATTTATAGTACTTAAAAATATGTTTGTCATAGCACGACCAGACCAAGCTCTTACCACACTTTCTACATGGAGCTTTCCCTCTGGACATGCCACAGTGGCTACAGCCTTCTTCTTCGCCACTGCTTATTCTTTCTGGGATCATTTTAAAACCTTCATGAGTAAAATTACTTTTGTTATTTTCTGTATCGTCTCTGCGACACTGATCTGCTTTTCTAGGCTTTATCTTGGTGTTCATTGGGCACTCGATGTGCTAGCGGGTGTGGCATTAGGACTACTCTCAGTTAGCTTCACCCTCCTTATCTTCAATATTTTCTTAGAAGAAAGGACTTGGTGGAGAAGGAGAAGGGTGTGATAAGATGTTCTCCATGCAGAACGAAAACACACAGTCCCTTATCAAATGGGGAAGAATCGTATTAATAATGTTGGGCGTTTTCTTAATAGTTGAGGCACTTGTGGGACTAAAGAGTCTTAGAACTCCAACCCCAGCCGTAAATGTCATCTCTATTACCGGTACAGGAGAGGTGATGGTGGTACCAGATATAGCCACAGTCTCATATACTGTTTCAGCCGATGCTAAGGATGTGGCTACTGCGCAAGAGAGTGTCACCACTAAGATGGATAATATTCTAAACGCACTCAAGAATCTGGGTATAGATGACAAGGATGTAAAGACAACTAATTACAATGTTTATCCTAAGTACACGTATACTTCTACAGTTTGTACGGTGAACAACTGCCCTCCCTCTCGCCAGATTCCCGACGGATACACGGTAAGTCACGATATAACGGTAAAGATTAGAAAGACTGACAATGCAGGTAAGGTCCTTGCAGCTCTTGGCTCGAATGGAGCTACCAATATATCCTCAGTAACATTTACAACCGATGATCCAGAGAAGGTTCAGAATGAGGCAAGGGACAAGGCCATCGCAGATGCTAAGTCTAAGGCTGAAGTTCTTTCTAAGAGTCTTGATATCGACCTTGACCACATCGTGAACTTCTACGATAACTCTGGATATCCGTATCCTGTATATGGTATGGGTGGTATGGATCTTAAGGCTCAGTCAGCTGCCCCGGCTGTTGCTCCCACTCTTCCAACAGGGGAGAACAAGGTAACTTCTAGCGTCACCTTGGTCTACGAAATCCGCTAGGCTTGCCTTAAGTAAAAGCCTCTGGTATTATCTAAAAAGCGCTCAAGGGGGCGTTTTTTAGTAAACAAATGTCTAGACTAGGAAATTACATACAGGAGACTCGTGCGGAGCTCACCCACGTCAAGTGGCCCACTAGGCGCCAGGCTGTTGGCTTCACTATTATCGTTATCCTCATATCCATACTTACCTCGCTCTTCTTGGGCTTCTTCGACTATGTCTTCTCTCTGGTTATCCAGAAGTTTGTTCTTTAATCGAATTTACATGACAAAACAAAAAATCTCAGAAGGTAGAAATTGGTACGTCATTCACACCTATGCAGGATATGAGAATGCTGTGCAGAGAAATCTTAAGCAGCGCATCGAGTCACTCGGCATGGAGGACAAGATTTTTAACGTAGTCGTACCGACAGAGAAGAAGATTAAGATTAAGAATGGAAAGCGAGTGGAAGAGGAAGAGAAAATTTATCCGGGTTATATCTTGGTAGACATGATCGTGACCGATGACTCATGGTACGTTGTGCGTAATACTCCTCGCGTGACCGGTTTCGTCGGTTCTGGAGTTTATCCAGTACCGATAGACAAGACAGAGGTAGACTCACTCTTCCAGCGCATGAATGCAGATAAGGTGCTCCACACTATAAATCTCACTACTGATGATGCCGTGCAGATTGTGGACGGTCCGTTTAAGGATTTAGAGGGCAAGGTTAGTGAGGTAGACGAGGAGAGAGGTAAGGTCAAGGTTTTGGTCTCCATGTTCGGTCGTGAGACCCCAGTTGAACTCGACTTCTTGCAGGTCAAGAAGGTTTAAGGTATTGTTACGCTCTCAATAATATATATGGCAAAGAAAGTTACAAAAGTACTAAAGCTCCAGATCCCCGGCGGTAAGGCCGTACCAGGTCAGCAGCTCGGACCTGTGCTTGGAGGTGCGGGTATAAACATCGGCGAGTTCGTCAAGCGTTTTAATGATGAGACTAAGGAGAGAGTAGGAGAAACGGTACCTACTATAGTAGAAGTCTATGAGGACCGCACTTACCATCTTACATACAAGATCGAACCAGTATCAAACTTAATTTTAAAAACTCTCGGTAAGGAGAAGGGAAGCGGCAAACCGAACACTTCTAAGATCGGTACTCTCACCAAAGCACAAGTGAAGTCCATTGCAGAGAAGAAGATGGCAGACTTAAATGCCACAGACATAAACGCCGCCATGAAGATTGTGGAAGGCTCTGCGAGAAGTATGGGTGTCGACGTCCGCTAACATCTAGCAAAAGTCCCGGGAAACCGGGACTTTTTAAATTTGTTATGTCAACTTCTGCTTTTTCTTTACGCAAGTAAAGTTATGCCAGACAGATCATTAAACAGAATTCCTTCCAGGAGGATATATGGCAACTGAACGGACTAGTATTTCAGCTGAAGTCGTGGCTGACAGTTTCCACAACAGAAGTAGACTGACCACTTTCGAGGTGGTTATGCCTCGATTTCTCCTTCCCGAGTTCAACACTCACCGAGATTTTAGTCGAAACTCGGCGAGCTCACGGGCCATCCCAGTCTGGAAGCGTCTCAAGGAGGTTCTGGAAAAGCCGTTTGTGCCGCTCCAATTCGGGAAGAACAAAGCCGGCATGCAGTCAGCAGAATCCGTGTCGGAAGAAGATAATGCAGCTTCTCGGCATAACTGGCTTGTAGGGCGCGATGTTGCAGTCCTCCAGGCGTTTTTCCTTTCTGGTGGCACCGCGCAAATCCTGAAGGATTCCAAGGGTGACCCTCGGGCAGAAGAGCTATGCAAGAAAATTGAAGATCTTTCCTACTTCTTCAGAGATGTCATTACTAAAATAAAGCCCATCAAGATAGGCGTTCACAAGCAACATGCTAACCGTGTGCTAGAGCCGTATAGTTATCACACAGTAATCGTAACAAGCTCTGTGTGGAAAAATTTCTATGCACTCCGTGCTTCTCCATTGGCTCAACCGGAAATCCAAACTCTGGCGATCGCCATGGCTCGAGCTCATACAGAAAGTGTGCCGTGCCAGCTTGACGAAGGAGGATGGCATCTTCCGTTTGTGTTTGATGAAGACAGAAAGGAAGTTTCGGATCCCAAACGCTTAGCGCGTCTCTCATCGGCTCGATGTGCGAGAGTAAGCTATCTCACACATGACGGAAAGAGAAGTCTCGATGCGGATTTCCAGATGGCGGACTCGCTTCAGATTAACGGTCACATGTCACCATTCGAGCATCCAGCGACTATTTTACCTAAAGGTTTGTCAGGTCTATGGTACTCTGGCAACTTTACATCTTGCTGGACGCAGTATCGTAAAATGCTTCCGAATGAAAATGATTTCTCTCGAATGATCACGAGAGAGTCGCTTCTCCAAGGACTAGAAGAAGACGAAACGCTTGTAAACTTCGTCCTCTCTCTTCCCAACTAGTAGGGATTCGTCCCTACTTTTTTATATCTCGATCAGTATAGAGTTTGGGGAGCATACTTAGAGGATTCCAGTCTCTCTTCATCTCTTTTATATTTTGGGAGCTTTGGTATTTACCAGTCTTTGTATAATCAGTTTTAAGAATAGGCCCAGTTTCGAAGAAAATAATTTGGGCAATTCTGCGGCCAACCACTAGAGGGATAGAGTAGTGGGAAGAGTTATTTGTAATCTCCATGGTCCAACGGTTCGTATATCCTACATCACCCCAGCCTGCACACTTACACACCTCTATAAAATTTCTTCCGAGGGATGAACGAGCTTTCATCATAGTAGTTATATGGTTTCGACCTCCGATAAACTCTTGTGTATGTGCTAGAACTGTTTCTCCTGGCTCAAGTAAAATAATTTTTTCATCTGGCTTAATACCAATGTATTCAAACTTTGTATCTTGGAAGACTTCCTTGGCCTTCTCTGCCTTGTGTGGGGTAGTGCCCCACACGTGGTCTGTGTGTCTCTTGTCGTAAATATTATAAATGTTGTAGAGATGCTTGGGTCTCTGCTCTCGGAAGTAGTACTCGCCGAGGGTGACATCGTAGCTTGACGTGGCCAGATTTTCTTTGTGGAAGGGCTCTATAACAATATCTCCCTTCTTCATTTCCTCCAGTATCCGTCTGTCTGAAAGCGCCATATTAGAGTAGAAGTCTAACATGGTGGACAAAGGTGGTACAATTCGCTCGATGCCTTGGAATTCCGGAAACTTAATTGTGATCGAAGGAGGGGATGGAGCCGGCAAGGCCACTCAAACTCGACTCCTATACAATGCCTTAAGAAAGAGCAGGAAGGTTACACTCTTCGAGTTTCCTAGGTATAAACAATCTCAATTTGGTCGGCTTGTGCGGCGCTCACTCGATGGTGAATTCGGAGATTTCTTGGGTCTGTCTCCATACTTTTCATCTCTACCTTATGTCCTAGACCGTACTAGAGCCAAGTATCTGTTACAGGAAGCTCTGAAGGAAGGCGATGTAATATGCGATAGATATACACCTAGTAATCTTGCCCACCAAGGTGCCAAACTACCCAAGCGTGAAAGAGCCAAGTTTGTCCGCTTCATCGAGGAAGGAGAGTATAAGGAGTTGGGACTTCCAGCGCCGGACCTCGTCATATATCTGTGGCTTCCTGCCACGGCATCTGAGGAGCTTATGAAAAAAAGAGTTAAGAAAGATAAAAGTAGGCACATAGACCAGCATGAGGCACAGATTGAGTATCAAAAGAAGGTTATAGAGATGTATCTCGACCTCGTCAAGGCTCGTAAAAACTGGCATGTGGTGAAGTGTGTGAATTCTAAAGGAAGTTTACGAAGTCGTAAGGATATTCATCAGGAGGTTCTTCAGATTGTGAAAAAGAGTCTAAAACTTAGGACGTAAATTGAGTTTGCAAAAAAGGAACTTGTTTGTTACATATAAAGCTAGAACCTTCCTTTTGGAGGAGATTATGACGCTACGGAACTTGGTTTTGCATTTTTTCAGCATGTATGGTCGACGTAATGATCTTTTTCTACCAGATGTGAGAACTCGTCTTGATCTTTTGAACTTTGGTATTGCAGACTGGCAAGATGCTATTCGCAAACATCGAGAAAACAGACAAGTTTTGAACGTGGCTGCCGCTAGAGTAGTGAGCAGAATCTTTTGTGTCAACCACGCATACCCAACTGTAGTGCTAGATATATCTCTAGCAAAGAAATTTGGAAGAGGATGTGGATACTGTAAGCACATTCCCTGCATCTGCCAAGGAGACAGAAGGGAATCTCTTACCACCTCCTCGACTCAACGTGAGTACTGGTCACTTGGAGATTGGAGTAGCCATCTGGGTGCTCTTTATGGGGAGGCCAATCGGAGGGCCGGGGTTGAAAATGTTCTCAATCGTCTGCAGAGCGAATTCTCTGAATTCGCTCGCCTAGTCGCAGAGACTCAAACTGGGCGATTCGAGATAGATGAACTTGAGATGGAGCTCGGCCTCGAGCTTGCTGACATGCTTGCTTGGACCATCGGACTTGCTGGTGTCCTAGATATTGACTTGGAAGGAGCTGTCAGACATTACTATGGAAAAGGCTGTCTGGCATGCCAGAGTCCAAGCTGTAGGTGCTCTAAGCACTTTGTCCGGCAAGTAGATTGGTCCAGGTGGCTTCTTACCAGAGGTGAGGAAGCTGCATCTGGGTATGTCCGCTAGTGTTAGTCCATCCTACGATTATTGGATGGACTTTTTAATTTCTTCAATTTCAGTATGATAGGCAGAATGAAGCAGACTCTCACCGAGCTCATCAAGACATTTGTAGGCGGGAATGCACGATTTACTGTAGAGCACCCAACGAATCTTGAGTTTGGAGATTATTCTACTAATGCTGGTATTGTCTCGAAGAAGTCAGATGAACTCTTGGAATTTTTAAATAAGAATAAACCAGAAGAAGTAGAAAGAGTGGAGAATAAAAATGGATTTATAAACTTCTATCTTTCAAAAAAGTTTTTTAGTGATTCGTTAAAAGAAATTATTAAAGCGGGAGATGACTTCGGAAGAGGAGAAAGTGGTAAGGGCTCCAAGGTTATGGTGGAGTACACAGATCCGAACCCTTTTAAGGAGTTCCATATTGGACACCTCATGTCTAATACTATAGGTGAAGCAGTTTCAAGAATTATCCAGTGGAATGGCGCAGAAGTTAAACGAGCCAACTATCAAGGTGATGTAGGCATGCATGTGGCCAAGGCAGTATGGGGGATGCTTCATGAGAAGAAGGACCCATATGTAGCAGGAGAGAAAGCATATGAGGATGATGAGAATGTGAAGTTCGAGATTCAAGAAATAAATCGGAAAATTTATGACAAGAGTGATGAGAATATAAATAAACTATACGAAGACGGGAGAAAAAAGAGTCTGGAGAAGTTTGAAGAAATATACAAGAGACTCGGCACTAAGTTCGACTACTACTTCTTTGAATCAGAGACTGCTGAACTTGGGAAAAAAATTGTTCTAGATAACCCAGGTACATTTGTCGAGTCGCAGGGTGCAGTCGTCTTTAATGCTGGTGATCATGACAAGTCGCTCCACACTCGTGTGTTTATAAACTCTGAAGGCATACCTACATATGAGGCCAAGGAGTTGGGACTCGCCAAGATAAAATACGATAAGTATCCATATACATTCTCGGTGGTTATCACTGGTAATGAAGTGAAGGATTATTTCAGAGTTTTACTCCAGGCCATGAAATTAGTTTTCCCGGACCTAGCGAGTAAAACTCACCATCTTCCGCACGGAATGTTGCGTCTCCCTAGCGGTAAGATGTCCTCGCGTACCGGAGAAGTCATAACGGCAGAAAGTATGATTGAGGAAGTGAAGGGGAAAGTTAAGGATGATGAGAATGTGGCCATAGGAGCATTGAAGTACTCTATACTGAAGCAAGGTGTCGGCGGAGACATTGTCTTCGATATTAATCAGTCTGTTTCTACAGAGGGCGACTCGGGAGTTTACCTCCAATATGCACACGCAAGAGCAAACTCGCTTATTGAAAAAGCAGAAGCACAAGGAGTCTCTATAAATACAGATTCCCAAGAAGATTCTTTAGTAAGAGAAGTAGAAAGGTTTCTATATAGATTTCCAGAAATTATCCCACGTGCAATGGATGACTTTGCACCTAACTACATAGCTACTTATCTTATTGAGCTTGCCTCAAGCTTTAATAATTTCTATGCTCATGAGCAAGTGATAGGAGGAGAGAATTCAGGATACAAACTTGCCATAGTTCGGGCTTTCAAAACAGTTATGAAAAATGGCCTAACCGTTCTCGGTATTCCAGCCCCTGAAAGGATGTAGACAAAGATGGGAGATAGTAGTACTATCACACTGGTCTTTGTTTAACATGGAGGTTGTATGACAGATTTGTTCCGAGAGCTTACAGAACTAAGAGAAAAAGCTCTAAAACGACTTGAGAGGGAGAAGATTGAAGCTGAGCGAGCATCCTTAGAAAGGTGTACAAAAGAAGCGCAAGAAATTATCAAATCCTTGCCCGACAAATTACGCGAGGCTGCCAATGCAGGCAACAGAAACCTGGAAATCTATACATTTTCTACCTCAAAGGGCAACAGTGAACACCCTGTATTTGTATTAGTGACCGCTTGGGCTCAGAAACACGGTCTTGTGGCACAAATTATGAAGCAAGTAGATGATGAGGGATATTCGTATGGCGGAAAGCTAATGATTTTCATTGAGTAACTAGTGGCGGGAGCCACTTTTTTGTAAAAAACATAATAAGTGTTAGGATACGAGAACGATGCCTGAAGATAAAGGGCTGCCTAAGTCAGCTAGAGCCGAAAGGGAAGAACAAATTCTCGCTTTCTGGAAAGAGAATCAAATATTCGAGAAATCACTTAAGAAACCCGGGATAAAGGGTGAATTCGTGTTTTATGAAGGCCCCCCTACCGCCAACGGTCGCCCAGGTATCCACCATATAGAGTCACGCTCCTTTAAGGACGCTATACCGCGCTTTAAGACCATGCAGGGATTCCATGTGCCGAGGAAAGCAGGCTGGGACACCCACGGCCTCCCGGTGGAGCTTGAAGTAGAGAAGAAGCTAGGGTTAAAGAGCAAGAAAGAGATCGAGAAGTATGGAGTGGAGAAGTTTAACCAGATGTGCCGCGAGAGTGTGGGCACATATATAGATGAATGGGAGAAGTTCTCAGAGCGCATGGGTTATTGGGCCGACTTAGATAACGCCTACTTCACTTATAGAAATTCATATATCCAAGCTGTTTGGTCAATTATTTCTCATGTAAATGACAGGGGACTTTTATATAAGGACTACAAAGTACTTCCATGGTGCCCACGTTGTGGCACTGCCCTTTCCTCGCACGAGCTTGCACAGCCGGGTGCATATCAAGATGTAAAGGACCTCTCCATATATGCGAAATTTAAAGTAGTAGGAGAGGATAACACTTTCATCTTGGCATGGACCACAACTCCATGGACTCTACCAGGAAATCTCGCTCTCGCAGTTGGGGAAGATATTGATTATATAAAAGTAAAATCTGGTGAGGAAATTTATGTTCTGGGGGAGACCTTCGGGGATCTTGTAGAGAATGGAGAAGTGGTAGAGAGACTTAAAGGTAAGGATCTCGTAGGTCTTTCCTATGAACCGCTGTATCCATTTATGCGTGAGAGATTCCCGGACAATGACAAAATGTTTAAAGTTTACTCGGCCAACTTCGTCACTACAGAGGATGGTACGGGTATAGTTCATACGGCTGTGATGTATGGCCAAGATGACTTCGTCTTGGGGACAGAGGTGGGACTTCCCAAGGAGCACCTTGTCTCACCAGAGGCCACATTCCTTAAACACACCGGTTGGCTTGAAGGTCGATCGGTAATAGATCCAGAACTAGCAGTAGATATACTTAAGGATCTTCAGAAAAGAAATCTAGTTTTCAAAAAAGAAAATCATCTTCACTCGTACCCCTTCTGCTGGAGATGTAAAACACGACTTATCTACTATGCACGTGACTCGTGGTACATAGCAATGTCGCGTCTGCGTGATGGACTGGTTAAAGAGAATGAGAAAATAAATTGGGAACCGGAATACATTAAGGAGGGCAGATTCGGCGAATGGCTCCGAGAGGTGAAGGACTGGGCAATTTCCCGTGAGAGGTATTGGGGTACACCACTGCCTGTATGGGAGGCACAGGATAAGAGTGATCGCATCCTAGTAGATTCACTCGATACTCTTAAAAAATATATTAAAAGTTCTGGCAATAAATATTTTGTCATGCGCCATGGTGGTACGAAAGGAAACAAGTCTGAGATAGTGAGCTTTAAACATGAGGCCAAAGATCATTTAACTTCTGCGGGCCGAGATCAGGTGGCACTTACAGCACAGGCGCTGCGGGATAGAAATATTAATGTAATCGTCTGCTCGCCATTTACCCGCACTACTGAAACCGCAGAGATTGTGGCAGAAACCCTAGGTATTAAAACTCTGGTGAAAGATAAGAGGTTCCAAGAAGTGGATCCTGGAGAGTTCGATGGTAAAAACTGGAATGAATATCATCAGTACGTATATGGTCTGGGGCCGGACTGGTTTAATCATCGGATTCCAGGAGGTGAGTCTCTCTCTGAAGTCAATAAACGCGTGGCAGAGTCGCTTTATGAACTTGAAGAAAAGTATCAACAGAAAAACATTCTCATAATCACCCACGGCGGACCAGCTTGGGTAGCGTTTGTAAACTCTGGTCTCCATGTACCAGAAGGGAAAGAATATCGAAACTATACTACTCAAGACACTCGTATATTCGTAAATGACTTTAAGCGGTTTCAGAATGCTGAAGTTAGAGAGCTGCCATTTGTGCCGCTACCTCACGACAAAGAATTCCAACTGGATTTACACAAGCCTTTTATAGATGATGTGATACTAGTTAAAAATGGTAAGGAGTATAAGAGGGTAAAGGAGGTTATGGATGTCTGGCTCGACTCTGGAGCCGTGCCTTTCGCCCAGGAATCTGGTGAGAGAGAGGTTCCCACAGACTTCTCTCATATTGTCTACCCGGCGGACTTCATTTCGGAAGCTATAGATCAGACTCGCGGGTGGTTCTATACCTTACATGCCGTGGGTGTACTTATGGAAAAGGGCCAAGCCTTTAAAAACAACATTTGCTTGGGACATATCCTAGACAAGGAGGGCAAGAAGATGAGTAAGTCGGTGGGCAATGTAGTAGATCCGTGGATCATGATGGATAAGTTCGGAGCAGACACTCTGCGTCTGTGGATGTATTCGGTAAATCAGCCCGGAGAGTCTAAGAACTTCGACGAGCGTTCCCTGGATGAAATACAGAAAAGGGTATTTAACCTCCTTGATAATGTTTATGCATTTTATGAAATCTATAGGGATAAGTCTCTTGAAGTGGAGTCTCAGGTAGAACTTAAGAACGTCCTCGACATATGGATTCTTATGAGAATGAATGAGTTAGTAAATATCATGACGCAGAGACTAGAGAGCTTCCAACTCCTCGAGCCGGTTAGGGCCCTCCGAGATTTCATTGATGATCTCTCCACATGGTATCTGCGCCGCTCACGGGAGAGGCTTAAGGAAGGAGATACTGATGCTAAGAGGACCTTGTACTATGTATTGAAAACAGTTTCTAAACTCTTCTCACCCTTCGCACCTTTCGCAGCAGAGGATCTTTACCAGAAGTTGAGAGCCGATGCGGATCCATTGAGCGTTCATTTAGAAGCTTGGCCAGAAGGTGGGGAAGTAGATAAGAGTGTGTTAGAGAAGATGAAGAAGACACGAGAGATCGTCTCGCGCGGACTCGAAGCACGTTCAAAGGCCAATATAAAAATCCGTCAGCCCCTCGCTTCGCTTACTATTAAACTTGACGGAGCTCATGAAGACTTAATCAAGGAAGAAGTAAATGTGAAGCGAGTAGTAGATACAGATACCGGAGAGGCAATACTTAATACCAATCTTTCACTAGAACTTATCGAAGAGGGTAAAGTACGAGAAATTATTAGAGCTATCCAAGAAATGAGAAAAGAAAAAGGTCTAAACCCTAAAGACAAGATTCGATATAAGCCAGATCCTGCGAGCAGAGAACTCTTTTATAAATATCAAGATGTGATTGCCGGTACTACCAATATAGAAATTGAGTGGGACTAGCTCCGTAATGTCTCATCATATTTACAATACTAAAGGAGTAATTCTTAACTCTCGTACTCAAAGGGAAGCGGATAGAGTCTACTCAATCCTGACGGAAGATCTGGGGCTTGTACGAGCTACAGCTCAAGGTGTGCGCAAGGGCAGCTCTAAATTGGGAGGAATCCTGATGAAGTTTTCCCTTATAAACCTTTCTCTAGTAAAGGGCAGGAATATCTGGCGCATTACTACTGCTACTGGAGATGAGAGAGTTAAGTGGTCAAGAATGAAGCTTGTATCACTGGCTAGAGTGCTATCTCTACTCGAGAAACTAATCCACGGAGAAGAAAAGTCTAAGAAACTATTTCAGACCCTAGTCGAGTCAATAGAATTTCTTAAATCTGTTGAGGATAATGAAAGTGAATTATGGGAGGTACTGGTTGTATCCAGGTTATTAAACTCTCTCGGGTACATGTCTCCCACCGAAACGCTGAAGGGCTATCTTACAGATGAGTGGAGTCAAGAGCTCATAAGAGAAACTCTGAAAAACAAGAAAAATTTAGTGCAGCTAATAAATAAAGGTCTGAAAGAGAGTGGTTTCTGAAGTGTTATAATACCTATATGCAAGAAGATAAAGGAAGAATTGATGATTTAAATGAGTCACTAAACTCGCGCACGAGCTACCGTGCTCCAGGGGAGTATCGAGTTCCCATAAGCCCCTCCGAAGCTCCGGCTGTCCAAGATAACTGGCAAGGCTCTCCAAATATAGATGAAATGCTCACCTCGGACCGCAGAGTAAACCGGAATCATCCTCTGATGAGACGTGTATTTATCTTGGCTTTGGCCTTCTTCATTTGTGCACTTTTCGCTGCTGCATATATTTTCCTGGGAGGGAAGAACTTTATATCAACTAAAAACGTAGAGGTGAGCATCCGCGGACCAGTCTCGGTAAATGCGGGAGATATATTAAGTTTCGAAGTCTCAGTACTAAATAAAAATAATGCAGACTTAGATACTTCCTCTCTTACCATTCAGTATCCAGATGGAACCAGGAATCCAGATAATCCTTCTAAGAACCAGGGCTTCACCAAGGAAGATCTTGGTGAGCTTGGTTCAGGCAAGGAAGTGACAAAGACGGAGAATGCCATTCTTTTCGGTACTAAGGGAGAAGTGAAGGAGATAAAGGCATCTGTCGACTACAAGATTAAGGGATCTAACGCCACCTTTTCGGTGGATAAAACTTTCGAGGTCACTATAGGAGCAGTGCCGGTAACTATGACAGTAACTGGAGATACTAATGTCACTTCTGGAGATACTTACACCACTACTGTGACTCTTATTTCTAACTCGCCACAACTTCTTAAGAATGTTGTGGTAAAGGGCGAGTATCCGTATGGGTTTACTCTCTTAGACTCTAGTCCATCTTCACCCTCTGGCTCTGATAATGTCTGGGTAATAGGTGACATGGTTCCGGGTGCAAGACGGGTGATTACTCTACATGGTAAGTTGTTGGGAGAAGATAGTGAGGAAAGAACATTTAGATTTTACGCCGGAGTTTCTGCGGCCCAAGATCCAGAGAAACTAGATACGGCGCTTGCTTCAGTATTTCAGACTATCGCACTTAGTCGCCCAGAGGTACAGATTAAGCTTGCTTTAAATGGAGAAAGTTCCCAAACATACATCGCTCCTCCTGGTAGACTAGTCGAAGGGACGCTTACACTTACGAACAATTCTCCAACTGCAGTTATAAAAAATCACATCGAGGCCAAACTAGTTGGAAATTTCTTGGATCGATCCAGTGTGAAGACCAGCGGAAGCGGTTTCTACAACTCTCAGACGAACACTATAGTCTGGGATGCCCAAGACACTCATGACCTCACCAAGATCGCACCAGGAGACAGTGCGCTTTTTTCGTTTAGCTTCCTTTCTTTATTAAATAATACGCCGAATGCTGGTACGCCTGAGATTAACCTTTCAGTTTCTGCTTCGGGAGTCACCCAAGGATCTCAGACCGGAAATTACACCACTAATACAACTCGGAAGGTTAAGCTTGCTTCTGTAGTAAGTCTCGGTGCACGAACTCTACACTCCAAGGGCCCGTTCGAAAATACCGGGCCTCTACCTCCACGCGCAGAACAAGAGACTACATATGCGGCCGTCTTCGACCTAGGTAACACTCAGAGTGATATAAAGGATGCCAAGCTTACAGCAACCCTTGGTCCTGGAGTGGTCTGGGTTATGCCATACTCTAAAAGTAGTGAGAGCACCTCGTACGATGCCACTACGCGTAGGTTCACTTGGGATGTGGGCACCTTGCCCTCTGGTACTGGGTTCGGCACTCCGGTGAGAGAAGTGGCTATACAAGTGCGTCTTACTCCGTCCCTAAGTCAGGTCTCATCAGTGCCTGTGCTCGTAACAGATATCAGATTTACCGGAACAGATACATTTACCAACCAAGAGATCACTATGACTGCGCCTTCACTTACTACAAGTATGCCGAGTGACCCAGCCTTCATACAGGGTGATGAGGTGGTTGTTAAATAGACTGAATACGATAGGATAACGACATGGCTGAAAGTGACTTAATGGAGAAAATAATCTCACTCGCGAAGAGAAGAGGATTTATATATCAAGGCTCTGAAATCTATGGTGGTCTGGCTGGTACTTGGGACTATGGTCCTTTAGGAGTAGAGCTCAGAAACAATGTGAAGGATATCTGGTGGAAGATGTTTGTGAAATCACGCGAGGATATGTACGGAGTAGGAACTTCCATCATTATGAACAAACAAGTCTGGGAAGCATCTGGACATGTAGCAGGGTTCGCAGATCCTACGGAGACTGGTGAGAAGTTTAATGTGATGTTTAAGACAACTGTCGGAGCAGGGGAGGAAGCGACTATTTCATATCTAAGACCTGAAACTGCACAGGGAATATTTGTAAATTTTAAGAATATTCTTGACTCATTTCACCCTAAGCTTCCATTCGGTATTGCGCAGATAGGCAAAGCATTTAGAAATGAGATCTCTCCACGCGACTTTATCTTTCGTTCACGTGAGTTCGAGCAGATGGAAGTGGAATACTTCGTCCGAGAAGCAGAATGGGAGAAGTATTTTGAGGCCTGGAGAGATACAATGCACGAATTCAGTAAGCTCGTCGGTATAAAAAACATACACGAACTAAATGTGGGGGATGAAGATCGGGCACATTACTCGAAGAAGACCATAGACTTCGAATTCGAATATCCGTTCGGTAGGAAAGAACTTTGGGGTCTGGCATATCGTACTGACTTCGACCTCCGGAATCACTCTGGAGCATCTGGTGTATCACTTGAATACTTTGACGAAGAATCTGGAGAAAGATTTACTCCTCATGTCATTGAGCCCTCTCTTGGAGTAGACAGAACCATTCTTGCCATTCTTGCATCTACATATACGGAAGATGAGCTTGGGGGAGAGACTCGCAGCTATTTGAAATTGCCGAAGGAAGTTGCACCCGTACGTGCGGCAATCTTCCCACTACTTAAGAATAAGCCCGAGCTCGTCATTAAGGCCAGAGAAGTTTATGAAAGTCTGAAAGATGAAAATTATAATATTGTATTTGACGACAATGGTAATATCGGCAAGCGTTACAGAAGGCAAGATGAGATAGGTACACCCTTCTGTATCACGGTCGACTTCGACACTTTAGGAGAGAATCCAGAGCATAAAGATACCGTAACCCTCCGTGACCGTGATACAGGAGAGCAGAAGAGAGTAAGGATAGGGGACCTAAAAGAGGCAATAAAATAAGGATTTTCTATTTTTGACAAAAGACCAGTTTTGTTTTATACTGCCCGCAGGTAGTTCCTTAAGCATCCGCCTCGGATAAGAGGAAATTCCAAGGGCAACCGAGCCCTAAGGAGAGTCCAATGGACTTCGCATCGCAGAACCTAACAGCCGGCCAACTGAACGCCATCGTGAAGAAACTCGGTGGTGAAGACGGAGCAATGCGGTTCCTCCGTGGTGAAATCGTGGTGGCGGTTCCAACCCCTCCCGCGTTCTCCATCTGGAAGACCGTCAAGCTCGGCACAGGCAAGAAGAACGCCGACGATTACCGCTCTGCGATCTCGCAGGCGAGGATGAAAATCGGTAACTGGGGCAACGACATCCTCGGCAAGCCCGCCTTCACGGTGAGCGAGACGGAGGTGGACCTCGACCTCGTGGTCGTGAGGGTGTTGGACCTCGGCTTCAAGGACGGGGCCTACAGTCAGGTCATCATCACCAAGGCGTTGGATCTGGGTCTCCAGCTCTGCCCCGCCGAGGTCGGACCGGCACTACGTTTAGAGTATCGCGACCAGCCGAAGGGCGAGTGGCTCGTCATCGGGATGGAACCCATCACCGGTTCGGACGGCCATCCCTACGTCTTCCACGTTGCTCACGACCACGACGAGCGTTGGCTCCACGGCTCCCACGGCTACCCTGTCAACTTCTGGCATGCCGACTACCGTTTCGTCTTCGTTCGTCCGAAGGAGTAACACCTTAAACTCTATAACTGGCCCTGCAAAGTATCGCGGGGCTTTTTTGTTGAAAGAAGACGAGAGATCGAGTACTCTAATGATCTATGAAGTACAAAAGAACGAAGTTAAGTAATGGTGTGCGGATTATAACGGTGCCCAATAAAGGTAATCCTTCAGTTACTGTCATGGTGGCGACAGAGACTGGCTCTAACCATGAGAGTAAGGAAGAAAACGGATTGTCGCATTTTCTTGAGCATATGTTATTTAAAGGCACACCAACTCGCCCGAGTTCCATGGCAGTTTCTTTGGAGTTAGACAGTATCGGTGCTGAATCCAATGCATTTACATCTAACGAGATTACTGCGTACCATGCCAAGAGTGATAAAAGGCATTGGAAGAAACTTCTCGAAGTTGTTTCAGATATGTATCTAAACGCATCTCTTCCAGCCGCAGAGCTCGAGAAAGAAAGAGGAGTGATCCTCCAAGAGATCTCCATGTATGAAGATTTACCAGAAAGAAAGGTTTGGGATGTATTAGGAACACTTTTATACGGAGATACTCCGGCCGGTCGTACCACTCTAGGTCTAAGTGAAAATATAAAAAACTTCTCCCAAGCAAAGTTCAGAGAGTATAAAGACAAACACTATGTAGCAGGTAAGACGATCGTGATTGTCTCTGGAGATGTTAAGCCTAGTGAGGTAGAGGTTATGGTTAAGAAAATCTTTAAAGATATTCCTAAAGGAAAAGTTATAAAGCAGGAGAAGGTGGAGGACAATCAGAAAGAACCTGCACTTAAACTTGAGACCAAGACTTCTGATCAGACCCACATGGTCATGGCCTTCCGTGCACATAGTGCTCGCGATAAACGTAACATCACGGTGTCACTCCTCATGAATATTCTTGGGGGAGGAATGTCTTCAAGGTTATTTCAAAAACTTAGAAACGAACTTGGTGCATGTTACTACGTAAGGACATATAACGACTCCTATACTGATCATGGATTCGTGGCTATAGCCACAGGTATAGATAAAAACCGTGCACCTGAGATCGTAGAAGCTTTAATAGAAGAAGCCAAGAAGCTTAAGACTGAGCTTGTCACTAAAGAAGAACTACAAAAGAATAAGGATTATATGATTAGTCACGCCGTCATGGCTCTCGAAACGTCGGATAATGTAGCTGGATTCGTGGCCGAAGGAGAAGTAGTAAGAGGCAAAGTTATGACTATTGAAGAAATTGAAAAGAAGATTCTATCTATAACTTCCAAGGAAGTACAGAAAATAGCTAATGAAATTTTCAAAGATGAGAATATAAACCTGGCAATTGTTGGAAACATCTCTGACGCAGAGCCCATCAAGAAAGTTCTACACTTCTAATACGTTCTAGCATGAGTCTAAGAGCGGTGCTAATATGAGCGTATGGAAAGTCTAGACCGTCGTAAAGAGCCCGAGAAGAAGCGAATGGTCATAACCACCGGTAGTTGGGTTAGAGCGGTGGTGGTTATTGCGTGCGCCGTTGCCCTTTTTCTCATTAGAGATGTACTCCTTATCATTTTGACCTCCATTGTCATAGCTTCGGCTGTAGAACCTGCAGCGCTCTGGGCTAGACGGAGAGGTATCCCAAGACTACTCTCCATTCTTACCGTTTATGCAGTCATGGCGGTACTCTTCGTGGGACTCTTTTATTTCCTGGTTATCCCACTTCTCCAAGAGCTCTCTGACTTTATAAACCAGTTTCCGGATTATGCTGCCTCTCTTACCCAGAGCTCCATAGTAAGTTCATTCTCAGTTTCGGATATATTGAACCAACTTAACTCTGTCATCCTCTCGTTCTCCAAGGGGGCATTCTCATCTGCGTCGTTCGTCTTCGGTGGAGTATTGAGTTTCCTTCTTATTGTCATCCTCTCGTTTTACTTAGCAGTACAAGAAGACGGAGTAGGAAAGTTCTTGAAGGTTGTTACTCCGTGGAGACAAGAGGCATACATCATTAATCTCTGGGCACGCTCCAAGCACAAGATTGGTCTCTGGATGCAAGGACAACTTCTCCTCGCAGTTATCATTATGGTGTTGGTCTATCTGGGACTTCTTCTGGTCGGTCTTCCGCATGCACTCATACTCTCTGTGGCTGCAGGAATATTTGAAATCATTCCACTCTTTGGTCCCATACTTGCAGCCATACCGGCGGTCTTAGTAGGCTTCCAAACGGGTGGTATGACCGCGGCCCTTCTCATTGCTGGGCTCTTCCTTATTATTCAGCAGTTTGAGAACCAGCTCATATACCCACTAGTGGTGAAGAAAGTGGTGGGGGTACCACCTATGGTCTCGATCCTGGCACTACTTATAGGAGGTAAGCTTGCAGGGTTCTTGGGTATCGTTATCTCAGTGCCCATGGCCACCATACTTATGGAACTTCTCACAGATATAGAGGAGCGCAAGATTGCACGCCTCTCAGCGGTCAAAGAAAGTAATTAGTAAATAATTAAATAATGAAAAAGAGTTTCTACCTTACAACGACATTGCCGTATGTTAATGCCGACCCGCATATCGGTTTCGCCTGGGAACTTGTTCAGGCAGATATCTTGGCAAGATGGAAGATTAAAGAAGGTCTAGAAGTATTTTTCAATACTGGTACAGACGAGCACGGCACGAAGATATATAGAAAGGCTATCGAAGAAGGAAAGGATCCACAGAAGTATGTAGATGAATACGCAGAAAAGTTTAAGAGTTTGAAGAAGAAGCTTGGTCTTCATGAGAGTCTCCAGTTTGTGCGTACTACCGAGGAGAGACATGTTAGGGCTGCACAAGAACTCTGGCGTCTATGCATGGAGAAAGGAGATATATATAAAAAAAAGTACAAAGGTCTTTACTGCATTGGAGACGAGGCCTTTATAAAAGAGATCGATTTGGTAAACGGCAGATGTCCCAATCATCCTAATCTAGAGCTCCAAGAGATAGAAGAAGAGAATTATTTTTTCAAACTAAGTAATTATAAAGATAAACTTCGCGAATATCTCAGTAAGGATAGTGTAGTTCCAGACTGGAGAAGAGATGAGGCTCTGTCTATGACAGAGAATATGGAGGACTTCAGCATCTCTCGTGAGAAAACCAGGCTCACATGGGGAGTACCAGTTCCAGGAGACGAGACTCAAGTGATGTACGTGTGGTTCGATGCTCTCACAAGTTATATCTCCACTTTGGGCTGGCCTGGAGGAGAGAACTTTAAGAAGTTCTGGGAAGAAGGTCAGACGCTCCAGATTGCGGGCAAGGACCAGGTGAAATTTCAGTCTGTCATATGGCAAGCCATGCTTATGTCGGGGGGAGTTAAGAATACCGATAAGGTCTTCTACCATGGGTTTATTAACTCGGGTGGTCAGAAGATGTCTAAGAGTTTGGGTAATGTTTTGAACCCCGATGACCTAATAAAGAAATATGGATTAGAGGCCACAAGGTACTTACTGCTTAGACATGTGCATCCATTTGAAGATACCGACGTGACTTGGGAGAAGCTAGATGAGTGGTACACAGCAGATCTAGTGAATGGTATAGGAAACCTTGTTTCCAGAGTGATGAAGATGGCTGAAGATAACCTGGGGAATGCAGTCGAGGTTAACTCTGAAGTTAATAAGAATGGTAAATTAATAACCGAAATAAACGAGAAGCTCAGTGAATTCAGGTTCCAAGACGCTTTGGGCATAATACTTGCAAAAGTCGGTGCTCTGGATCTCGAAATCCAAAACACTCAGCCATTTAAATTAATTAAATCTGATCCAGAAGGAGCTAAAAATATAATAACTAACCTTGTCACAGAATTGTCAGGCATTGCCTTAGAACTTGAGATATTTATGCCAGAAACTTCTAAGAAAATACTTATAGCCATAGGAGCAAACAAAAAACCCGATAATCTCTTTCCCAGGCTTGACTAATGAGATATATAGACATACATTCACACCTAAACTTCCCAGGTAAATACGAAGATGATTGGGAAGAGGTTATAGAAAGGCTCAGAGAAACTGAGACGAGTACTATTGTAGTAGGTACTGATCTTCTGACATCTAAGAAAGCGGTTGAAATTGCCGAAAAATACGAAAATATATATGCATGTATAGGAGTGCATCCTGTTGATGATCCGAATAAAACTTTTAATGAGAAAGAATTTGAAGATATTTTGGGCCCTAAGGTAGTGGCAGTGGGAGAGTGTGGGTTGGATTTCTTTCATGTGGATAAAGAAAAAGACTTTAACAGGCAAAAGAAATTATTCCTAGATCAAATATATTTTGCTCTGAATCATGACAGACCTCTCATGATCCACTCGCGTGATGCATACTTAGACCTTTTAGAAATCCTTGAGCCTCTTAAGGTAGAACATGGTGATAAGCTTCGAGGAGATATACATTTCTACGCTGGAGATCTAGAAACTGCTAAAAGATTTTGGAATATTGGATTTACCACGTCATTTACTGGAGTTATCACCTTCACGAGAGATTATGATGAAATCATAAAAAATGCTCCGATTGAGATGATTCAAGCAGAAACTGATGCGCCGTTTGTTTCCCCGCTGCCATATCGTGGTAAGCGTAACGAACCCAGTTATGTGGTGGAAGTGGTGAAAAAGATCGCCGAGATCAGAGGAGAGGATTTAGAAATGGTCGAAAAAGCCTTAATTTCCAATGCAAAACGACTATTCAGTCTGGTTTGAATATTAAAGAGGTTTAAGAGATAATGCAGCAAATGAATTTAGGTAAAACTATTGGAAGGCTTGTTTTAATCCTTGTAATCGGATTTGGGTTGGGGTGGTTTATCAAGGATAAAACTGCTTCTCCTGCTTCTTCACAACTCATAAGAGAAGTTAGGGTTAATCCTGCTTCAGTAAACCTGGTTAATCCGCTTCTATATATAAGAACCACAGAGGATACAACCTCAGAGTATAAGTCACTTAAAAAAACTATTAATGATTATGTGAACTCATCTATCAAGACAGGCAAGGCTAGTGGTATATCGGTATATGTAAGAGAGATGGATACTGGTATGTGGACGGGAGTTAACGAAAGTACCCTTTATGAGCCATCGAGTATGCTTAAGGTGTTGGTAATGATGTCATATCTTAAAGCAGCAGAAGAGAATCCAGACTTATTTAATAAGACTCTCTATTACAGTGGTAAAGAAGATCCAGGACAATTCTATAAACCCACCACTAAACTCGCTCCTGGACATTATTCTATTCCCGATCTCATAAAGAGAACTATTATAGAGTCTGATAATGAAGCTGTAAGTCTCTTAACAGATTATAACCCCCAAGTATTTACAGACACCTATAAAACCTTAGAGCTACCACCTGCTCCTACGGCTGGCCAACCCATAGTGGACTTCATGTCACCCAGAGCGTATTCAGTACTTTTTCGAACTCTTTATAATGCTACTTATCTTTCGGCCAGGCTTTCTGAGCAGGCGCTTGAGCTCATGACAGAGACAACATTTAAAAGCGGTTTGGAGGCTGGGGTACCGGCAAGGGTTGTAGTGGCTCATAAATTCGGAGAACATACTGACATCACTGAAGATGGAAAAATAATCACACGAGAGTTACATGATTGTGGAATAGTGTATAAACAGGACAGTCCCTATTTTCTGTGTGTGATGACTAAAGGTAATGATTTTAAGAATCTAGAGGGAATCATTTCTGACATCTCTAAGATGGTATACGCCGAGGCTCTAAACTAGCCTTGCTCTCAGGACTCATTCCTGGTAGGGTAGTGAAGCTCCTTCTGTACGCTCCCACGGGAGTGCCTGGAGTAATTACGAGATAACACAAAAGTCCATGTCCACTACAGAAGATCACAAGGCAGAAGTCTATGAGCTCGGATATCTGGTATTACCTAGTATCCCTGAAGACTCTCTTCCAAATGTGGTCTCAAATATTAAATCTGTTTTGAAGAAAGCGGGTGTGAATGAAATCGCCGGAGAAGATCCGATGCATATTGATCTTGCATATACTATGTCAAAGACTGTGGGTGCACGTAAGTATGTTGCCAATGATGCATATTTAGGTTGGGTAAAATTCGATACAACTCCTGATAAAATTTCTTCGGTTAAGGATTCAGTTGAAAAGATTGAAGAGATTTTAAGATTCCTCATAATCAAGACTCCTCGAGAGACTTCATTCACTTTCGCTGAAGCTCATAAGAGAGAGGTAGAAAGAGAGGCTAAACTTGAAGAGGCTGAGGCTCAGCTTGAGGCAGGGGAAGTCAAGGAGGTAACCGAGGCTGTGGTAGAATAAAAATATGTATCTCAACAAGGCCATTATCTTCGGTAACCTGACTCGCGATCCAGAGATGCGCTCTCTTCCTTCTGGTATCCAAGTCTGCTCATTCTCTGTTGCTACGAATCGTGTTTGGAAGGACAAAAATGGCGCCAAACAGGAGTCAGCCGACTACCACAACATCGTCGTCTTCGGCCGTCAGGCAGAAACTGCCTCTCAATACCTACGTAAAGGATCAGGAGTTCTGGTGGAAGGCAGGCTTCAGACTAGAAGCTGGGATGGCCCTGATGGTAAGAAGAACTATCGTACTGAGATCGTGGCAGATCGTATCCAGTTCGGACCGAGAAGTGCCAATGGTGGGTCTGCGCCTAGTCCAGCGAAGGTTAAAGAAGATAAGCAGGATGCGCCCCCGATAGATACCATTGAGTATCCAGAAGAAACAGTTAACCTAGACGATATTCCATTCTAATTCGACAATCTACAAACTAAATTATTAAAATTGTTAAAATGAAAAAACAAGATTACTTCAAAGAAAATAAAATAGGATACATAGACTACAAAGATGTTGAGACCTTAAGAAAGTTTCTCACTCCTCATGCTCGTATCCAGGCAGGAAAGAGGAGTGGCACTGATGCTAAGAACCAGCGCATGCTTTCACAAGCAGTGAAGCGAGCTCGCTTTATGGGATTACTCCCTTACGTTTCTAGATAATCAATTTTTAATTCGTGACTCGGTCAGTGTAGTCTCCTGTTTCGGTATTTACTCTTACTACATCTCCTTCCTTCACGAACATTGGCACTTGTATTTCTGCTCCCGTTTCAAGCACGACTGCTTTGGTACCGCCTTGAGCTGTATTGCCTTTAACTGCTGGGTGAGCCTCCACGACCTTGAGATCCATCTTTATCGGAAGCTTGAGACCAATGATCTTACCCTCGTCACTTCCGTCATCATAGATTAACGCTTCGACAACTGTGTTCTGCTTTAGGAATTTACTTCCTGAACCTATAAGAGATTCGGGAAGAGTGAAGCGTTTGGACGGATCATTAGCGGCACAGAACCAGAACTCACCTTTGTTTGTGTATAGATACTTGACCTCTCTTTTAGATATATCAGCTTCTTCTGCTTTGTCAGATACATGAAAAGAGTGTTCTACGATGCGGCCGCTAAGGAGGTTTCGGAGTTTGGTAGCGTTGACGGGCTTCCTTTGCTGTTTACGGAAGACGTGAGAATCTATGACTTCATAAGGATCGTTCTCGAAGACGATATACTTACGCTCTGTGATTTCATTGTATTCAAGCATGTCGGGATATTCTAGCCGAGAATGGGGAATTGTCCAGTTTGACAACCTTATGTTGAAGAGTAGTCTGAGTCCAGACCCTTCCGGGAGATCGAGATGAATATCGTTCCAGTTTCCTCCGACTTATGACTTACTTGCACGCAATGGGTGCTTTTTTATTCCTTTAGCTTCTTGCGAATGTCGCGGAGAATTTGGTCAGAGATTTTCTTGTTCTCATGGAGGAATTGTCGAGTGGCATCATAACCACGACCGAGCTTCACTTCTTCTCCACCTTCTGGTGTGTACGAGTATGAATTACCGGACTTTTCCATTATTCCCATTTTTTCTCCGAGAGCGATGAGCTCACCTTCGCGTGAGATACCCTCGTTATACATAAGATCGAACTCGGTTTGTTTAAACGGAGGAGCTACCTTGTTCTTCACTACTTTCACTCTGATGCGACCACCCATCACTTCTTCTCCCTTCTTTATCTGAGCTATACGACGAATGTCGAGGCGCACTGAGGTATAGAACTTAAGGGCTTTTCCTCCTGGAGTAGTCTCTGGATTTCCGAACATCACACCAATCTGCATACGGATCTGGTTTATAAATATCACCACCGTTTTCGACTTGGCTACTATTGCCGTAAGCTTCCTAAGAGCCTGGCTCATAAGACGTGCTTGCTTACCCACGTGGTGTGCACCCATTTCACCCTCAATCTCATCCCTTGGAGTGAGGGCAGCCACAGAGTCTATAACGATGACATCCATCTTGCCCGAGCGCACTAATGACTCCACGATTTCGAGAGCCTGCTCACCTGTATCTGGTTGAGAGATGAGAAGATCATTTATCTTTACTCCAAGTCGGCCTGCATAATCAGGATCCATAGCATGCTCGGCGTCGATGTATGCGCAGAGCCCGCCCATTTTCTGTGCTTCTGCTACTACATGAAGAGCTAGGGTAGTCTTACCAGACGACTCTGGTCCGAAGATTTCTATTATCCTGCCACGAGGGAGACCACCAACACCGAGAGCAGCATCGAGTCCAATAGAGCCAGTGGGAATAGCATCTACTCCTACTTTTGGCTTATCACCAAGCTTCATGATGGCTTCTTCACCGAACTTGGTTTTTATCGCGTCTATAGCTGCATCAATGTTCTTATTTGAACCATTGTCGGTAGAATCCTCACTCCTTGGAGTATTTTTTGTTTTAGTTTTTGCCATGGGGTTATATCTAAGTTCTGACGATGTGTATAATCTTTTCTGTCTCGCGGCCGAATCTGTCGCGGGCTTTAAACTTAATTATACTAGGCCCACCTGGGGCTATCAATTTTTCACTGAAATAGCCACTTTGGTCTACAAATATGGGCCTGTCGTTTAAAGATATGAAGGTGGTATTTAAGGCTTGGCCTCTGATAGTAAGAAGAGGATCTGCCACATTTTCCCCATCTTTAGGGAAGGCTATCTGAAGCTGTGGACCTAGGATAAGAAACCGTGCCTGGAAGAGCCCATATATCGTAATAAGTACGAAGAAGACTGTGACGCCAGCTATCTTGGGAGAAAGTTCTATTCGCATGGGGTCATTATATAGGTTAAAACATATGTTAAATTTCTTCTTCCAATTCTCCGAATCCTTCAGAAACTTTAGAAGCGCCAATGACCTCTCTCGGTTTGGCACCAGAACCTGGCCCTATGATCCCACGTTCCTCAAGTATATCGATGAGTCTGGCAGCACGGGCATAACCGATGCGGAGCTTCCTCTGCAAGAATGATGTGGATGCTTTTCCTGCTTGTATGACAATCTCTCTGGCTTCTTCATACAGATCGTCATCATCTTCTGATGCAGAACTATCCAGAGAAGATGAGAAGATTGCATTAGAAGTATTTTCAGACGAGAAATTAATTTCTTCTGTTAACTCATCGGCATAAGTATCACTCAGATACTTGGCAACTTTTTTCACTTCTCCTTCCGATATAAATGCGGATTGGATTCTTTCTGGTTTTGCCATCTCACCACCAAGGAAGAGCATATCTCCAGCACCGAGGAGCTTCTCTGCACCAGAAGCATCGAGAATGGTGCGTGAGTCTATCTGAGATGCTACTTGGAGTGCTATGCGAGAAGGGACGTTGGCCTTTATAAGACCAGTGATGATATTTACTGAAGGTCTTTGGGTTGAGAGTAGCAGATGTATACCGACTGCGCGACTCATTTGGGCAAGACGGACGATAGCTGACTCAAGCTCTCGAGGATATGCCTGCATCAGGTCAGCCAATTCATCGATGATGATAACAATGTAAGGCATTGAGTCTATTTCAGATTCTTCATCTTTTTTGTTGAGTGTAGGGAGAAGAATATTTTTATGGTACGAATCAATATCTCTTACAGAATTTTTCTCCAAGATGTCATAGCGTCTGTCCATTTCTTTGGATGCCCACTTCAGTGTAAGTATGGCCTTCTTAGCGTCGGTGATAACAGGAGTGAGAAGGTGGGGAATTTTGTTGTAGAGGGTGAGCTCGACTCGCTTGGGATCGATCATTATAAATTTCAAATTCTCTGGAGGATTCCTGAAGAGGAGAGAGTTTATGATTGCGTGTATAGTGACAGACTTTCCTGAACCAGTTGCTCCTGCTACGAGGAGGTGAGGCATCCTTGCAACATTAGCGAACCTAGTTATCCCAGATACATCGCGACCCAGCGCGACGAGCAAGGGCTTGTCTGATGATGCGTACTCTTCTTCTTCAAGAAGGGATCCAAGACCAATGGTTGCCTTAGAAGTATTCGGCACTTCAATACCTACCAGAGACTTACCAGGGATCGGAGCTTCTATGCGTACTGGGTGAGCAGCTAAAGCGAGTTCAAGATTGTTCTGGAGTCCCAGGATCTTAGAGAGCTTCACTCCCTCAGCCGGCTTAAGTGCATAACGAGTAACAGACGGACCAATTGATATCTCATCCATTTCAACCACAATGCCGAAGTTCTGAAGTGTGCGTTTAATGATGTTGGCATTGGCTTTGATATCTCCTACACCGGGTTTACCACGATCCTTTTCGAGGAGAGAAAGTGGAGGTGGAGTCCAGGCTTTACCTAGCCGTCTAGACTGAACTGGGATGAAGCTATCTTCCTCACGAAGAGGCTTTCTGGACTTATCTTCGCGCCTTTGGGCTTCTGGTACCGATTCCGCTTTCTCCTCAGCCTTTTCTATGGCTCTAGCTTCGACAGGCAAGAGTTCTGGCTGTTTTTTATCTCGTCTAAGTAACTTCCACAAAACTCTCATCAGGCCGAGCTTCAGGCTTGTATCAAATATAAGAAGGACCGAAATGATTATTAGAGCAACTACTATTATTACTGATAAATAGAAGTCGAAGAGTGAGTATAGGGGACCGGCGATTAATCCTCCAACTACACCACCCTTAGTATCTACCAGGAGACTTATAAGGCCGAGAGAAGAGATAAAGAATAAGACTGAGCCGAGGACTTGGGGTATGGCGAAATTTTTCTCATGAGCTCGAAAGAAGGATATGGCAAGCATTATAAAAACTAAAGGCACTAGGTAGTAACCAATGCCAAACAAGTACTCAAGCGAACGGAAGGTAAAGCTACCCACCGGGCCACCCTTGCCGAAGGCGGCCAGAAGTAGAAAGAAAGTCAGTACCAAGGATAGTATTCCTAGGATGGCATTTATCGTCTCTTCAGAAAGTGTTTCAAACCAGGAAGTAGCTTCTTTCTTGGGCTTCTGTTTTTTGGCCATTATTATGCTAAATAATAACACGCTCTAAATACACACATTATTTCAAATGTTCTCTTGCAAGAAATGTCCCTAATGTCTTATACTGGTAATGATTGCAATAAAGGACAAATTGTGGTGTAATGGACATAATGATAACAGACATAGAAGAATTCAATAAAGGGACAAATTCCATGGAATCCCAAGAAAACGTTGAGCATAAAGGAGAAATTAAGACCTTGGATTTTTCCTTTATACACAAAAAGACAGAAAAACTTTCATCTGCTGTTTATATGCTCACTGGATTCTTTCGTGACGAGGAGCCAATGAAGTGGAAGCTTCGAACTCTAGCAGGGTTTCTTGTATCAAATTCTATTAGGCTTTCTGATGAGTCTTTTAGTAGCGAGAGGACCAAGAGAGAATTACAAACCAATATCATAGAAATACGTAGTTTGCTGAATATTTCTAGCTCATCGAACCTTATTTCTCCTATGAACTTCTCCATCGTAGATAAGGAGTTTCGGAGCCTGTTAACCGCTTTAGGACTTTCTGAGAATGTAGATGGCAAAGGAGTTTTGTCTTTTGAGAATAATTACTTTTTTGTCAAACCCAGTCTTCAAATCGAATCAAAAGCTCCTCTAAGAAATTTTGTCCCTGAGAAAACCATTGAACCAGTGAGCTCCAGAGAGGGGATTACCGAACTCCTTCCTCGTATAAATACACATTCATTTCAAGGGCTCGATTCTAAAGATGCTAAAGAAGAAAGACAAAAAGAGCCCAAATTAAAGGAGTTTGGAGCCGTAGCTGTTAAGAAGAATGCCCGCCAGAGTGTAATTATTGGGCTCTTAAAGAGAAAGAAGGAAATTATGATAAAGGACGTCTCTCCTCTTATACAGGGTGTAAGCGAGAAGACCATTCAGAGAGAGTTACTCAGCATGGTAGGGGACGGAATACTTAAAAAAGAGGGCGAAAAACGCTGGAGTAAATACTCTTTAGCTGACTAAGCTTACGGTTGACTTTGAGCCTAAAATGCTTTAAACTCAATGTTATCCACAAGTTCTATAGGAACTTGAGAGGCACCTCGATATAATCAAGGGGTGCAGAATTATAAGCTTGCCGGCAAAGGCTTATCCGTTGCCGGCAATTAATACCCGCGGTTCTTCGGCTAAACAATTACAAGTAATGGTCGAGGTATACGCGCATTAGTTAGATAGAATTAACAAATGACAAAAATACGAATCGCATCGATCGTTGCCCTAGTGGCAGGTGTTGCATTCTCACTCAGCTTTGCTGCTGCTCCTGCAGCTGCACAGTCTGTTGGTGACTTGCAAGCACAGCTCGCTGCGCTTACAGCACAACTCGCCGCCCTACAAGGTGGCTCTTCAGTTTCAGCTGGTGGTTCATTCACAATGGATCTTACAGTTGGTAGCACTGGATCACAGGTTGTTGCTCTTCAGCAATGGTTAGTTTCAAAAAGATTCCTTAGTATGCCTTCCGGCGTAGCTATGGGTTACTTCGGTGGTCTCACAAAGGCTGCTGTAGCAAGATGGCAAGCTTCTGCAGGTATCAGTCCTGCTGCTGGCTATTTCGGTCCTAAGTCTCGCGCAGCTGCTAACGCAGCAGGCGGTGGCGTAGGCACTGGTACTGGCACTGGTACCGGAACAGGTACTGGTACCGGAACAGGTACTAGCGTAGGTGGTGGAGTTATCTCCACTCCTGGTGTAGAGGGTACTCTCTCTGCAGAACTCAACCCAAGTCCAGCTAACGGCACAACCGTTTACGCTGGTCAAACTAGAATTGGTGTATTGGGCATTAAGCTCACCGCACACACTTCTGACATTAAGGTTGAGCGCGTAAAGATTCAGATCCCAAGCACGAACTTCTACAACAAGGTCGCTTCAATGATCTATGTAATGGATGGTTCGACCGTATTGGCATCTTCACCTCTTAACTCTTCAACAGTTGTTAAGGACGGAACAAATTACTACATCACCTTAACTGGTATGAGTTATGTCGTTCCTAGAGAGAACAGCAGAGCTCTTACTGTAGCAATTGATACATACAACTCAATTGATTCTACTTATAGAGTTTCTTACACTCTTACCGTTCCTATAAACGGAGTTCGTGGTATAGACGGTGCTGGTATTGACCAGTACGCTCCTGCCAGCTCGTTCAGCCGTGATTTGACCGCTGCAGCAAACCTTGCTGACAGTGCAACCTTCACTGTTTCTACGAGTCCAAGTACTCCTGTGGCTCAGGATGTTATTGCTTCACAGGGTGCATCAGCTGATCAGCTTGATCAATTGGCACTCTTGAACTTCGATGTCCGTGCTGAAAAGGATAGCGTCAAGCTTACAGAGCTCAAGGCTACAGTTACTGAGTCTGGTCCTGCTTCTGCTTCATCAACCTACCTCTATGATGGTAATACCCTCATTGGTAGCGCCGCCGTATCTTCGGGCGTAGCAGACTTCACCAACCTTAGTTACACTGTTCCTGCAGGCACTACTAAGACCCTGACCATAAAGTCAGATGTTCGCAGCGCATCAAACACACTGACAACCTTCAGTGCTTCAATCACTGCTAACACTACAAACGTTGTTGTTGAGAACTCAACTGGTACAACTGTCACTCCTACTGGCTCAGCTACTGGAGAGACTATAACTGTACGTAAGGCTGGTCCTGTCTTCTCACTTGTCTCTAAGAGCATTGTGAAGTCAGCAACCGCTTCTCAGGCAAACATCTCGACCTCGACTGTTGATGCAACATTCAACATTCAGATCAAGGCAGTTGGTGGCGATGTATACTTCGGTACACAGTCAGCATCAACAACCTTCAACTTTGCTCCTTACAAGGGCGGTGCTCGTTACGTCAACACTGCGGTCTCAAGCTCAACCAGCTTCCAGATCCCATCAGGTGTTGTAACTTCAGGTCTATTGTCTACTGATGCCTTCAAGCTCCAGCAGAACAATACCATCACCGTTCCTGTGGACTTCATCTTTGAAGGTCGTACTACAGCAGGTGCACTCTTATCAACCGACAACTATGCCGTTCAGCTTGAGGCCATCAAGTGGTCACTCGATGACGGTGTCAACATGCAGACTTCAAACTTCATGCAAGGCAAGTCGGATTGGAGAACATCATCTGTACCTCTCCCGTAATCTCACGATTACTCGAGTAGATCTCGGATCATACGTCTAAGATCGCAAAAGCACCCCGCAAGGGGTGTTTTTGTTTTGTAGGAATTATCCTCAAGTTATCCACACCCCTCCCCGCACAAAGGCTAAGCCTTTGTAGTAGCATAAACTATGCGCAAAATAATCTTTGCCCCAGGTGAGTATTATCATTTATACAATCGAGGTGTGGATAAAAGAGTTATTTTTAATGATAAAACAGATTATGATCGGTTTATTAAACTCTTATATCTCACAAATGGGACCAGACCTATCGATTTCCGTAAAATCAGCAAAGGCTTAGCCTTTGTATATGAGAAAGGGGATGCATTAGTAGACATTGGCGCTTATTGCCTAATGCCTAATCACTTCCACCTCGTGATTAAAGAGAAGCAGCCTGGAGGTATTTCGACTTTCATGCTGAAGCTTTTAACCTCTTATTCTATGTACTTCAATGCTAGAAATAGTCGAAAAGGGAGGCTGTTTGAAGCTTCATTTCATGCTTCACATGCTGACTCAGACGAGTATTTAAAGTATCTTTTCGCTTACATACACCTAAACCCAGTGAAAATTATTGACTCAAATTGGAAGGAAAATGGTATCATAAATAAGGATTTGGCCACAAAATACCTTGAAGAATATGAGTATTCTAGCTTTCAAGACTATGTCGGTAAGAGTAGAGATGCAGGATCAATTCTTAATAAAGTCGAGTTTCCTGAGTATTTTAGAAGTCCTATAGAATTTACTAGTTCTATCTTTGAATGGTTTGATTATCCTACAAAGGCTAAGCCTTTGTTTAGAATGGAGGAAGCAATAAGCTTGTAGACTTTTGGGTCCATGAGCATATAATTTTAGTATGCGGTATTTTGATAAGGATTTCTTCCGCTTTCTGCTTGTCTTTCTGATCATTTTGGTTGTCGCTCTGTCCAGTCTGTACTACATCCGTGTCCACTACTAAATCTCTACCTTTCTTCATAGTTCTCTTAGCGCTTCCGCTCCTTTCCAACGCTCAGGTTGTAGTGAATGAAATAATGTATGACTCGCCTGGTGCTGATGATGACTGGGTGGAAATTTATAATTCTGGAAGTGCTCCTGTGAATATTGTTACTGGAAGTGGAAGTGGGTCGTGGAGATTCGTAGACAGTGGATCGCATGTGCTGAGTCTTGTGACGGGAAGTAATACTATTGATCAACAAGGGTACGCTATTATCACCAATGATCCGGTAAAGTTTCAGTCAGATTGGCCTGAGTTTAGTGGCATTTTATTTAAAAGTTCATTTTCCGTAACAAATACTGCCGCAACTTTATCTATTAAAGATGGAAGTGGAAATATTACTGGCCAAGTTTCCTACTCATCTGGTCAGGGAGCAAAAGGGGATGGAAACTCTTTACAAAAGAACGGTGATTCCTGGATAGCTGCTGTACCCACACCAGGCACTTTGAATGCATCAGTAGCATCAGTTCCAGCTGATAATTCAGACTCAGATAATTCTGACACACAAAGCGATGCTACCCAAGATTCAGACGTAAGTAAAAAGCAAACTTCAATCATTGTTAATGACAACAGTCCGCTGTCATCTCATTATAGTTCTATAATACTAACCGATCCGAAATCTAAGCAGAACTTTATGGTTGGTGCGGGTAGATCGAGACTTGCTGCTGTGGGCACTCCTCTTCAATTTAAAGCAAATGCGAATACTGATTACACCCGGAATGTCACCTTTAAGTGGTCATTTGGTGACGGTTCAACAGCTGAGGGAGAAGTGGTGCACCATGTATATAATTTCCCGGGTGAATATGTTGTCATACTTAATGCAAACACTTTAGCCACTGATGAAGCAGCTTCGAGGACTACAGTCAAAGTCATTCCTGCAGAAATTTTTATATCAGCAGTATCATCCGTAGGTGTTGAGATAGTTAACAATTCCAAAGAAGAAATAAATCTCTATGGAAGGACTCTTGTTTCTGGAGAAAATATATTTGTATTCCCTCGAGACACAATTATTTTACCGGGACAAAAAATCATATTTTCTAAATCTTTAACTGGACTTAACGCCCATGATACCAATGAAGTTTCTATACAAGTCATAGGTGATGAGCTGGATAGTCTGGGCTCACTATCCCAGGCTACTAAAGAACGTCTAACTAAAGAGTCTAAAATTCAGATACTGCAAAATGAAATTTCAACAATTAATAATAAATTATACGCAAGAAAGAAGACTCCTATACAAGCAACTGTAGCTGTAGAAAGTTATTCTGCGGGTAAATTGCCTGAACAATCTGAACAAAACGCTGCTTCTCCGATACTAGCAATATCTACTTCATCTACCTCTATCTCTACCACTACTAGTCGAATAACTTGGATTACGAAATTTAAACACTTCTTCGGAGTAAAATGAAAAAACTGTTAATCATTCTACTTGTCCTACCGTTTGTAACTAATGCAGATGTAGATGTGGCGAGCCAGGTAAATTCTGATACTACTTGGTCACCAGATAATGGAGTGTACATACTCAAAGGTGAAGTTGATATACTCGCAAGTAGTACTCTTAATATTGAGCCAGGTACGATTATAAAAAGTTCTTCAGGTGGAGGATCAGTCCTTAGAATAATGGGAAATTTAAATATAAATGGTACTACTGAAAATCCTGTGGTATTTACTTTACTGGAGGATGATAGCTTCGGTGGTGATACCAATCAAGATGGTACAACTACTATTCCGCTGATTTCTGGATGGCAGGGAATAATATTTCAGCAAGGATCACAGGGGAACATCTCAAATGCCAAGATCTACTACACCGGATATGGAGGATTCGGGTTTGGATTTAGCTCAGCGCTATACAATGACGGTGGTCTCATAAATATAAATAATGCAGATTTATCTCATGGTGGCTCCTTGGGAATTTTCCAAGTGAACGGTACTACTACACTCACCCATTCCACAATTGACTCCTTTGGTACTGCAGTATCTGTTACTGGTGGTTCGGCAGACATACGAAACAACGTCATTTCTAATAATACTTATGGGGTTAGTAAATTCGGTGGAGGAATGTTGACACTCATAGAAAATAACTTTTCTAATAATAGTTATACTTCGTATCTGGAATTAGAAGGTGGGTTTAGGCATAGTGGGAACACCTCGACAGACAAAGTAAAAAGAGGATTTCAGATATCTGGCTCCTCTCAAGGAGATGTAACTTTAGACTATGATAATTTGCCATATATTGTTGAGAATGCGGTCGTGCGTGTACCTGTAAACAGTAGTTTGACGGTTCCTCCAGGAACCGTATTTAAACTGGGCGATCAGGCGTTAATCTCCATAGACGGGAAATTAAATGTTAATGGGGATGAAAATAACAAAGTGTATTTCACTTCACTTAAAGATGATTCTATAGGAGGAGATACTAATGCTGATGCTGATTCTAGTAAACCAAATGCAATGAATTGGCCGACGATTTTCTTCGATCCTGGATCTGAGGTTAATATTAGAAACGCAGTCTTTCAGTATGCGGGTCAATCAACCGGGATTACTGGAGCCCTACCGACTCTTTATAATGCAGGCAGCACGACTTTACAGAATGTTGATATTAATCATAATCCCTCGGGAGAAGGAATTTATCAAACGGGTGGGAATCTCAATGCAAATAATCTAAGTTTTTCCGATGTTTATATAGGATTAAAAGTTTTAGGTGGAGAGGTAAATATCCATAACTCTAAAATTTCTAATCTTGTAGTTGGTATAGACAACCAAGGAGGAGTGGTTAGAGCCTCTCACAATTGGTGGGGCAGTAAGGATGGACCCCGTACCCAAAACTCTACATCCACGGGGCAGCTGATTAATGGTGATATAAATTTTGATAACTGGATAAAACGTGATCCAGATTTACCAAATCCGGTGATAATTATTCCGGGGATAATGGGAAGTGAGTTTTTTGAAGGTGAACCCTCACTTAATAATGTGATCTGGGTAAGTCCGACTAAGATACTAATTAATCCGAATGATGATTTTCTTGACGTATTAAAACTTGATAACACGGGTATGCCTACTAACTCCAATATAGTTTTAGGAAATGTAATAAAGGGTATAAATAAAGCTGATTACTTTGGAGGACTGTTTTCTACTTTAGTGACTAGTGGAATTGATGAGTCAGAAGTCTACCTATTCTCATACGATTGGAGAAAAGATATATCAGATTCTACATTAGATTTAAAAAATGAAATTGATCATGTTATTTCAGATACTGGAGCTGAGAATGTTAATTTGATTTCTCATAGTATGGGTGGTCTAGTTGTTAAGAATTATTTAAAAAACTATTCTCCTAAAAATATCAACAAAATAGTATCAATTGGCGTTCCTAATAGTGGTGCACCTTCAGGGTTTAAAATATTGATGTATGGAGATAATCTTGGAGTTAGTTATTTATCGGGATTGTTTGGGTTAAACCAGGATAAGATCAAAGAAATCTCTCAAAATATGCCTTCTGTTTATGAATTACTTCCAAGTTCAAAATATCTCGATTCTTTAGATCCTGATTACTCTTACTACATACTTGATCTTGTGGGGAAGAACGACCGACTAGACTATGAAGAAACAAAGAGTTATCTGAAAGATGCCGGTAGAAATAGCACTTTAGTCGACCGGGCAGATGCCTTCCACCATCAGGTTGATGATTTAGATCCAGCAGATTATGGGGTAAAAACCTATAACATCATCGGTTGTGGAACTCCTACTATTGGTCAATTCTATATACTGGATAAACAAGGTGACCATACTACATACAACATAAAGATGATAAATGGAGACGGAACTGTACCACTCAAAAGCGCTGAAGCTATACCAGCTGTACAAACCTATTTCGTAAAAAATGCCCAACATGCTGTATTGCCCAGTACCTCTGGAGTAAAGGAACTGGTGGCCATGCTTGTATCAACCTCAACAACCCCAGATGTATCTACTTTCTCAAACTTATCCACAAGTGAAAGTGATTGTCCTAAGCTTAATGGCCAACTTGTGAGCTTCCATAGCCCTATCGAACTCCATGTATATGATAATTCTGGAAACCATACTGGACCAGATGTGAATGGAGATATTGAAAATAACATACCCGGTGTTGATTATGAGACTATAGAAGATAATAAATTCGCTTTCCTACCTAATGGAAGTGACTACACAGTTAAGGGAGTTGCTACTCATTCAGGAAGTTTTGACCTAAGGATACAAACTATGGTTAATGACGAGGTTACAAAGACTACACTATTTACAGATGTTCCACTCGGAAGTGCTACACAAACCCAATTTACTGTTGGAAATATAGTGCCTGATCAAATCTACCTGGATGAGAATGGAGACGGAGTATTCGAGACTAGCCATCCAGCCTCTACTTCGAGCCCGGGACTTCTACTTTCTACGGGTAAAGAACCAACAGTGATTCTTACATCTCAACCTTCTCCGAGTGAAGTACTGTCAGTGCTAAGCGGCTCACCTCATAGAGAAGTATATAAGGAGCCGATTAGTACTAGTACATCAGAATTTGTGAAGGTCGCAAAGTTAAATCCAAAGAAAGTGATAGTGTCAGTTAATATATCAGGCACTTCTTCTAGCACTTCCACTAATGACATAAATAGTGCTGCTGTATATAAATCATATAAAGATGTGTTTAAGAGGCTGTGGTCTTGGATTAAAAGAAAGTTATAATAAATTCAAATGAAAAAAAATATTATTGTCTTAGTTATCTTGTTAATCTTAGCTTTGTTTGTAGCCTTCGGAAGCAGTCATCTTAGTTTTGGAAATTCTTGGATCTAATTTGACATAACCACTCGTTCTGGCAGAGTGGATGCAGAAATTGACTCGGAGGCAAGATGAGCTCGTTTGTCGACTCAGCATTGGAGCAGTGGGAGAATGACTTTCCCTATGTAGGACAAATCGAAACATCTATCTGGGAAGAACTGGCTAAACTGGAAGGTAGGTACGGAGCGGTCTTGGTTACTTTAGATATGGATGGGGTGCCAGCAAGGAAACCTCAGACTCAATTTGGCTATATGGTCTACTTGAGCTCTGAGCAGACTGGAGAGCTTCCATGGGGACCATTTTTCGTAACTGGGAGTTCGGGAACTAAGGAAGTTGGGGAGAGGGCGCTTCAGAGTGCGTGTGACTTCCTTCGTTCGACTCTTGGTGGTACACCAGAACCCATGCGAGTTAACATAAGATACTCAGATCATGCTTCCATATTGACGCCAAAGTAGGGCGTCTTTTTATATGTGTTATATGTAAAGAATATAGCCTGTAACCGTTATAGAATTAAGGGGAGACCCGCAATTTTTGTCTGTGTTTCTCAAAAAATTAAGATAATTACTAGCTAACTTAAACACAATGATTACAAGAAAATGGATGATTCCGGCACTTATCCTCGGTCTAGTGGTTATGCCATTTACCATTAGGGCTCAGACAGCCACAACCACGGACACTGGGACGGATACTCCGCCGGTAGTTAATCTCGACGATTCAGGAGGTAATGTAGTTGTAAGACAAACTGGAGCTCACTACAGCACCATTCAGGCAGCTATAGATGCAGCTTCTTCTGGAGATACCATAGATGTCGGAGCCGGAACTTACAATGAAAACGTTGTTGTTAGTAAACCGATTACTCTTAACGGCGCAGGCTCGGGTACAACCGTAATAAATGGTGGCACCCAAGATTCTGCTATCAGAACGACAGCTGATTCAAATGTGACCGTACAAGGATTCACCCTCTCTGGTGGTGCAGGTATTCATCCTTACGGTATATACAATGGCTCAGATATTACTGGACTCACAGTTACGAACAATACCTTCACCAATAATTCTGCTGGGATACTACTCCGTTGTGCTGACAGTTGTACCATAAGTGGTAACGTCTTCTCTGATAACGGCACATACTCTGGACCAAGTCAGGGCAGAGCTCTGGATATAATGGACTCCAGTCATCTCACCATGGAGAATAACCAGTTCGATGGTAATTCTGTGGCAGTATTCTTCGAGGCTGATTCAAGTGGCACAAGGCATACCAACTTCACTTTCAGGAACAATACGGTTTCAAATCAGGACGTGGGTCTTAAAATTCCAAGTCTAGATACCGGTACCATAAGTGGAAATACCTTCAGCCGGGTAAATTCAGCACTCATCATGGACGGTGGAGTAAGTAATGTGAGTGTGATGAATAACTCCTTCACGGACGGTGTCGGTGCGATACTTGTCTCAAATCCAAACAACCTGGGTGTGAATAGTAACATTACCTTGAGCGGCAATACGTACTCAAATAATAGTGATTACAATCTAAGAGTTGAAAATGGAGCATATGACGGAAGCCTAACTTCAGATGAAGTTTCCACTTCAGGAATTGTGACGATTAGACAAACAGGAGCTCACTATAGAACTATCCAAGCAGCAATAGATGCAGCTGGAGCAGGTAATGACATAGACGTCGGCCCTGGTACCTACTCAGAAAATATCCTCATCGATAAACCTCTCCAACTTCATGGTTCCAGTGCAACCTCAACCACTATCGACGGTCATGGAAGTGGAGCAACCATAAGACTTAATTCTGACAATGTGACTATAGAAGGATTCACCATTATGGGTGGAGAAGGTCACGGACCGAATGACTTAGATGCTGGTATCTGGAGTCTGGCAGACAATGCTAACCTCAGAATCAACAACAACACTATTACAGATAATGCCTTGGGCATCTACATTATCTGTAAAGATAATTGTCAGATTAACTCCAACACTATACGAGATAACAATCGACAATCTCGTGTGAACCCACTAGCTGCTCTCTATGTAGTTAGTTCGAACAATCTAACAGTTCAAGGCAATGATATTTCAGGTCACATAAACAACAATGTGTTCATCACCTTCTCAGAGAATGGGCACACTAACCTGAGATTCATGAACAACGTGATACACGACAACGAGGGAAGCATCTTCGTGGCAGGATTGAATGGTGCTACCTTCACTGGTAACGAGATCTTCAATACCAAGACCACAGGTATTGATCTCCTTGGCAGTAACCAGAATGTAAATATTTCTGGAAACACAGTTAGAGATACCGGAATAGGTGGTATCCTAGTCTCGAAAGTTCCGTCACTGAATTCCAATGGTAACTTCACTCTCTCAGACAATACTTACGCCAGAAATACTCAGTACAATGTATGCGTAGAAAATGGTGCATATAATGGCTCTCTAGCCTCCGATCCAGAAAATTGTGGTAAAGGACAGGGCGGGAATGCAACCAACACTCCACCAGTAGTAACACTCAATGGTAGCTCCACGGTGGATGTGCTCATACATGGAATCTTCGAAGATCCTGGAGTGACTATCACTGATGACCATGACACCAATCTGAGTGCAATCATTGGTGGGCACGTGGACTTCAATGTTCTCGGTGCTTACACTAGAAGTTACTTCGCAGTAGACTCACAGGGAGCAACCTCAACGCCTGTCTTCAGGACGATAAACATTGTAAGCACTACCACTAGTACATCGACTGCAACTACCACTACATCTCAAACGAACAATAACTCCGGAGGAGGTGGATCTACTCCCCTGGTCTTCGGAATTGGAGGTAGACAACTAGGAGTAGGTAATGCATTCTTCCTTCCACTCTCTCAATTATTCCCTGGGATTCCTAACACAGGAGTAGCTATAGGCACAGAGGACACTCAATCTCAGATCGACTCACTTAGGGCTCAGATTGCACAACTACTCTCGAAATTAATCATCTTGCTTCAAGAGCAGATTTCGATCTCTAGCCAATAGTAGAGAATAGTAGAATAGCTAGATAACCTACAAAACAGCCGCGTCTGACGTGGCTGTTTTGTGCTTTACTTATGGAAGAAACTCAAGTACTTTAAGGCTAGACAGAACGCGACTTAGTAGTTCCAGTAAGCAAACCTGGAGGAAGTATGTCGCAACGGATCTCAAGCAAGGTGCCGAAGTCTCTGGCAGAAGCACTCATGCTACACAATCGGAATGACTTCAGAGTAGTGAAGTGCTACTACATCGAGATTGATCACCAGATGAAGTATTTATCTCTCCCCGTAGTCTCGGTGGCAGGTGAAAGAATGCTTGTCAGCCTTGATCTGGATCTTATCAGAAAGGTTTGGGAGGGACTTCCACCCAGAGCCTCGCGGCTCACCTCAGCCGACTTCTACGTGAGCAAGCATCTGAGCATTGCGTTCCATGTAAGTGGACGCATCGCACCGGAACACTTGGTGGGCGAAGATCTTTTGCTCCTCACCCACAAGAGGTTGTACAGTGTCGGGGAAGGCGGGTTCCGCTGGCCAGAGTACTTCGGCAGGGAACTCCGTGACCTGAGTAGGGATGAATTCAAGAAGGTCATCCTGAATGCTTACGAGAGAGAGATTCATCAGAATCAAGAACCACAATCGGCGTGAACTTACGCCGATTTTTATTTGTGCTTTACTTTTATCTATTAAACGTTAAGTTAGAGTAAGGCTAAACGGAGATCTAAATGGATAACGCGTCCGGGCGCATGGTAACCCCAGAGAAAGACACTCGCACTTTCCGAGAGATCCCAGAGATTCTCAACCATCTTTCCCATCAAGATCAACTCTGGATGAGAGGGGGAGAGTCTTACTCTCTGGGAGTGACGCAAAAGAAAGTATATGATCACCGGGACCAAGATGTGGCACAACTGCTGGAATTTCCTGGCCATTACGTTATCTTGTGCGAGCTCGAGTAAGATCCGGCACCACTTCGGTGGTGTTTTTCTTTTTATACAAAATAGAGTAGGGTGGTGCGAGACTGAACCCAGAGGAGAACTTCAATGGCGGACGCCCGACTTCCGAAGACGATTCCTTGCAAATATGACAGACCATGGCAAGGAAAGTGTGGCGAACCAACCACAAATGGTTGGTGTAGCAAGCATGAGAAACTCAAGTGTGTATCTTGTGGCAAGAAAGCAGTGAGAGGATGTGAGAGTGCTAGCTCGTTAGTCTGCGGCACGGGACTGTGCGAAACGTGTCAACATTACCAGCATGGACATGTGACGAAAGAAAAGTATGAAGAACTGATGAGGGAAGATGATAGGGCGGATAGGGAGGGGATAGAGAGTGAACGTATGCTTAGAGAGCGCGGAGTTCAGGCAGGGCTTCCCAAGCATCTGAAGGAAATTCTGGACAAGAAGATTCCTGGATACACTCCTTCGCTCTGTTGTATCTTACAACTGAAGCATAGTCTCATGGGATTTTTTCCAGCGATTGTAACCGGCACGAAGATCATCGTCATCACTCTGGACATTGAGCTCATCTTCCGAGTGTGGATGTCGCTCGAACCGGAAGACTCTATGCTTAACGAATCTCTCTTCTATGTAAACGAAGAGTTTGGAGTTGCGTATCCTGCGCATGACATGAGTGAGTTCGGGCAAAAGGAGAGTCGTCCGCACAAGCTTTTCAAGGCTGAGGAAATAAATGGACTCTTCGAGAAGAATGCGAAGCCCTTCAAGTGGGCTTCTGGACTCTGGGGGGCCGATGTAACGAGGAAGCAATTTGAGCAGATAATTGAAGATGCTGCTCGCAGGTATAACGTATCTCTACCGGTTTAGCGCCACATCAGTGGTGCTTTTTATTTGAAATTTCTCGTATGCTTGAAAAATAAAATGAGTAATATACAATCGCCAGATGCTTAAATTTAAAAATGTTCTTTTAGGCTCTCTATTCTTAATTGTCGGCGCGCTTCCATTGCATGCGTTCGGCTTTTCTACACAAGTAGTGCTCGATCTAATTAATGAAGAAAGAGCCAATGTGGGAGTGGCGCCTCTCGTAGAGAATCCACTCTTAGATCAGTCTGCACAGAATAAAGCCAGTGACATGTCTACTAGAAATTATTTTTCCCACAATACTCCGGAAGGTGAGCTTCCTTGGGTATTCTTCGATCAAGTTGGATACAAGTATACAAGCGCAGCAGAAAACTTAGCTGTTAACTCCATAATAGATGAAGAGACAATCGTAGAGCAATGGATGAACTCTCCAGAACATCGCAAAACTCTTCTTGATCCGAAATATACTGAGACGGGTATCGGGGCAAGCATTGGTGTCTTCAATGGGAAGCAAGCAGTCTATGCTGTAGAGCACTTCGGTGTTCCTGTTACACCATATGTCAGAACTCAGACAGAGCTGGTACAAACTCAGATTGTAACATCTGTGGCAATGGGACAAGGGACCGCATTACAAACTGCATTACAAATAGATAAAGATGCACAAATCAAACAAATTCTCACAGCTCTCATCCATGTTTATAGCCAATTAATCTCTGAGATTCTAAGCCATAAAAAGCTAGCTTAAATTGTCCCCAAATTACCCCCAAAAGGTCAAAAAGCTTATGGTTGACAAGGGTTTGGGCCGGGCGTAATATAGCCAATACCTAAGAAATGTTTAGAAACTTTAACTTTTTAAAGCGGAAACAGTAGCTAATGGCTACTTGTGGTCTAACGACCCCCGCTTGAAAGAGTGGGGTCTTCATTTCTCTGGTCCGCGCCGGACGGCGATGTACCTTAACAACTGAATACCATCGCAGGTTATTTAGACCTTTTGGGGTCTTTTCGGATCTGTAGATGGACAAAATTCTCTGGGCGATTGTAGCCTGGAGAATGGATTGCTAAATGAGTAAATTAAAGTTGATTTCATTTAGCAGGACAGAGCAGATCAATAAAATGATCAAATCCCGACGCTCGCAAGAGGTCGGGATCCCGACATTCAATTGGACATTGAATCGTCGGGACTCAAAAAGTGGTTTTTAAGTTTCCTAATAGGAAACTAAGGGCGTACGGTGGATGCCTAGACTAGAATAAGTGATGAAGGACGCGATTTGGCGGCGATACGCTCCGGGGAGGTGCCTAATAACCTTCGATCCGGAGATGTCCGAATGGGGAAACCCATCCCGTTCGCGGGATACTTATGCACTTAGCATAAGAACTCACCCAGGGAAGTAAAACATTTCAGTACCTGGAGGAAAAGAAAACAATTGTTATTTCCTAAGTAGCGGCGAGCGAAAAGGAAGAAGCCCAAACTCAGCTTCACTCTCACTACATCTGTAGTGGTGTCGTGGGAGTGATACTGGGAGTTGTAAGGCAGAGACGTCATTCATTCGTGAATGAAAATAGTTACAAAATGTTTGATTAAGTTAAGCTTCTGGAAAGAAGCCCCCTAGAGGGTAATAGGCCCGTAACTGAAAATCAAATATCTATTTCGTTTCTGTTCTTGAGTACCTCGAGACACGAATAGCTCGGGGGAATCTGCCAGAACTAACTGGTAAGGCTAAATATTATTCTAGATCGATAGTGAACTAGTACCGTGAGGGAAAGGTGAAAAGCAGCCCGGTAAGGGCGGTGAAATAGATCTGAAACCGTATGTTTACAAGGAGTCGATGAGGGCGCAAGTCCTCTACGGCGTGCCTATTGAAGAATGAGCCAACGAGTTTTAGCATGCTGCGTGCCTAAGTGCATTGAGCACGGAGGCCTAGCGAAAGCGAGTGTGAATAGCGCGTTTGTAGCATGCTAAAGACCCGAAGCCAGAGCGAGCTTGTCATGAGCAGGGTGAAGGAGCGAGAAATCGCTCTGGAGGCCCGAACCGGTGAGCCGTGCAATACTCTCGGATGACTTGTGATAAGAAGTGAAAAGCTAATCGAGCCTGGTAATAGCTGGTTCTCTCCGAAATAGCTTTTGGGCTAGCGTTATGTGTTCCCCTCGGGGGTAGAGCACTGGAAGGTCTGGACAGGGAGAAATCTCGCTAGACCTATCAAACTCCGAATACCGAGGACTAAAAACATAGCAGTTAGACTGTGGGGGCTAAGCTCCATTGGTCAAAAAGGAAACAGCCTAGATCTCTATTTAAGGTCCCTAAATCCATGCTAAGTGCACTTAAGGAGGTGATTTTTCTCTGACAGTGAGGAGGTTGGCTTAGAAGCAGCCATCCTTTAAAGAAAGCGTAACAGCTCACTCACATAGAGAAATCGCACCGCAGATTCATGGGGCTAAGCATGGTACCGAAACTGAGGGCTTCAACCATATTCGTATGGTCGGAGCGGTAGGAGAGTATTCGCATCTGCAGTGAAGGCGAAGGGGTGACCCACGCTGGAGCGTTGCGAAGTAAGAATGTTGGCACAAGTAACCACAATGCGGGTGAGAAACCCGCACGCCGAAAGAACAAGGTTTCCCTCTCAACGATTGTCGGAGAGGGGTTAGTCGG
>JAIFWJ010000009.1 GCA_019661865.1 Candidatus Parcubacteria bacterium
GTAGCGAAATTCCTTGTCTGGTAAGTTCAGACGCGCACGAATGGTGTAATGACTGGAGAACTGTCTCGGGGACCTGCTCGGTGAAAATACAATACCGGTGAAGATGCCGGTTTCCTGCAGATAGACGAAAAGACCCCAGGAGCTTTACTGCAACTTGATATTGGTAGTACGACACTCATGCGTAGAATAGTGGTGAGACTTTGAAGGTTCGCTTTCGGGCGAGCTGGAGTCAACAGTGAAATAGCCATCTTGAGTATTGTGCTTTCTAACCTCGACGGCAAAAACGGCGAGAGACAGTATCTGGCGGGCAGTTTTAGTGGGGCGCTATCCTCCTAAAAAGTAACGGAGGAGTTTATTAAGGTCGGCTAGGCGCGAATGGAAACCGTGCCGATAGTGTAATGGCATAAGCCGGCTTAACTGCGAGACGTACTTGTCGAGCAGATGCGAAAGCAGAACATAGTGAACCGACGGTACGCGTTAGATGCGGCCGGAGATTATCGGATAAAAGCTACCCTGGGGATAACAGGCTGGTTGCGCCTAAGCGTCCATAGCGACGGCGCAGTTCGGCACCTCGATGTCGGCTCAACTTATCCTGGAGGTGGAGAAGCTTCCAAGGGTTCGAAATGTTAAAATTTTCGTTCTTGAAAAGATATTAAAATGGTAAACCAACCACAATCACGGCGGTCATGCATAGTGATATGCATCGACAAGTCAGCTGATTTCGGTGGAATCCTCCGAAAGGACGATACCGAGGGAATGATTCGACTTTGCTCATTATGAGTGAATAGATTCTGCCCGTAGAGACTACATGCTGACGATCTCGTAAGAGATCATGATATAGTCCATTGCACTTAGAAATAAGTGGAAACCCACGAGGGTAAACAAGCGTGAGACAGGTTGGTCTCCTATCTACTGCAGGCGTTCGATTCTTGAGGGGATTTGTCTCTAGTACGAGAGGACCGAGATGAACCGACCTCTGGTGTACCTGCTCTACCGCCAGGTGGATCGCAGGGTAGCTAAGTCGGGAATGGATAAATGCTGAAAGCATCTAAGCATGAAGCCAACCCCAAGATTAGGAATCGTTATTAGAGCCCTAGGAGATTACTAGGTTGATAGGCACCAGGTGTAAGCACAGTAATGTGTTGAGCCGAGGTGTACTAATTGCTCGAATTCTATTAGGAAACTTACAAATCACTGATGAGTTTCTGTCCTGCTAAATGAAATCAACTCCCTACTTGCTTGGGGTAATAAGCAATCATAATTGAATCTTAAGTTCTGGTGATTCGTCGCAGAGGTCACACCCGTTCTCATTCCGAACACGGAAGTTAAGCTCTGTTGAGGCGATGATAGTCTTATGGCGAAAGTAGCTAGTCGCCAGAACTTAGAATTCAATCGCATATCTCATAGTTGACAATATAGTTGGTATTGTTGTATAATTAAAGAAGAACAACTGGAGGTAAAATGGTTACTTCAAACGAAAATACTCTGCTCAAGAGAGCAATCGAAGCTCTGAAGACAATCACTGCTAAGGGCTCTCTGTCCGAAGATGAAAAGATGGCGCTCGAGCAGATCATCCACTCGAATGAGCCTGGACTAAGGTACAAGAAGACTCCAGGATCAGTGGACTTGAACGATTTGAACATGGAAGAAAAATGGTTCCTCACATCACTCTCAGTCGATTGTTATGCTAATAAGTATAAGATTGAGAGAGATGATGTATATATCTTTTATCTTGTCATAAAAGCTTTGCCACTTCGAAAGCGTCGAAAGTTCGTGGAGATGGTAATGAAATTTGCCAGAGCTCCTGAGGAGCTTGTTGGGAAGAAGACGTCTTTCTAACTGCCAAGGAGACTCCTTGGCAGTTTTTGTTTATGGTTGAGAAAGAGTGGGTGTCTATGATATAAGAAGAGGAGGTCCTAGTGGAGATAGATATGATTGTACTGTACAGGGTGGTTCTCATCGTTACGGCAGTTGTCTTGGTTGTTTTCCTTGCAGGGAATTGCCATGCAATTGTAGAGTCTAACATCTCCCATGTGGACTCAGACAATACTGTAAGTGGATCTATTGCCTGGAACATAATCAAGGAAACATGTAAACGAGGCGGGTTATATTTTCTGGGCATTGCTCTCTTGGCATATATCTCTGTCCGTTTGGGTTAGCCCTCCAGAGGAGAGCCTGCCCGCCTTCTGTATCAGAAGGCGGGCTTTTTGTTTACCTCAAGTCTGGTAGACTACACACATGAATTCTTGGGCCTCCAGACGAAAGTTCTACATATCGTTGGTAGTCACCTTTTTTCTCACTGCCTTTTTAGGATTCCCTGTGTATTTCTTTCTACATAGGACACCTACGTGCTTAGATAATAAACAAAATGGCTTAGAGACTGGGATAGATTGTGGCGGGTCGTGTCAGAAGGTATGTAAGTCAGAAGCTCTGCCCATACTTATGAAGGGCGATCCGCGGGTTTTTAAACTTTCTAATACTACTTATGCTGTGGCACTTGAAGTAGAAAATCCGAATACTAATTCAGAAATTTTCCGCGCTGGATATACACTCCGCATATATGAGAAAGATAATCCAACTCCACTTAAGATTATAGAGGATTCTACATTTGTTCCTGCGAACTCGCAGTTCGCCATTTATTTCGGCCCACTAAGTTTCTCCTCCAGTACTCCATCGCGCGCTACCTTCGAGTGGATGGAGAATGAGTTTAACTGGCAGAAGACCGACAATACTCAGATGCCGCTTACAGTTCAAGATAAGAATTTAAATGCTTCTAGTACAACCAAGCTTTCTGCATCGCTTTATAATCCATCTTCTAAGACCTTCTCCAATATTGAGCTAGTGGCTTTGATCTCAGATACGGATGGAAATATTTCTACTGCTTCTAAGACTTTTGTCGATAGTATATCTCCGAATTCAGAAGTGCCTGTCGTCTTCACGTGGCCAAGCGAACTCGGCTCTACTACTCAAGTTGAGATTCTTCCGAGGGTTCTTCCTGACATAAGCTTTATAAAGTAATATGCAGAGTTTCCTTAAAATATTCACCGGGAGAGAATCTCCTGACTGGGCACTTTTCATCCCGGCATTTCTTATATCTATCGCAGGGCTTATCACAATGGACTCCTTTACTGGAGATCATCACTACTTCGTCAGACAAAGTATTTGGATCCTTATCTCTGTCTCTATATTTTTTATTGCTAATGTTGTAGATTGGAGATTCTTAAGACGTACTCGTGTACTGGTCTCTCTCTTTGGAGTTACTTTGTTTCTACTACTTCTGCTCTTTACTTTAGGTCATGTGGCTAAGGGAGCTCAATCGTGGTTTTCCTTCGGACTCTTCGCTTTCCAACCTTCTGACTTGGCCAAGATTGTGACCATCCTTCTCTTGTCAAAGTACTTTTCCCGTAGACACATAGAGATAGCCAACTTTAAGCACATTTTAGTATCTGGTATATATGCACTTGTTGTAGCTGGGCTAGTGTTCTTACAGCCAGACTTCGGAGGTGCAGTCATTGTCTTCGCAGTATGGTTCGGTATGGTTATGGTCTCGGGGATATCTAAGAAACATTTGGGTTTAGTAATTTTAGTCAGCGTGGTTACTGCGCTCTCCCTTTGGCTATTCGTCCTTCATCCATATCAGAAGTCTCGCATAATTACCTTTATCCACCCCCTAGCAGATATCCATGGTGCAGGGTATAACGCTTACCAGTCCACTATAGCTGTGGGGTCAGGCCAGGTCTTGGGTAAAGGGATCGGACAGGGAAGTCAGTCTAAGCTCAAGTTCTTACCCGAATTTCAAACCGACTTCATCTTTGCAGCCTTCGCTGAAGAATGGGGATTTATAGGCACACTTTTCTTACTTGTCTTGTGCTTAGCTTTGGTCTGGAGAATTATAAATAATGCCACTCGTGGTCCTACTAACTTCGAAATCCTCTTTGCACTTGGAGTAGCTATACTCTTTATTATTCATATTGTCATACATGCCGGGATGAACATGGGACTCTTACCAGTCACTGGGATAGTGTTTCCATTTATGAGTTATGGTGGATCGCATTTAGTGATTGAATGGCTTGTATTGGGTATCCTTTCCTCTATGAGAAGGCAGTCAGAAATCGCGTCCTAAGAGTTTAGTAAAGCTTGAGTGTTTGAGTAACCATGTTTTCTGTAGAGAATTTTTTAATAGAATTTTCAAGATTTTTCCCCAGAGTCTCTCGTTTTTCTTTATCTTTTAGGAGAGACTTAAGAGCTACATAAAGAGCCGGGCTATCCTCAGGCGGTATTAAAATGCCGTTTACTCCAGACTCAATCACCTCTGGTATACCGCCCACACGAGTGGCCACAACTGGTAATCCCATGTTCCCAGCTTCAAGAAGTGAGTAGGGAAGTCCTTCAGAACGAGAGGTCAGTGTGAAGATGTCTAAGCCCGGAAGATACTGGCGGGCTTCTGGAGTGTAGCCTTTCAAGAAAACTTTATTTTGAAGCTCTAGGGACTCTATCAGGTTCTCCAGAGATAAATGCTCCTCACCCTCACCTAATATCACTAAGAGCGCATCCTCATCTTTTATCTCTGAAAATCCTCTAATGGCAATATCTAGTCCCTTAACATGATGAAGTTCAGAAAGGGTGCCAATGAGCTTAGTTGAATTTTTCATGCCCGGCACCAATCTTTCTCGAGCTTCATGACGAGGAAGAACTTGAAATTCTTCAATACCATTTTTAATCACTACAAGTTTCTTCTTGACTCCGGGCATATGTTCGATGTCTCTCTTGAGTTTATCGGATACACAAATAGTTTTATGCGATAAAAGTATAGTAATCCAAACAAAAAATTTTATTATCAGTTTCTGATATTCCGGGCGGTCCTCATTAAAAGCGAATCCATGTGCGGTGAAAATTATTTTCTTTATTCTAGCCAGACGAGCTGCTAGAGCACCAAGGCCACCCATCTTGGAACTATTTATATGAAATACATCTGGTTCTTCTGTCTCAAGTATCCTCCAGAGACTGAGAAATGATCTGACGTCCTGAAGCGGGGAGAGGTTACGCCCTAAACCTGGGAGACGTACTACTGGTATACCCTCCGATTCCAGTTTTATAAGTAGAGGCGCCTCACCTTCGAAGGGAACACCAGAAATGACTTTAACTTCTAGGCCTCTACTATGAGCATTCCTCGCCATGTCTAAAACATATCTCTGGGCACCACCCATATTGGGCTTAGTGATGCCAAAATAGACCTTTTTCAAACCTATTTTTGAATCTAGGGCCATGTATAGCCATTATAGACGTTTTATTGTAGAATGCACATACAATGAATTTGTTGGATAGAAAGAGCCCCCTCATCCTTCTAGTGGGCGATATCTTCTTCTTCCTGCTCTCCCTTTGGATAACCCTCTTTCTTCGCAGTTTCTCCTTCCCAAGTGGAGCCCTATTTTCTGCTCATTTGGTGCCTTTCGGCCTACTCTTTGTAGTCTGGGTTGTGGTCTTTTATATAGCCGGACTGTATGAGAGGCACACCCTTCTCCTTACTTCTACCCTTCCCGGAGTTCTCTTCAACACTCTAGTTGCTAATTCAATTATTGCCGTGCTCTTCTTCTATTTCATTCCGCTCTTCGGCATTGCTCCTAAGACTATTCTATTTATATATCTAATCGTCTCTTTTATTATCATCCTTCTCTGGCGCACATATGGGTACTTCCTTCTGGGTACTAAAGAGGCAGAGAAGGCTATTATTATTGGTTCTGGAGAAGAGATGAAAGAACTTGTCGACGAAGTAAATGGCAATCCTCTTTATAACTTACGCTTCGTGGATTCTATAGATCTCAACCGCACCAATGCAGGTATATGGGATGAAATAGTCTCGCGTATTTATGCTGACAATATTTCTCTCATTGCTATTGATCTTACCCATGAGAAGGTTGAGCCTGTATTACCACATTTGTATAACCTGATATTTAGTAAAGTACGCTTCATAGATATGCATAAAATTTATGAAGATATATTTAACAGGGTTCCTTTATCGCTTCTTCGCTATAACTGGTTTCTAGAAAACATTTCTACTTCCCCCCGTGCTGCGTATGATGCTTTAAAAAGAATTATGGATATTTTATTATCTTTCTTACTGGCTATTGGTTCATTGGTGCTTTACCCGTTTGTATACGTTGCCATAAAACTAGATGATAAGGGGCCACTCTTTAGTCATCAGAAGAGAGTGGGGCAGAATAATAAAATTGTGGAAATTATAAAGTTTAGAACTATGACCATTGCGGATGATCAAGGTAAATGGACCAACGATAAAACTCCAGAAAATAAAGTAACAAGAGTAGGGAAATTTTTAAGGAATTCCCGCATCGATGAGTTGCCTCAACTCTGGAATGTGCTGAGAGGTGACATTTCACTCATAGGTCCCAGACCAGAGTTCCCAGATCCAGTGAAGCACTACACTGCCCAGATCCCGTACTACAATGTGCGTCATATTATAAAACCGGGACTCTCAGGTTGGGCTCAGATATACGGTGAACATCCACATCATGAAGCAGATGTATCTATGACCAAGAACAAGCTCTCATACGATCTCTATTATATTAAGAACCGCTCACTTCTCCTCGACCTGAAAATTGCTCTACGTACTATAAAGACCCTCCTCTCAAGAGCTGGGGTATAACCTTGCCCATGACTCTTATTTCTGTATAATGGCGGAACTAATCCTGATATGAAGAAATACATCGTCTGGTCCGTCATTCTCCTTATAATATTTGCTCTTTTAGGCTACTTCCTCGTTAGAGAACAGAGGCCGGGAGCAAGATACCCATTCCGCTTTGGTCTCGACTTAGTGGGTGGCACTGAGCTGGTATACAACGCAGACACATCCAAGGTTACAGATAGAACAGATGCTATGGATAGTCTTAAGGAAGTTATAGAGAGGCGAGTTAATATCTTCGGTGTTTCAGAACCTCTCGTTCAAACCGAGCACGCTGGCTTCGTCTCCGGGAGTCACTTGGATAGACTAATTGTAGAACTTCCTGGAGTAACAGATATAAATGAGGCCATAAAACTTATCGGCGAGACTCCTACTCTTGAGTTTATGCTAGCTAAACCTGGTGCTGCAGAAATCGCTAGCACAACTCCGAATGCAACTTTAGATCAGTTATTTACTCCCACAGGTCTTACTGGTCGATATCTCTCCAAGGCACAACTTCTCTTCGACGGCACTACACAGGTTCCACTGATTGGAATCGAGTTTACTAAAGAAGGTGGAGACTTATTCGCTAAGATCACTAAGGAACATAAGGGGCAAGTCTTAGCCATCGTCCTAGATGGTGCGGTACTCTCGGCACCGGTGATTCAAGATGAGATCAGTAATGGCAAGGCTCAGATCACAGGTAACTTCACACCAGATACTGCCAGAGCACTGGTCAGGAACTTAAACTATGGAGCTCTTCCTGTACCTATAAATCTTTCCACCTCACAGACTATAGGTGCATCACTAGGTGAGTCAGCTCTGAATGCGGGAGTAAGAGCGGGCATGATTGGGTTTCTTGCTCTCGTTCTCTTCCTTATACTCTGGTACAGACTCCCAGGGTTTATAGCCTCTCTAGCACTTGTAGCTTATATAGTTCTCAGCTTGGTTGCATTTAAGTTAGTTCATGTGACTCTTACAGCTGCTGGATTGGCGGGCTTCATACTATCTATAGGTATGGCAGTGGATGCCAACGTACTTATCTTCGAGCGTACTAAAGAAGAATTAAAGAAAGGGAAGTCGATCCATGATGCCTTGCATGAAGGGTTTAAGAGAGCCTGGCTTTCTATACGCGACTCAAATATCTCTTCAATTATTACAGCCGTTGTACTCTTCTGGCTTGGTACTGCAGCAGTGAAGGGTTTCGCACTGACACTGGGGCTCGGAGTTCTGGTATCCATGTTCACCGCTATCACAGTCTCTCGTACATTCCTCTTTGCCATTTCTTCCCAAAGTGATAGAGAGCGTGAAAGCAAATTTAAAAGATTCTTATTTAGTAATGGCTTACACGTCAAATAACAAATAATATGTGGGTTGTAAAGTACAGAAAAATATGGTTTACACTCTCGGGAGTTTTCTTGGCACTCTCGATATTTGGAATTGTAAAGTATGGATTCAATCTCTCCATAGATTTCAAGGGTGGCACTATCACTGAAGTGAAATATATTACTCCTCCGACACTTGATGAACTCAATAATCAAATAAATAAGTTAAACATTGGTGGATTCTCTATAAGACCATCAGGCACCAATGACTTCATTATAAGAACCAAGGACCTTCCACAGGCAGAGAGTGACAAACTTCTAGGAGTGGTGAATGCAAGTGGAAAAGGTGCGACAGTGCAGCGTCAGAATACTATTGGTCCTATTGCCGGAGCCGAACTCAAGAGTAAGGCTGTGAAGGCCATCATTGTGGTCATCGTGATGATAGTGCTCTTCATCACATTCGCGTTCAGAGGAGTTTCAAAGCCTGTTTCAAGTTGGAAGTATGGCTTAGCCACAGTCATCGCTTTGTTCCATGATGTTTTGATCCCGCTTGGAGTATTCGTTTGGCTTGGACACGACTTGGGATACGAGATCGATCTCCTCTTCGTTACCGGACTCCTCGCCATCCTCGGTTACTCAGTGCACGATACTATCGTCGTCTTCGACCGTGTGCGTGAGAACTTGAGAGTCAATCGTGATGGTAATAAGAGAGAGGAGTTCGAAGAAACTGTAGGGAAGTCGGTTAAGCAAACTTTCGGCCGTTCCATAAACACCTCACTTACAATATTTATAACTCTCCTTGCTCTTTACCTCTTCGGTTCGGGAGCTACTCGTGAGTTCGCACTCCTCCTCATCATCGGAGTGATTGTCGGTACATACTCCTCCATCTTCGTGGCTTCTCCTCTTCTTGTGACTTTCTACAAGTGGCAGAGGAAAGATAGATAGGGTAGTATCTCTTTCGGATTCCCGTTCATAACAAAGGAGGCAAGATGCCGATCTATCTTTTCGCCCCGAGCTTCAATCCCAGAGGCGGAGTACAGGGGCCCTGTTTAGAGTTCGTTGCAGTAGATGACTATACAGCACTGTCAGCAGCTACTAGTCGTCTTGATGAAAAGGATAGTGGTACCGTTTTTCGTATGGTATCGCGGGTTGAGGCCTTACCACCAGGCATTATGGAGAAGAAAAGAAAGATCCAGGATCAAATTGCTCACGCTCCTAACTGTTACACTAGGTACGGTCTGACGCTCATCCTTGATCAACCTGGCGAAATGACTCTCAAGGCGTTTGAACATTTGCTTTCGTGTAGGAACTGCGCTCATGTCTTCGAGTCGATGGGTGGGGTTTTGCCTCTACCTGGACAATCATAGTCATTAATATCGATTAATTCACTCGAGCCTAACGGCTCGTTTTTGTTTGACATAAGTTTGCGCAAGCGTACTCTAAGGATAGACCTAACTCGAGGATGAGTTATGACAACCACGAGCCTTGCACAAACCGTTCGATGGCCAGGTACAATCCAGGATCGTGCAATCCTCCACAGACTACTTGTCAGAATGAGTTTCCACCCACACTCAGATGATGATATTAGTGTGTACTGGATAAAACTCAGTCCCACGGAGTTTAGGGTAGGATTCACTCTTCCTGAAAAGTTCTGGATGACAACAGAAGAGCTCCATGCTCTCAAAGAAGAGTTTATGCTCGAGAAGATGCTAGCGTGAGGAAACTCGCGCTTTTTTGTACACAGGCCTTCGTTGCAGTAAATCGACCAGACGGTAGGATAGATATATGAAGAAATTTTCAATTAGGTTCGCCTTCGTCCGAGCATGGGATCACTTCGAGAGTAATTTAAGAGTTCTAATTGTAGCCACTCTTGTCTTTTTAGCAGTCACTGTTGAAGCTGCCATGAGGAAGGATGCAGGAACATCTCTCAGTCCTTCATTTATACTTTTCTCCATAGCATTCTTCATTCTGTATGTGATCATAAGAATCGGTTGGATAAAATTAGCCTTGAAGATAGAGAAAGGCGAGAAACCTGCCGTGGAGGAACTGTTTCGGCACGGAGACTTATTCTTTAGATTTATTCTCACAGGGATTGCGTATTCTTTCTTGTGCTTTGTAGGACTCATACTCTTCATTATTCCCGGATTTTACTTTGCCCTTAAGTACCAATTTGCCACAGTGCTTGTAGTAGATAAAGAGGGTATCTCTATGATGGATGCCTTTAAGGAGAGTGCTCGAATCACCAAACGCTCACTCCTAAAGCTCCTAATACTCCTAGTAGTTATAGTTCTCCTGAATGCCATTGCAGCTAAGCTCTACTATATCGGCCTCATTATTACCATACCGGTCACAACCCTGGCATATATATACGTATATCGAACCTTACAGCACCACGGAGAGTAGAGGGTAATATGCTTGACCTAGGCTGAAACGTGAGTATACTAGACCAACGCTCTAACTACGAATACTCGTCCGTTAGGGCGAGCACATTCACAATTGAATACTTGAGAACCCCCGCCTTATTCAGGGCGGGGAGCAAGAAACTGTTTATTTATAGGATCTCCCGCCGGTGAGGCGGGATAAAAGTAAGACTGCAAAAGAAAGATATTGTTCTCTCTTTTGTTCCGTTCTTATATTAGAGTTTGATCCTAGCTCAGGATGAACGCTGGCGGCGTGGATAAGGCATGCAAGTCAAACGGACACAACATTGTGGACATTGCGATTACATCAAAGTGAAAGCGCGTTGTGTTAGTGGCAGACGAGGTAGTAACACGTAGGAACCTCCCCTCAAGTCGGGAATAACGAGTCGAAAGATTCGCTAATACTCGATAGTCTCTCCGGAGTAAAGTCGAAAGACGCTTGAGAAAGGGCCTGCGGGCTATCAGCTTGTTGGTAAGGTAATGGCTTACCAAGGCTATGACGGCTAGGGGAGCTGAGAGGCTGACCCCCACCGATGGGACTGAGACACGGCCCATACACCTACGGGTGGCTGCAGTCGAGAATCTTCCGCAATGGACGAAAGTCTGACGGAGCGACGCCGCGTGATGGATG
>JAIFWJ010000005.1 GCA_019661865.1 Candidatus Parcubacteria bacterium
TGTGAAGGAGCCATTGGACCATCTCAGAGCTTGAGCACCACCAGTACATGAGGTAAGACCAAAGCCGTTTATAGAGGTGCCGTAGAGGTTAGTGGTAGAGGCAGTAGTTGTGAAGAGGTTGGTGGTGGTGGCGTTGGTAGTTGTCGAGCGAGTTACGATAAGATCAGTTACTCCCTTAAGCACTGCTAAGTTACTAAGTGTGGTAGTAGCTTCTAGAGCAGCATCAAACCTACTTTGAGTAAAGAATAGATTTCCACTCTCGGTTAAGTTAGCAGTGTTAGCGAAGAGGTTAGTAAATGTGGCAGTGGTAGAGAAGAGGTTGGTCGATGTAGCCGAGGTTGTAGTACTTTTACCAATGCGAGTGTTAGTAATAAAGCTATCAAGAAGATTCGGATCGAAGTAGAAAGGTGCTGTGTTCGTTGCATTGGATCCGATAACTGCAATGTCTGTTACGTTATTCGGATAATTTATTAATTGCCCCAGAACTTGAGATGTGGTGGTTGACCATGTGCCGCCTCCGCTTCCTCCTCCACCGGTGATGACATGACAGCCGAAGCTTCCATTAGCCCAAATAAGAGCAGAAGTCCCACCGTTACATGTGGTGAGCCCGAATCCGTTAATGACAGTTCCGAAGAGGTTGGTAGTTGAAGCAAGAGTGGCAAATAAGTTGGTAGTGGTGGCGTTAGTTGAAGTCGAGTAAGTATTGGTAAGACTTGTGTTGGTAAGAGTGGTGATAGTTGATGACGCACTTACAACTGCACCCGCCATCTGTGCATAAGCTGCAGAAGAAATTCTCTGGCGCGGAGTTAGAGTTTCGAAACTAACATCATCACTAGAAACTTCCACCTGAAGATATGTATCAGGCGTTCCGAAGTTAAAGTCCAGTGCATCTGGAAACCCGGCGGAAGTATCACCAATATTTACATTAAAAACTCCTTGCCTAACAGTAGTAGCGAAGGAGTTAGGCGGAAGAGCTGGCCAAAGTTGATTACCGTTCGAGGCAGCATCCCAAAGTGAAAATTTAAAATAATACGTATTACCTGAGCCACCAAGTAAATTTCCAGAAGCATCAGTGAGACGACCTTGGTAACTTAAAACAGATGGAGTTGAAGCCGCGAAGACAGCCGAATACGGAGAAAGTAAGATCGCTAGCGCAAGGAACGCGCTCCAGAAAATTCTAGACTTAAAACCAATGAAATTTCTGTACTTCAAATTGCTAATTTATCCTTAATTATAGCAACGGAATTCATACTCGAACTATGAAAAAATAAGGATTTTCTAGAATCTTTATCTGCTTAAAAATTTTGGTGAAATTTATAATTTATTGTACAAATTAGCTAAAAAATTTAGTTAACCAATTAAGTGTTACTTCAGGAAGCTGATCTCAAACAATAAATTCATCTCTTATTAAAATTGTTAAAGATATATAAACCTTAATAGAGGTTAAGTAAGACTATGACGTAAGTTAGCCATTATTTACTTATTATTTACCATCGAGTAAAAACCAGAGATGGAGAGAAAGTTCCGTGTGCTTGCCATTGAAGGCTCGAGCAAGCTTCACCATTTTCGAGTGATCGGGTAATTTCCTTAAATTAAAGGCTCTCATAAATCCTTTTCTTATCCCCAGGTCTCCTGTGGGAAGTACATTTTTCCTGTTTAGGGCGAAGATAAGAAACATATCTGCAGTCCACATTCCAATCCCCTTTACCTGTATTAAATGCTCTCTAATTTCCTCGTCACTCATCCTATCAAAGCCACTCGGATCTATAGTTTTGTTTAAAAATTTCCTAGACAAGTCATGTAAATATTTAGACTTCTGACTCGATAGACCAGCAGCTCGTAATTTACTTTCTGAAATTTTAATTAGGATTTCCGGTGTAGGAGTCTTACCTTTGAAAAGATCTGAAAATTTTTTATAAATCGAATCTCCTGCCTTGGTGGAAATTTGTTGATAAATGATTGATCGAGCTAAAGACAGAAATGGATTAGTGGTCTTCGACAACTTCCTTAATTTCTTACGCTCGATTTTTATCATGATGTTTGGTAGTGTGGACCTTTCGGAGGGTTCGCATAGTGGTCTAGTGCGCACGCTTGGAAAGCGTGTAAGGTGAAAGCCTTCAAGGGTTCGAATCCCTTACCCTCCGCTACTTTCTCTTTCTTAAAATATTTTCAACATCTTTTATTTCTTTATCAATACCTTCAATGAGATCGTATTTCTTAAGTTCTTTAGTTGTAATCCATTTAGCATCAATGGTGTCATCATCTAACTTAACAGTGCCGGAAATATATTTGGCGAAGTAGCTGAGAACCAGAACTGGAACACCATCGGGACGAATAAATGTCAAATCAACCAGAAACTCGGGCTTTCCGATTTTCAACCCTACTTCTTCCTTTACTTCTCTCCTAAGTCCATCAGTGACTGAGTTGTACCACTGGTTATGAAATGCCGGCCGATTTATGTAATCATCAACGTTTAGTCCACCACCAGGAACTGTCCAGCGACCCGGATGAGCTTTCTTGCTTAAGCTTCTTCTGGTAATTAAATACTTTCCATTTTTATAAATGATGCAGGTAAGTGCAATTCTATGAAGTTCTTTATCTTTTATTTCCATAAATTTAACAAATACATTTTATTACCATCTTCCACTAGCTCCACCTCCTCCAGAGCTTCCTCCACCGAATCCTCCGAATCCGCCACCTCCTCCGAAACCCCCTCCACCCAGAAACCAAGGAGGTCTTGGCCCACCATCCTTATGATCTTTATAATTTTTAGAAACAATATAATCAAATAGCAGTCCGATTGGGACAAGTACAATCATTGCAATTATTCCGGTAAAGAGAAAACCTAAGAATAATCCGACTAGAGCCCCTGCCACACCTCCTATTACTCCTCCTGCCCACCAAGACTTGGATCTACCCAAGATACTTCCAAGTATTACTATGAAAAATACAAATGGATAAAATAGTCTTGAAAGATTCGAGAAGTTTATACTCGGTGTACTCTCCACAGGTGGTGCTCCCGCCTGAATATCTGCGATTAACCGATCCACAGCCTGAGTTACTCCCGTATTGTATTGTCCCGACTGGAAGGCTGGGGTTAAAATGTCATTTACTATGTGTCCAGCTTCTATATCTGGTACAGCTCCTTCTAAGCCATACCCTACCTCTATACGCATCTGCCTATCATCCTTAGAAATAAGGAGTAGCAGCCCATTATCTGCTTGATCTTTACCTATACCCCACTCCTGGAAGAGCTTAACAGCGTAAGTCTCTATAGTCTCATCTGTACCAATGTTCGGTACTGTCACAATGGAGATCTCGTTTCCCGACTGTTTCTCGAAACTCCGAAGGGTGTCCTCGAGCTGGAAGCGAGTATCAGGGCCAAGCATCAATGCGAAATCATTAACAAAGCCCTGTGGACTCCCCGGTGAGACATAGGCAAAAAGCCAAATGGGGAATATTAAACAGAGGAGTACCAAGACTCCGTTACGCATGTTAGGAAGTTAGGTTAACTGTCGGAGCATTCTCTGCACCGGTAGCTGCTTGGAAGTATGATCGGTCATGGAAGCCGAAGAGTCCGGCAGAAATGTTGCCCGGGAATCTTTTAACAGTAGTATTGTAGTCGCGTACAATGTCATTAAATCTATTGCGCTCCACCGAGACACGGTTTTCAGTCCCTTCTAGTTGAGTCATAAGATCTCGGACAGCCTGTGTCGATGTTAGTTGAGGATAATTCTCAACTATGGCTATGAGTCTCCCTAGAGATGACTCAACTTGACTTGCTGCAGCTGCTTTCTGATCAGGAGTAGTGGCGGCAGTATACTGACTACGAGCCTTAGCAATATCGCCGAAGACGGTCTGTTCTTGAGTGAGTGCACCTTTAACTGAATTCACTAAGTTAGGAATAAGATCTAAGCGCCTCTGGTATTGAGCTTCCACTTGAGCCCACTGTGCATCAGCACGCTCATTCAAAGACACAAGCGAGTTATATGAAGAGAACGCCCATATCGCAAGCACCACTACCAATGCGAGAATAATTAATGTTCCTTTTTTCATATTTTTAGATTACATAGATTAACTACTTACATACAATACAGCTAGAAATGAGTCACGTCTAGTACCGACTAATACATCGGAGTCTCAGGAGCTTCTTTCTCTTCCTTAGGTTCTTCTGCTACAGCCACTTCCGTAGTAAGTAAGATGGCCACCGCACTTCCAGCATTCTCAACTGCAGAACGAGTGACCTTCACTGGATCTATGATGCCCGATACGAACATATCTTCTATATATATGTCACGGAGTGCATCATAACCAGCATTTACTCCCATCTTTTGTACTTCATTAAGCACTACTCCGTCTTCCTTCCCAGCATTCCTGGCAATCTGTCTTAGAGGCTCCTTAAGCGACTCAACTACTGCAAGGTATCCAGCAGCAAACTCACTCGCTTGAGTGTTCTCATGAGCTGACTTAGCTTCGGGAGACTTCTTGAACTTCTCCTCTAGAGTACGAGAGACTTTAGTAAGTGCTGAGCCACCTCCAGCTACAATTCCTTCTGATATGGCTGCCTTTGTAGCATTCACTGCATCTTCAATCTTAAGCTTCAAATATTTCATCTCGGTCTCAGTAGCAGCACCCACACGGATCACAGCCACACCGCCTGAGAGTTTACCAATGCGTTCATCGAGCCTTTCCTGGTCAAACTTCGACTTCGTCTCTTCTCTTTGCTTCTTAAGTTGAGCCACTCTTTCCTCGATCTCACTCTTCTTACCCTTACCACCCACAATAACAGTGCTGTCTTTAGTAGATATGACACGGGAAGCTTTACCCAGTACATTTAAATCAGAAGTTTCAAATGTCATGCCAGTATCTTCTGACACAACTTTAGCTCCGACAGTAACCGCAATGTCTCCGAGTAACTCCTTCTTTCTATCTCCATAGCCAGGAGCCTTGACCGCCAAGATATTAAACCCTCCTCGGAGTTTATTGAGTACAAACGTCGTAAGTGCCTCACCGTCTACATCATCTGCGATGACTAAGAGTTCCTTCTTTCCAGATGCTGCAAGCTTCTCAAGTAGAGGGAGAATTTCTTTAATAGTAGAAATCTTTTTATCAGTTACTAGTATCGCCGGATCCTTATACTCCGCATCCATGCGCTCTGCATTAGTGATCATGTAGTGAGAGATGTAACCCTTATCGAACTCAAGTCCTTCTACCACCTCAGACTCTACGCCGAAGGACTGCGACTCCTCTACTGTCACCACTCCATCTTTACCAACTTTCTTTATAGTTTCTGCGATAATAGCTCCTATCACTTCTGACTCTGCTGAGATGGTAGCAACTTGCTTCACCTCTTCGTCGGTCTTTATGGCTTTAGAAATTTTGCGTAATGCATCTACTGCGTCATGAGTTGCTTCCTCAATACCGCGACGGATTCCCATCGGATTCGCACCCATGAGCATTTTCTCGAATCCAATATTTGTCAGGGCTTGAGTGAGAACCACTGAGGTAGTGGTACCATCTCCTGCCACGTCGTTCGTCTTCGATGCCACCTCCTTCACTATCTCGGCACCCATGTTCTCGAACTTATCCTTGAGTGTAATCTCCTTGGCAATGGTTACTCCATCATTTGTGACTGTAGGAGCACCATAACCCTTATCGAGTACGACATTTCTGCCACGAGGACCTATAGTGATCTTCACCGCATCAGCAACCTTGTCCACCCCGCGCTTTAGTGCCTCGCGTGCCTCTCCTTTATATAGTATTTGCTTTGCCATATCCGAATTATTTATTATCTATTTATTAATGACAGCTAATATCTGATCCTCCTTGAGTAAATACAACTCTTCTCCCTTATGTTCCACTTCGTCATACTCATACTTGGAGAATATGACCGTGTCTCCGACCTTAACCCTCATGGGTACTAAATGACCGTTTTCAAACTTGCCTTCGCCTACTGCAAGCACCTTGCCCTGTGCTGATTTCTCTTCCTTGACCTTGTCCGGGAGGATGATGCCGTAGTGACTGACTCCCTCTGCTCTTTGGACCTCTTCTTCTGTAAACGGTCTTATTAGGACTCTGTCTCCCACAGGCACAATTCCCTCCTTTTTAACCTCTTTTTTATCTACTTTTTTCGTTTTTCTGGCCTTTTTAGGCTTTTTATTCTGCTTTTTCATGTGCTCGGATTATAGGTAGTGGAGCCCAGAGTGTCAATCGGTTCGGTTGCTGAATTTCATGTTGGATGGTATTCTTCATCCTCGTAGGCTATGCAGCATATTCTTCCCTACATTCAGGTAATACTCAGCCTTCTTCTCATAGGCGGGGTGCTTCTCCAACGCTCGGAAGCGGGCTTGGGTAGCGCTTTCGGCGCTGATGGCATGTCCATGGGCCGCTTTGTCCGCCGAGGAGCTGAGAAAACTCTATTTAGAGCTACTATAGCAGTGGCAACCCTTTTTGCTATTGCGGCATTCCTGAATCTCTTTCTAGGTCGTTAAGACCCTAAGACCTTATAGTCGTGATCTACTCAAATTTGCGCAACTCTTTAACGAGGCGCTTCCATGTTCGCCACGAACGTCTGATGAACCGGGCAATCCGGGAGTTCACTTTAGCCGAGCGAACTATCTTTTATATATTCGTCGGCATTTTCATCCTTTCTTCTATAGTTTTATTGCTGAAGGTTAATAACTCGTACTTAATAAACGTACCGATCCGCGGTGGCACACTTATAGAAGGAGTAGTAGGTAATCCTCGATATATAAATCCAGTCTTAGCACTCTCTGAAGCAGATAAAAACTTAACCGCTCTTGTTTACTCCGGTCTTGTGCGCCTTACTTCAGAAGGAAAAGTGGAGAAGGATCTAGCCGACTCAGTCACTGTATCTGATGATGGACTTATTTATACTGCACATATAAAGGACGGAGCAGTCTTCCATGACGGCACACCTGTTACTGCTGACGACATCATATTTACTATCCAGAAAATTACTAATCCTGCTGTGAAGAGTCCCCAGTTCGGTTACTGGAATGGTATAAGTGTAGAGAAAACCGATGACAGAACTGTGACATTCACTCTTAAGAAGCCCTATACTCCTTTTATAAATAATCTTTCTCTCGGGATATTACCTAAAGGCATCTGGAACAATGTTTCTGATGACGAATTTCCATTTAGCCAATTTAATTCCTTACCCATAGGTTCTGGTCCATATCAGATTGATTCTGTGAAGAGAAACTCTGGAGGAATCCCAGACTACTACGAGCTTGCTCCTTTCTTAGATAATGGTGACGGTCCATACATTGAGAAAATTGTATTTAAGTTTTATCCCAATGATACCGACCTACTGGGAGCATATAGAAATGGTGATGTAGAAAGTATCTCGGGCGTTTCCCCTGACGAGGCTAAAGATCTGATCCAGAATGGTGCACATATTATATCTTCTCCACTTCCGCGTATCTTCGGAGTCTTCTTCAACCAGAATGAGTCGAAAGCACTTCTTCAGAAAGAAGTCCGAGTAGCACTAGACCTTGCAGCACCTAAGCAAGAAATCGTCGACACAGTATTTAATGGATTCGCCGCTTCCATAGAGGGTCCCCTACCGGGAGACTTTATAACTGATACTACTTCCACCTCTACTCCACTAAATATCGATGAAAGACTGGCACTTGCATCCTCGACCCTTGCCAAGGCTGGCTGGAAGCCCGGGGTAGACGGCATCTTGGAAAAAAAGACGAAAACTGATACACTAACTCTCGCGTTTACCATCTCGACCTCGAATACCGACGAGCTTAAGGCGGTAGCAGAGGAACTCAGAGTTGCATGGGAGAAATTAGGTGCTCGCGTAGATGTTCAGGTTTTCGAACCAGGAGACCTCAATCAGAATGTCATTCGCCCCAGAAACTTCGAAGCACTTCTTTTCGGTGAAGTGGTCGGTCGTGATGCAGATGTATATCCATTCTGGCACTCAAGCGAGCGCCTGGATCCAGGACTAAACATTGCACTATATACGAACTCGAAGGTGGATAAACTACTTGAAGAAGCTAGAAGTACAGGCGATGCAGAAACTAGAGAGAAGGATTATCAATCCTTCGACACAGAAGTGAGAAATGATACTCCTGCCGTCTTCCTTTATACTCCAAGCTTCCTCTACGTTGTGCCTAAAAGTGTTCAAGGATTAAACTTAGGTGAACTTAGTGTCCCTCAGGACAGATTCCTCTCTATTAAAGACTGGTTTATAGATACCCAGAGCGTCTGGAAAGTATTCGTTAAAAAGTAATTACATGAACCCAAACACATTCAAGAAATCGAGCCGACCATCTCTCATGACTCGCAGTATGAGGCAGAAAGGCGCTCACAGGAACAGAGACAACTCTATACCACAGAAGAAACCCCACGACGTTATCCCGCCCATTGGAGACAGTATTCGTATTGTCCCACTCGGAGGTGTGGAAGAGATCGGTCGCAATATGACTGCCATAGAGTACGGAGACGACATCATCGTAATTGATGCCGGAATCCAATTCACAGACGCAGAGACTCCCGGGGTAGACTACATTTTGCCTAATACTAAATATCTTGAGGAGCGCAAGGACAGGATCCGTGCATTAGTTATCACCCACGGACACTTGGACCACATTGGAGGTATACCTTACATCATAGGACGCATTGGTAACCCTCCCATTTATACTCGTGAGTTCGGTGCACTTCTCATAAGAAAGCGTCAAGAAGAATTTCCTCATCTTCCTCCCCTCGATATCCGTATCGTGGATGCAACAGATAAGTCCATCCCTCTTACACCTAACCTTAAGGTAAGATTCTTCGGCCTTACTCACTCTATCCCAGACTCAACTGGAATAATTATCGAAACTCCTTATGGAGATATTGTGAACACTGGAGATGTACGTGTCGACAACAACAACGGTGTTCCTACAGAGAAAGAAGTGGAGCAGTACAAAATGTTTAAAGACAGAAACATTCTTCTCTTCACTATGGATTCGACAGGTATTGAGAAACCAGGATTCTCTCCTTCAGAAGAATTCATTCTGAAAAATATTGACTCCATAGTTTCGCAAGTTCCCGGTCGCGTTATCATAGCCACCTTCGCTTCACAAGTGGAGCGCATAATCGAGTTCATGAAGATCGCCAAACGTTATGGCAAGAAAGTAATTATCGAGGGTAGGAGTATGAAGACGAATGTCGACATCATCAAGCACTTAGGACTTGTAGAAGTGGACCACGTGGTACCTATTGAGGACATCGAGAAGTACCCACCGAATAAAATCATGATGATAGCAACCGGAGCTCAAGGAGAAGAGTTCGCAGCTCTTATGCGCATGTCTAACCAGACACATAAGTACGTCCGTCTGGTACGCACTGACACTATCATCCTTTCTTCATCTGTCATCCCTGGTAACGAACGTGCCATAGCCAAGTTGAAGGATAACCTGTATAGACACGACTCCAAGATCATTACTTATCTTGACTCAGACGTGCACACCTCAGGACACGGCAAGCGTGGAGAGTTAGAGTGGGTCCACAGACAGATTCCGTATAAATTCTTCATGCCAGTACACGGTCACCACTATATGTTGAAGATGCATGCAGAACTTGCCGCCTCGCTCGGCACTCCTCGTGAGAACATTATCGTCCCAGACAACGGTTCTATCATTGAGATCAGAGACGGAGGTAAGACTTTAGTTAGACTTCCAGAGAAAGCTCCTTCAGAAGATATGGTAGTAGAAGGGTTCTCAGTCGGCGATGTCTCTGAAGTTCTTATCCGTGACCGCAAGATGCTCGCAGAAGATGGCATGTTCGTCATCATTGCTATGGTAAATTCCAAGACTGGAAGACTTAAGAAGAGTCCGGACATTATTTCCCGCGGATTTATCTATCTACGCGAGTCACAAGAACTTCTCTCTGAAGCTCGTCACATTATTAAGCGCTCCATAGAGTCCACCACTATAGGCATGAACCCTATTAACTTCGACTACGCTAAGAACGCAGTAAATGAAGATGTTTCTCGCTTCCTATTCCAAAAGACTGCTAAGAAACCAATAGTTATCCCCGTTATCCTCTCCGTTTAAGCTAAATCTACTTTATAATAGTGTGCATGAAGCAGGGTTTAAAAACGCTCATTGCAATTTTAGTGTTAGTTCTAGCTGGATTCGGAATTTATAAGTACCCGCCTGTGAGAAATTTATTCAATAAACCTGCACCTCCCGAGACTTCAGTCAATACTCCTAAAGCATTAACCACAAACGACATACTGGCAGTTTTTCCTCCTAATATTCCCATTGAGATAAGCAATGTTACTGAGAAAAATAAGACGGATTACGGAACGACCATCGTATATTCCCTCGCTTATAGATCTGCCTGGTCAGTAGAGGATCTATACAAGACATATGGCACTTACTTTTCTAAAAGTAAACTTTATATAATTAAACAGAAAAGTAGTCCCTCTCTCTCATTTTATGATGTGAAGGTTGGTAATGATGAGTTGTCGATATATATCTCTCCTGAAAGTAACCACAGTCTAGTGAAATTGGCTTTAGCACATAAAAAATGATTGGAACCAGACATAAAACTTATATCTTCTTAGGGTTACTGATAACTTTTTCTATATTTAATGCTAATAAAGTACTCGCCGGGCAAACCACATTTACAGCAGGAAGTGCCTTCACTTGCCAAGCCACATTCACAGCCAGCATACCGAGCGGATCATTTATTCCTGGACAAATTGTGGCAATCACGGGAACCGCTAATCTAAGCGGCAGCTGCACAGGAGTATTCATTACATCGTTTTCATTTAACCAGAGTGGAGGTGGAGGATTCGGTGGAAGCATGACAAACAACGGAGGAGGAAATTACAGTGGGAGTTTTACAGCACCAGGCACATCTGGAACATATACAGTAAATTTCAGTGGCTCCACTAACACAGCTAGTGGCTCAGGATCCATTACTTACACTGTTAGTGGTCCAGTCACCGCTACATTCACTGTAACTGCTTGTTCAGAGGGAGGAACTTGGACAATTGATTCCCCGGCTGGCACTACGTACTCTCCTCCATCACCTGTAACTGTTGCTGTGGCACAAGCAGGGCAACTCACTACAGTGAATTACACTCCTCCTTCTGGATATAATGCTTCAGCTCAAATAGATGGCTCCGCTGGATGGAGCACTTGGACAATTCGTGGAGGCGCCTATACAGTTGTCGTCACATGTACTCCGGTCTCTCCTGTTCCTACAGTATCAGTTACCGCTAATCCAAGAAGTATCTTGTCGGGCCAGTCCTCCACTATAAGCTGGGCATCAACTAACGCCACTTCCTGCACGACTACTTCTGGTTGGCCACCTAGCGGTGCACTATCTGGTTCGACGGTAGTTAGCCCCACAGTAAATACAACTTATGACATGACCTGCTCAGGACCAGGCGGCACAAGTCCTCAAGCGAGCGACACAGTAACTGTCGACTCCTCTGCCACCATAAACGTCACTTCCAACAATTCTAGTGGCAGTTGGACACTTACTGGAGGTCAGAGCGGATCAGGAACTAGTGGAGGACCATACATCGTTCCAGTTACTCCACCGTTTAGCACATACACTCTTACACCGGGAGCGGTCAGTGGTTATAGCGTATCGGTAAACAACACTGATAATTCGGGAAGTTCCATGAGTATGTACCCAGGAGATAGTAAAAGTTTCAGTATTGTCTATACATCAAGTGCAGCATTTAATTATTCTCTGACTAATTCCGGAAACGTTACCGCAACCCAAGGAGATTTACAATCAGAACCCGCGACTACTATAACAAGACACTATATTGCTGGTACAAGTCAGCCAGTTGATATAGTTGTTACGAATGCTCCTGCCGGAGTTGGGTTCAACAACACGGCGCCGGGTGGTTGTTCACCAGATTGTGGTACCGATATGAGATTGGCCCCTATTCCGTACACAGTCACTCCTGGTAATTACTCTATAGATGTGGAGGGCTTCTTAAACTCTGATCCTTCTAATGCTGCTTATTACAAACATACTACTTTTACCTTGACCGTCCTTTCTTCCCCTAACCTCTTTGTCAGCTGTGTTCCATCATCAGGAACAGCTAGGGTTGGTGAGTCAGTCACGTGGACTGCCACTGCACAAGGAGGCTCCGGAGTTTATACATCTTATTCTTGGTCAGGTCTGGGCATTCCTACAAGCCCTGCACCGAGCACTCGCACATTTAATATCACTTACTCAACAGTAGGAGCTAAGACAGCTACAGCTACAGTAACGGATGATAGTGGTCATAGTGGCACATGCACTCCAGGCACAATCCAAATAAACTTTAAGCCCATATTTAAAGAGATATAATAGAGATATAAAAAAGGCGAGTACTTTCGTACTCGCCTGCGTCTCACGGCGACTTCATGATCGGGATCCGGCTTAGCTGATCCTGAATAGATGGTCCCTTCCGTGTGACAGCTTGTTCTGATAGTCCAAGCTCCAACACTCTCTCTCCTTGGTAGCTCTCTCCCAGAGAAAGGATTGTCCGTCCCGAAAATTCTCTTTCGAGCGCAATCACTCTGTAGTAGAGCTGAATGTATGCGACATCGTTTTCCCGGTAGACGGGCTCTAGGACAAGTCCTGGACATTCAGCACTCTGGAGCCCAGACCAACCACAACCGTGTCCGAGTCCAAGGCAGTGAGTTAACTCGTGAGCAACCACTCCTTTGAAACTGTTGTACTGGTCTACATGTTTGAGAGTCACTTTACAACCAGTGAAGTTGATACGTTCTGGAGTCCAGTACGTACCTCCGCAGGCTGCCGGCTCTCCACCAACAAACGCGCCCTGGCATCCGTTGTCGTTTATGGTGAAGACCATTTGGTGGACTGGGTTAACTGGGTCTCCCAGCTTATATGGCCGGGCCATGTCTAGCCCTGTAACGCTCTTCACATACTCGAGTGCGGCCATTACGCTGTCGCGTAATTCGGCTGGGAACGGGTCAGTGAAAACAAGTGGAAGAGGAAAATCGATGTGACTGGCTTGAGTAAACCAGTACATGTTCGTCCCTTCTACCTTGTGCATCTCATAGAATGGCTGATGATCAAGTCCACCTGTATCAGCTTTAGAGAGACTAATCGGTACCACGTGTCCCTCGAACTCCGAAGAGTTCAAAATCTTCGACTGATGAGGCACCACAACTAGACCTAAACCCAGAGAAAGCTCAGAAGGCAAAACTCGAGCGATGAGCGGATGATACTTACGCCCGCCGCCACCTTCTCGATCCACGACGACCTTTACGGTGTCAGTAGGACTGAAGAAGGATGCGCTTTCCATGCTGCAATCTCCATCTGGCGAGGCCACTCGTGAGAGTTCTCTGCCACTCACCGTGTATGTAATACGCAGTGATTGTTCCAGGGACTCAGAGTACGAATGGGCCGGAGAGATATTACAAATTACTCCTGGAGTAAAGGTGTAGGAACTGCACTTCGTATCAGAAGCGAGAGCTCCATGAGCCTCTACGCACACTTGGTTTGAACCAGAGTTGAGCGTAAGGTTCGTAGACTTACCCGTACCTTGGCTCACGCCATTTACCTTCCATGAAATGTTCACATCAGGAATGCTCGTGAGATAGCTCGAGCTCACACTTACTGTGAAGCTCACAACCGGATTCGTATTCCGGATTGAGCTTCCTTCAGCGGGAGTCATCGCTGTCCAAGTAAAGGTCTCAGGATGTGGTCCGGTTGTCGAACCACCTTCCTCTGACCCACCACTGCATGCACTCACGATAACCGCGAGTGCCAAAGCGAACTGGACTCGCATTGTGTCTCCTTGAGAGAGTTGTCAGAGAACTTGACTTTGTCTAACTTTAATTGTACACCTATTTGCCAAATTTGTAAAGCATTGGCTAAAAAGCTCTCAACAGAGCCGTATTTCCTAGTATCTGTGGACAATGTATACTTTATACATAACAAATGCGGCTTAGTGTTCTTCGTCATAAGACTGTCCACGGTTTCTTACCGGTTTACCTGGCTGATATTTTCTTCTGTTTACATACTGCACTTACTGCATATGTCGCATCTTCATTCTTAAGAATCTTTCTAACTTACACCGAGGTCAGCCTCCTCTTCGTCTGCGGAGCCCTTGGGAATTTATTTCTCTTCACACAAGTTCCGAGACTCTTGAGACGCTTCGGTATACGAGGACTATTCTTGCTTCTCTTAAGTGTCGAAACTGTTGCCACTCTTGAACTTGCCACTAGCCACGACATCGGCATTGTCGTGCTTTCGTTCTTCGTCCAAGAATCGGTGATCATGATCATCTTTTATCTTCTAGATATTTTCTTAGAAGACTGCTCCACTAACGGTCGCACCGGACATATCCGAGGTGTTTACTTAACTCTTGGAAACATAGCCATTGCCTCGGCTCCATTTCTCATGGGACTCATCGCTCCTACTGGTAACTTCCGTCTCTTATATGTGTATTCGACACTCTCTATCCTCCCACTTTTCATTTCAGGATTTTTCTTCAGACATTTAAATGAAAATAAAGAGAGACACAACAGCCTTAAACTTCCGTGGAGATCCTGGAGCTTGAGTAAAGATGTAAGAAACGTCACCCTGGCCCGCTTCGCCCTGGAGTTCTTCTACTCGGGCATGGTCATATACACTCCACTTTATTTAAATGCATACTTAGGTTTCAGCTGGGTAACTATAGGAGTTATCTTTACTTTCATGCTTTTGCCCTTCGTACTCTTCGAAGCACTTATAGGGGAAGTTGCAGATCGCTTCGGCCATGAGAAGTACATTATGTCGGTAGGACTTTTACTTATGGGAATGACACTCTTCTCTATGACTAAGGCACCAGCTTCTGTAGTGGTGTGGATTGTGCTTTTATTTGCCTCACGCCTTGGTGCATGTGCTACAGAGATCACAACTGAGAGCTTCTTCTTCCGACGAGTGGACTATAGAGACACAGGACTTATTTCTATCTTCAGACTAACTCGCCCACTCTCACTCATTGCCGCCGCACTTCTTGGTGCCTTCGTTGTGCACTATATGAATATCGAGATTGTCTTCTCCGCCTTCGGGCTAGTGGTACTTTATGGTCTACGTCAGAGCTTAAGTCTTAATACACACCCAAGAACTTAAATACCGGTGCCATGAAAGGGTCGAAGTGTGTACCATACACAAGCGCTCCTCCAAGTCCTCCAGTGATAGTTATGGCGAAGAGTCCTGCCAGAGCCAGCGTTACAAGTAGAAAACTAGGAAGTGTAGGTAGACGCAAGTGATATCCCTCGTGCCTGAGCCACCTCAGAAGATAATGAAGAGATATAATGCCGAAGATTATGAGTGTCATAATGGCAAACCTCTCATGCATATCTATAAGCGCACCTCCTCCTTCCTCTGGACCAGTCATGAAAGCGACTATCGCTCCCAGTTCACCGAATATGACAAGCACCGCCTTAATGAAAAACCAGTAAGGCTTGCTCAAAACTCTTTCGAACCGGATAAGCTCAAATACCGAATAAAATGTGAGCAGAGCTACAGGGAAATGCACAATTATAGGATGTATATCCATACTTTTATTATATCAACTCTCGACTATTTCCCCAGCTTTTATCTCTATTAAATCTGCCTTACGAAAGCTTACTTTATGGGAAACTACACGCTCATGTAAGCTCTTATCTAGTGCTCGAGAGATGTAGAATAAGTCCTTTTTACTTATGATCCAGTCTGACCCAAGTTTCGAAAGGTCGAAGGGCTTGGAGAAGCTTTTAAGTGTCTTAGTTCCATCTTTCAAGAAATATTCGTGGAAGTATGACATGGCTAGTTCTCTTATAGATTTATAAACCGGCTCACGGTAACGCAAAACAGCATGGTTAGTCTTAGAGATCGCTCCCCACATACCTCGATGTTTATAGAGTGCTACAACATGGTCGTAGTCTGGTCTCGAAGCTTTTAGATCAAGAAGAAGTGGCTTATGACCGTTCCCCCAGAGTATACTTGCAGCCAATAATGCGCCTTCCAGACAATGAGCACTCTTGGTTTCTAAAACTTTTTTAGGAGATTTAAGAGTTTCGCCAGATTTCTCAAAGTTAAATTTTAATTTATTTAAAAAATCCTGAATCTGCGCAGGTGTGCGCAGTTTAGATAAGTTATAAAAGTTGGGAACCTTAGATATGACAGACGACGTCCGGATGTTTCTCGGCATAATCTTGATGATACTCCTCTGCGGGATAGAATTCCTTAGCTGGTAGAATTTCAGTGACGATCGGATTTAAGTATCTATGATTTCTTGAGAGTCTGTCACGACTCTCTTCTGCAAGTCGTTTTTGTACATCACTATGATAAAAGATTCCAGACCTGTATTGCTCTCCTACATCGGGTCCTTGTCTGTGGTAAGTAGTGGGATCATGATGCTCCCAGAAGAGATCAAGTAACTTCTCGTAAGAAATTCTACTGGGGTCGAACTCCACTTCTACTGCTTCAGCATGACCAGTCGTACCTGTACAAACTTTCTCGTAACTTGGATTAGCTAAATGACCGCCGGTGTATCCTGAAGTAGCTTTAATAACTCCGGGAGTGGATTTAAAAAGCGCTTGAACGCCCCAGAAGCAACCCATGGCGAAAGTAGCTTTTTCACTCTTTGTATCAGTCATACAAGTATTTTATATGATTTTATGTGAAGTGGAGAGTAGATGCGATATCTCGAATGTGCTCCTTATCAGCCCAGAGGATAAAGTAGTAGTAAGCAGTACCAGATATACGGATGGGGTTAGGGAACTTCACAATTAATTCTGCTTGGCCATTTAGATTTCCTCCTGCATCGGATGAAGGAATGATGATTCTAGCTTCTTGGTTGTCGACTGTGATACTTTCAATTATGGGAGTCCTTCCATATGGACGCAAGACATGGGTCACGTCAGACTCCACAATGTCATCTATGCTTGCTGTTCCACCTGCCGCAGAAATAGCGAAGAAGCCCGAAGGTCCTTGGTAACGATCTGTCCCTTGGTTCTGAGCCAGAGTCCAGTCCTTAGGATATTTGAAAGAGATTTTATACTGAGGATTCTCATAAACAGACCAATCCTTGGTTAAGTTCTCGAGCCCTCCAGTGTCCTCTACTTTCATTATGGAGAGGAAATTATTATTTTTCAGATTGCATATACCAGTCTTAACCGCTTCCATGCGAGCGGCATAAAGCGGAGTAGAGGTGGAAGTTATGATAGAGATAACCCCGACAATACCCGATGGATCACAGTGTAGGCCAGTACTCGGGTTCTTAGTGTGGTTCAAGTAGATAGTTAGTCTGTCACCGGCGGCATAGGTGAGAGTCCTACCAGAATCGTTCTCTGTCAGTTCTGTCGGACACTTGCCTATGGCACAGGCACTCGAAGGAGTGGTAGTACTGGTATTATTGTTTCCACTAACAAGGCCAGAGGGGTGCTTGGCCCTATACCAATTTAGTCCTGCAATGAGTATTGCCAGGACCACCACTGTAGCAATTATGGATTTCATCGAAGTTTCAAGTATTATAACGCACTAACCTGTTCCAGGCTTACTACTCTATATTTTCCTTCCTGATTTGCAAGAAAAAAGCCCAGTCCACATTCTAAGGACCAGGCCTTGGCCACAGATACTCTCACTCGGGTTCGTGAGGGTTCTGGGTATTCATGTCACGGATCTCTGCTTGGAGATCAATGGATCGTGATCTCCTCCTTCGCTCTCGTTCCATTTCACGCTGCTCTTTGTTGAAGGTGTACATGTACTGTATCGAGTACAGTTCGCCTTCATTCTTCGGCCAAGGAATAGGCAGGAGATCTTGAGGCCTATCCTCTCCTTCCTCGGAGTCTGGCATGAGTACCTCGCAGGCTTGGGTCTAGGAAGATCTTACCCTAGCCCCTTACGCAGTCAACTTTATTACTAGATATTTTATATATTCTGGGGGAGCCAGTCGATCATGCGCTTTCTGTGGAGACTCAAGGACCACAACCCGTCAGACTTAAATAAAGATGTATGAGCATCCTTAAACTTCTGTAGTGTAAAAGCGGTGACACGAGGATAACCATCAGGCATGTTGCCATTGAAGCTTTCCATGAACTCGTGAGTGGTTAGGAAAATTTCGTCTGGAGGGGTCTTTCTTAGTTTTAGAACCTTCTTCATTTACCCATAATACCACGCCTCTTCTAAAATTTCAAGACTGAAGATGATTGAATCTTTCATGAAATTATTACAACAAATCTTGAAAATAGGCCATTTTTACGTTACTCTATGCGGGATTGCCGATTCGTCTAATGGTAGGACGACCGCCTCTGGAGCGGTTAATTGGGGTTCGAGTCCCTGATCGGCAGCAAATTAAATATGAAAATATTAAATAATCTCTTGTTTTGGTCTGCTGTCTTAGGTTTTACTGGAAGCCTTCTAATTACTTTTTTTGGGCTACCTCCTGATCTCCATAGAGATGGAAGTATTTATTTAGCTTTAGAGCAAATTAATACAAATCAGATTGTTCTCGCTAGTATATATGATTGCCTGAGTAGAATAGGTTTATGGCTTATTGTAATCAGTTTTCTTTTACAAATCATTAGCATTATAAGGACAAGGGTACGTGAAAACCCTTAAGTTTAAATCCAAACAGGTTCCAACATCGTACCACAGGGCCAGCTCGTGATATTCTAGAAATATGAAAGAATCATTTGAACTTCCAAAGAGTCCACTCCGAGAAGTTTATGAACTTCTTGGAGCCACTACGCCACTCGAACGGGATTATAAAAAAGTAAGTCTCTTTGAATAACATTTACTAAATAAAAAACGCGTTTATTAATAAACGCGTTCGACTTCAAACCTCAGTGCCGTGCCGACTGGTTCCCCATCATGGAAGCCTTGGAGAGTTCCCGGAGACAAACTTCGAAACTCCTCCACCAGATTCCATTCGAAGCCGCTTCCATCTGGCCACTTTCCATCCAGAAGGAGAAGTACTGCATCAGGAGGCAGAGATCTAGCTGGTTTAACGGTCCGCATATTCACCTCAGGAATAGTCTCAGGTCATAATAGCTATCTAAATATAAATAACAAGTGAGAAAGTTGAGAGGTCCAATTACGTTATACTTTGAGCATGAAAGTCATACTACTTATAGGGCTACCACTAGTCTTCCTAGCGGCATACTTCGGAAGCCATAAGCCCGATATAAAAAGCGGCCCTGAGAGCACCCCTCTGGCTCAAATTGGCCCTTCCAGAGAAGTTCAAAAAGAGGTGGGTATTTCTATACTTCCTAGTGAAATCCTCCAGGGCGACCCGGCTGAGATTCTCATTACAGGTACGACTACTGTGAAGTCACTTACATTTAACGGTAAGACTGTGCCTACATTTATAAATGACGGTTCCCCCACTGCTCTCGTGGGTATTGATCTCAAGATGCCTAATGGTTCTTACCCGGTGAAAGTTACTCTAGCGGATGGGAAAGTGATTACAAAAAACTTAATTGTAGGTAAGCGAGTGATAGCCGAGGCCCCGCTTGGTATCCCAGAGAGTCTCGGGGGTAACACTCCAGAGGGTGAAAAGACTCTATTGAACGCACTTGCCGCAGACAATGCAGTACTCGCGAACATCCCGACTGTCTTGGAGAAGTTGTGGCAAGGCAAGTTCGCCTACCCAGTGGAGAATCCAGAGGTCACCGATGTATATGGATACACTCGCCTCACAGTCAATACATCAATAAGTCACAAGGGCACTGACTTTCACGCTCCACCCGGGACACCTGTACTAGCCATGAACTCAGGTGTGGTACGCATAAACAGATTCTTTACTGCATACGGTAACACCATAGTCATAGATCACGGCTTTGGCATCTCTACTATGTATATGCACTTGTCTAAGTCAGATGTGAAAGTCGCTGATACGGTAAAGAAGGGTCAAGTCATAGGCCTCTCCGGCGAGACAGGCTACGCCGAGGGTCCGCATTTACACTTAACGGTGAAAGTGAACAACATCTCCATTGACCCCATGAAGTTCTTAGAACTCTTCTGATAGAATTAAGGAGACATGAAGTACTTTACTGGCTTCTTGGTTAAGGGAGAAGCGGCCGAATTTCAACAGAAAATTTCTCGTGAAGTGAGAGAGCAATTTATGTCTGAGATGCGTTCACCCAAGATCCCTCCACACATCACCATCTTCAGGCCGTTCACCACAGAAGATCCTAAACCGATAAAAGAATTCTTAAAGAGTTGGACCGAAAGTAATCCTAAACTGAGTAAGCTCACTTTCTCCGACTTCGAGCACTTCGACGACCGTACTATATTTCTACATGTAGATATGGACAAGAAGACATGTGACGCTGTCATAGCTCTTCAGCGCGAGATAGAGAAAATCACCGGAGTACATCTGAACTCTCATTCTGTCTGGAACCCACATGTGACAGTAGCAACTCGGATTATGCCGCATGAGTTCGAGAGCATCTGGAACAGAGTTAAAGAGGAGGAGAAGAAGGAGTTCACCGTACCCTTCGACAATATTACTCTCTTCAAGCTTAAGGAAGAGACTAGAGAGTGGATAGTGGACGAGATTTTCCCTATCAAATAGTAGATAATAAATTCATGAAATTAAAAATAGTCCGTGGCCTCATTTCGGCCAGTTTCCTCTTCGCAGGAATTAGTAAGTTATTAGGAACTGATATGCAAATGGCTGGGTTCCAGCACTGGGGATACCCGCTCTGGTTTATGTACGCAGTAGGAGCGTTCGAGGTAGTGATGGCCATAGCGCTCTGGACTAAGTATTCTAAGTGGGCCAACCTGCTTCTCTTGGCTCAGATGGTCGGAGTGTTCTACACTCACATCCACTCACATGACCCAGTACAGGTGATGTCACTTGCCATAGTTACAACTCTTCTCCTTATTACCCACTGGTTCATGATGAAAAGATCCCTTCCCACCATGCAGCCTATGCAGTCAGCAATATAGTTATGTGGAAGCACTGGGAAGGCACAACCTATAAGCCATCTAAGTTTATCCGCTCCGTTCAGATAATACTTCTTTTTCTTATACTTATCGGACTTGGACTTCTAGCCTCATATAAAATGTGGGTACCTGGGTTAGTTGACAAGATTCTCTCACATGACAAGTCGTACCAAGATACTCTTAAGTTCGTGAAAACACACAGTGCTAAGTAAGATTAAGCCGATACTACACCCTTGAAGGTGGTATAAACCACCAGTCTATGATCATAAGTTGACCCGTCGGGAGTGAGATTTCCTGCACAGGTAACAAGATTGAGTCTCTTAGCGTCGTTTAGTCCGAAGAGAGTCACAGGTGAAAGGTTCCCTAAGGCATAGGTCTTTGTAGTATTAACAACGAAGTGAAGTTTCTTTCCACTGGTAGTAATTATATAAACATCAGAGCCATTCTTAAGATTTTTCAAATTTTCAAAGGCAGCGAAGACGTGTGCATCTAGGACAGCCGATCCCTGTAGACCCGGCACGATGCCGTACTTATACCACCCCACCACATTTGTCTTGCCACTCGGCACATCAAGTTCACCCTTGTTGTTTATACCCATGCCTAGTATCGGAGAATCTATCTTCACAGACGGGATGACAATCCTTACAGGAGTATCGGAAGGATTAACAGGTATATTAAGGGTAGAATTAAGAGCAGAATCTACTTGAACTTCTGGTATGTGAGTATCCTTACTCTCAACCGGAACTCCGATGGAGGGCATGTCTACTAGATGAGTGAGTAAGAGTGTAGAAGCATCCCCTGACCCAAGGGCAGTGTAGTCAGGAATAATTTCTACCGTCTTTAAGTTAGACAATCCGCTCCAACTCTCGGCAGACACTGACTTAGTGGTCAGCAAAGAAGAAAAAAGTGCAAATAAAATAAGCGCGGCTAGTGCGCCCTTTTTGTTATTGAACATAGAAGCGGATACATCGTACTCGCGGGACTTAAGTTTGTCTACTTGACCCAGCACAAAGTCTGCTATTCAGTATTTTATTTTCAAAAAAGCTAGAACCTACAACGTGTAAGAAGGGTTCTACACCCGCGTCTTTTAATGTGGTGCGACTCAAGTGTCCATAAAAGCAAAACTTAAATCATGCTTACTACAATTGCAGTAATCCTCTTGATACTTTGGCTCTTGGGAGTTGTGACATCTTTTACTGTAGGAGGCTTCATACATATCCTCCTCGTCATTGCTATAGTCATGATCCTCATACGTCTTATCAGAGGAGAAAATCCCGTGAAGTAATTCACAGGTCAACAAAAAACCTCTCTATCTGGAGAGGTTTTTTGTTTTCTCTTTTTTATTTCTTTTTGCAGGATTCCTTTAATTTACTTTAATTCACTGTTAGTGTGCCCCACATACCCATGGCGCGATGATTGCCGACCGAGCAATAGTATACGAAGCTTCCTGTCTTATCTGCTGTAAACTCCACCAGAGCCTCTTGTCCGCTAATTATCCTTGGAGTTCTCACATTGAATTCATCGATCACAAGATCATGGGAGCCGACTGTGTTCTTGAATGTGATACGAACCTTGTCACCCTTATTTACCGAAAGAGTCTTAGGTGTCATGGCATAATTCGATCCTGAAACTGTAAAGCTTTTAACAACTTGAGTAGTAGTTGGGGTCTCAAGATTTGCATTGGGATTTGTACTCTCGAGAGGTGCACTAGTGCCACCGCCCGTGACTGGATTCTGTACTGGTTCCACACTCGATTTACCTTTTATAAGATAAACTCCGAGAATTATAACTATGATAACGACTAATATTCCGATTAATTTATTCATGTTGATTTCTTTAGACTTTAGAGTAATATTGTAACGCGACTTAATACAGATCGTCTAGAAACGTATGATAAAAGTAGAAAATCTCACCAAGACCTTCGACGAACGCAGAGCAGTAGACAACATATCCTTCGAGGTGGGGAGAGGCGAGATCTTCGCCTTCTTGGGACCGAACGGTGCTGGCAAGACTACTACTATAAAGATGCTCACCACTCTTCTCGAGCCTACCAGCGGTAAACTCGAGTTGAACGGCTTCGACCCTATAAAGGACCCTGGGGAAGTGCGCAAGTCCTTCGGTATCGTCTTCCAAGATGCCTCTCTGGACACCGAGCTTACGGCATACGAGAACATGGAGATCCATGCTGTGCTTTATGGTTTATCCAAGGATCTTTATCAGAAACGCATTGATGAGCTCCTTTTCTTAGTTGAGCTTGCAGATAGGAGAAATGACTTAGTTAAAGACTTCTCTGGTGGTATGAAGCGCAGGCTTGAGATTGCTCGCTCTCTCCTCCACCACCCTAAGGTCCTCTTCCTCGATGAACCTACCCTGGGCCTTGATCCACAGACGAGAAACTTGCTTTGGAATTACATTAAGGATCTAAATACTAAAGAAGGTATAACTGTCTTTCTCACTACTCACTATATGGAGGAGGCAGACAAGATGGCGAACCGCATCGCTATAATAGACCATGGGAAGATTGTTGGCTCGGGCACTTCCGCAGAACTTAAGGAGAGTACCCAGACCACTTCCCTAGAGGAAGCTTTCCTTAAACTCACTGGCCACTCTGTCCGTGAAGAAGGTGGTGAGAACCAGATGAGACAAGCAGCTCGCCTCTGGGGTGGCGGTAACAGAAGATAGACTCTAAGATAAAACAGTATGAAAACTATTTATATACTTTGGCAAAGGCAGTTAAAGCGTTACCTACGGTCCAAGTCTAGGATCGTGGGTTCCTTAGGCCAGCCCATACTCTTCCTGCTTGCACTTGGATACGGTTTCGGCCCTGTCTACTCACAAGCCGGTGGCGGTAACTACATACACTTTCTCGCTCCGGGTATCGTGGCCATGTCCATACTCTTCACCGCTATTTTCTCCGGTATTGAAGTCATTTGGGATAAACAATTCGGATTCCTTAAGGAAACTCTGGTCGCACCTGTATCACGTATTAATATAATGATCGGTCGCACACTCGGCGGAGCCACCGTCTCTGTGGTCCAAGGTCTCATTGTGCTCATACTCTCCATGCTCTTCGGCTTTAGACCGAACTCATGGGGAACATTACTGGCACTGGTTATAATGTTTCTTATCGCACTTCTCTACACCGCACTCGGTACGGCCATAGCTTCTATACTTGAAGACATGCAAGGTTTCCAACTGATTATGAACTTCTTGGTCATGCCATCATTCTTTCTCTCTGGAGCACTCTTCCCTCTTAGAGGACTTCCTAAGGCACTGACTGTAGTTACTCGTATAAATCCACTCACATATGGAGTTGATGCACTACGCGGATCTCTAACCGGCATTTATCAACTCTCACTCTCGCTCGATCTTATAGTTCTTACATCTGTATCAGTGATTGTCCTCGGAGTTGGTTCATACTTGTTTACTAAGATTAAAGCTTAGAATTTTAAACCTTTAAGTATTTCCTGATCGCTAGAACTGAAGATATTGCACCGATAAATAATCCTCCAAGGATAATAATAAGAAAGATCTGTGGAAGATTGTGCAAGTAGTAGAGGAAAACATTGAACCCGATGAAGAAGTTCTCTGTAATGTGTCCGAGCCAGTAAGTTATAGGTGCAAGGATTACAAGTGTTAGTATCCCTGCCATCAGTCCGTATATCATGCCCACCACTATAAAAGGTCCCTGGATATATGCTGTAGAGGCACCAACAAGTCGCATTACACCGATCTCATCACGAGAAATGTAGATAGTAAGACGTATAGTGTTAAAGGCGGTGATGACAGAAAGAATGATGAACGCCAGTGCGAGTACAAGTCCGAGCTTATCTGCAGCGGTAATGATACTGGTAAGCTTGTCTATGGCAGTCTTGTTCTGATAATAGTTTACCTGGTCAATGATAGTGAGCCCTGTGTTAGGTAAAGCACTCTTACCCTGGAGGAAGTTTGCCACTGACTGATACTGGGAAGGATCCTTGGCCTTCACATTGAGTGCAGCGCCAAAGGGGTTCTGGTTGAGCTCGTCTAGTGCAGCAAGGATAGCTTGGTCGTCAGCATGGCGCTCCTTAAACTGCTCGAGGACAGCTTCCTTAGAGGTGTATTCAACTCTGGCTACCTCAGGCAGAGTCTCTAGGGAATGCTTAATAGATAGTACGTCTTCCTCAGCCGCTTTCGGGATGAAGGTTATATTTATGTCTACCTTGTTCCTAAGTTCGTCAAGCGAGGTCTTAAGGACAGCAGAGCCCATGATGATAAAACCAATCACCAAGAGTGTGACTATCATGGTCAGAACTGAGGCCAGGGAGACCGTACCATTCCTCCAGAAGTTAAAGAATCCAGTCCTCACTATGCGCTTAACATTGGTCCAGAACATTTCTTTATTATAAATTAAATGAAGTATTTACCCTCCTTGTCATCACGGATAATCTTACCCTTCTCCATAGCTATGACACGGTGACCAAGGGAGTCTATTATACCTTTATTGTGTGTAGTGAGAATGACAGTAGTGCCTAGATCATTAATCTTCTTGAGTATCTGCACTACGTCATATGTATTCACCGGATCGAGATTACCTGTGGGCTCGTCAGCCACAATGATGTCTGGTTGATTCACTAGCGCACGGGCTATAGCCACTCTCTGCTTCTCTCCACCAGAAAGTTCATTAGGGAAATTCCAAGCCTTGTCATGGAGATCTACAAGCTCGAGCACATGTGGCACATCTGCGGCTATTTCTTCATCAGGCCTTCCTGAGGCTTCCATGGTGAAGGCAATGTTTTCATAAACAGTTTTGTCAGGTAGAAGTCTAAAATCCTGAAAGACCATTCCTATCCTCCTTCTGAAATCATTTATCTCTCTTTTATTAAGTTGGTGGACGTCGGTAGATTCGTAAAAGACTTGCCCTTCTGTAGGATGCTCCTCTGCAAGAAGCATTTTTAAAATTGTGGTTTTGCCCGCCCCAGACTGTCCCACGATAGAGACGAACTCCTTGGGCTCTATGGAGAATGTGACGTTTTGAAGGGCTACAGACGAGTCAGGATAAACCTTCGTCACACGATCGAAAAAAATCATTGCCAAACTATTTTAACATTTATGGTGCTCCTGGCCAAGACAGCCTTAATACAACTTAAAGAAGTTTCTCAGCTTCTATAAATTCATCAAGTTCTCCATTTAGCACTCCTTCGACGTCAGAGGTTTCTACATCGGTCCTGTGATCCTTCACCATCTTGTATGGATGTAGTACATAAGAGCGGATTTGGTTCCCCCATTCTATACTTGTGGTCTTAGAAATATACATGCCCTTCTCCCTGGCCTTACGCTCATCATCGAGCTTCTTAAAAAGTTTCGCTTCAAGAAGTGCCAGTGCCTTTTCTTTATTCTGCGCTTGGCTACGTTCTGTTTCTACATGCACTGCAAGGTTCGTAGGTATGTGCACCAGGCGCACTGCAGTCTCGCGCTTGTTCACATTCTGCCCACCAGGACCAGAAGACTTAGAGTATTCGATTCTTATATCTTCAGGAGGAATTTCTATCTCATGAACACGCTCAAACTTCGGTATGACCTCCACCATGGAGAAAGAGGTGTGGCGCAGCTTCTTAGAACTAAAAGGTGAGATGCGCACAAGTCTGTGTACTCCGGATTCATTTTTTAAAGTCCCGTATACATTCTTCCCTTCCACTTCGAGTGTAATGTTTCTATACCCGCCATGATCATTTTCGTTTTTATGTAAAACAGAAATCTTCCACCCCTTCTTCTGAAAATACTTCAGATACATATCTAGAAGAATCTTTGAGAAGTCCTCTGCATCATCTCCTCCAGCACCAGAGAAGATAGTTACGACTGCATCACCCTTGTCGTACTTGCCCACTCCTAGAAGTGCATCCTTAAGTCTCTCTAACTCCTTGATAGTCTCTTGGGCCACATCCTTGTCCGACCAGAAGTCAGAGGACGCCATGCGAGCCTCTATAGCCTCAATATGTTTTTGTATTTCTTCCTTATTTGCCACTTTGTAAGTTTATCAAATAGTAAGGGCGCCGTTGGTGTGCGGCGCCCTTCTGTCAGTAGCAGTGATGAGTTATCACAGGCTATAACTAGAGCCGAACTCTGCAAGCCAGACTGCTATGCGCAGAATACTTGCTTTACCACTCTGACAGAGCCATATGACCAGAGACAAACATGTCTCCTCCTTATACCGGCCAGGTATAGGACCAGTGCACCTTACTCAACTCTCTACCTCTTTACTTGCTTCATTGAGCAAAGCATGACCGGGTGTCAAGACCGCATGCTGGAACTCTGGGAGAGGGATGCCACCTCTTACCCATCCGCTGCGGTGAAATCATTATGCCTCTATGGATAAATAAAACAAGTGCGTTGAAATATGAGTCTTTCTATAATATTATCGTTGTTCAGTGCCAAGATAGCTCAGTTGGTAGAGCACATCCATGGTAAGGATGAGGTCCCCGGTTCGATCCCGGGTCTTGGCTCCATAATTCTTGGGATCGAACCGAGAGGGGTCGGGAGAACATTTGGTCTCCCGTGGAGGAAGGACTGGGAAAACCGTGGGTTTCCCAGAAGTGACATCCCGGGTCTTGGCTCCAGTGATATAGTGTATATATGTCATTTGAGAATCCAGAAACATCAAACCGCGAGATCCTTATAGAAGCATTGAAAACTAAGGGTCTTGAAGATCCAGAAACTCGAGAGATGCTTATAAAGTGGACTGAGGATAAAGAGAATGAGGTCGAGAGAGAAGGAACCCGGGATGCTCAAATAAATTTCGAATTGGAAAGAGCACAACTTTATCTCGATGCAGGTTACACTGATGATGCTATGCAGACACTTAAAGATGCTATGGATATTGCAACTAATGAAAATAGAGATGATCTAGTCGAGTTAGTGCAGCAGAAAATAGATTCTTTGCAATAACACTCGAAACGCTTAATATATTTAGGCCACCCTAGCTCAGTTGGTAGAGCACCGCTTTCGTAAAGCGGGGGTCCCGAGTTCGATCCTCGGGGGTGGCTCAGAACAAAAATCTCTCCGTGTGGAGAGATTTTTGTTTAGTAACCACCTCCAGAAGTACCTCCGCTTGAGCCTCCTGACGTGCCCGGTGCTGCACTAGATCCTCCAGGAGTGTTCACTTGAACATTGGTACTACCGCCTGTGCTTGTAGGAGCTCGTCTGTTCCAGAAGCCGAAGTAGAATGCCAGGGCGATGATGAGTATGACGAGAATTCCTATAACCACCCCCGTAGCCCCGCTATCTTGGGGAGCACTTGTATTGTTTTGGATTTCGACCATAAGTGTTTGACTATCTAGTAAACCACTTATGTTAGGACGCTTGTATGTTGGGTTCGCTTACAGTAAATGTAAATGCGTAATCACTAGACTTTATTGTGCTGGCTGAGGTCTTGAGGGGATTGACTATTGTGAGAGTGATATCTTCTGCATCTCGAGTAATAGGCTTACCCAGCTCCATGGTTAATTGTGTTGTACCTTTACTTGAGGTGACTTGCACTAAGATCTTCACAGTACCTGCTTGGATACAGTACACTCCGGCTGGGCAACGACTATCCTCGGAGACACTTATAGGTTTAAGAGTTATACCGTTCGCATTACCAGACTCTCCAATACGGAGCTTCAAGACTCCTATAGAACTCCCTGGCACACTCGTAGAGCCGGTGTTATCTGTTGAAGATGCTATCGGAGTGCTAGTACTATTATCTACTTGAGTATTCTGCCCTCCCCTAAGAAGGAAATACCCACCCACTACCACTATTAAAGCAACTATGCCCCAAATATATTTATTCATGTTTGTATTGTATCAAACGTAATCAGCTAAGAATTATTGCATATGTTGACACTTTTAACCCTGAGCGTAGCATGGATATAGGCCAGTTCTTCTTATGACCGCGCCTCCGCCCGCAAGTCCACCATAACTCGAGGGTAGACCCACGTCACGAGCAGAGACCGTTCCAGGCTACAACACCGGCTCACAGTTAGGTGTCCTCCGCAACAGAATGTCGCATGCCGGGGTACTCCACGCCGACGATGTAGAATCACGGGTCGACAATGTCGAGTTCCGCAACATTCCCGTAGGTTCTAGTGGACAGAACCGGTTGATCGCGTATTTCTGCCAGAGCGTTCCTGAAGTACTCGAGAAGATCGCGTCCGGCGACGGCCAGGAACTCCCCGAGGGAGAAGTCGAGGTTCTGGGACTCGAGGCCCTGGATGTAGAGCCTGGGTACTACTCCGTCTTCGGACGATTCAGTTCGAACGGACACAACACCTTCTCGGTGACGAAAGCCGAAAAGACTCGCCTCTCACAGTACGTCCCCGCCTTCTGACCTACGTCTCCACGATACATGCAATACATGCAGCACCCAGGTGCTGCATTTTATTATCTGTCTCCTCTTTTCTGCCTGGGCTTCTTCACCATTCTTGTACCTCTATTTTGTGAGACATTGCTCATTCTATGTGCTTGCCACCTTTCACTTCCTCTGTAACCACCCTTAGCTCCTCCCTTACCAGGGATAAATGAACTTTTCATAATTTAATTATATCAAAGCTCTGTGAGTATCCTACTTGTCTCCTGCGATTTGTTCTCGCCAGAGGGCAGAGTAGAGACCTCCTCGGCTTATCAGCTCTTCATGCTTACCAGATTCGACAACCTTACCTCTTTCGAAAACATATATTCTATCTGCGTGCAGAATGGTCGAAAGCCTGTGAGCTACCAGTACTGTGGAGATGTTCGGGTGAGCCTCACGGATCTTCTTTATGGTCTCTGTAATAGCTTTCTCTGTAATAGAGTCCAGGCTTGAAGTAGCTTCGTCGAAGACTATGAGGTCGGGCTTACGTAAGAGTGCTCTAGCTATGGCTAGTCTCTGACGCTCGCCTCCTGAGAGTCTCACTCCACCTTCACCAATCTTTATATCTAAGCCACTGCCATTCTCTCCTTTATCCAAAATACTTTTAGCCTGTGCGGACTCAAGAACTTGTACGCACTCTTCATCAGTGGCGTCGGGCCGTACGAAAAGAAGATTTTCTCTTATAGTACCTGCGAAGAGTTGAGTCTCTTGAGTGACAAGACCGATCCTTCTGCGTAGTTCATCGATGTCTAGATTCTTAATACTTATATTATTAAATAAGATGTCACCCTTGGTCGGATTATAGAGTCCGGCAAGAAGCTTTATCATACTGCTCTTGCCTGAGCCAGATGGACCGACGAATGCCACCGTCTCACGAGCCTTAACTTCTAAGTTCACGTCTGTAAGTGCCTCTCTGCCTTCTTGTCCATAACTTAATTCAACGTCCCTATATGTAATGCTCTCAATCTCACCTAAGTGCTTAGGGTTCTCGGGCTTCGGAGTAGGATCAAGTTTTAAGATCTCTCCGAGTTGGTCGAGACTGGCTCTAGCTTCTTGGTAACTGGCTGCTACTGTACCGAGCATGGATAATGGTGCGAAGATGGCGAAGGAGTAGAAGAGTAGTGTGAAGAATTGTCCGAGTGTTATCTCTCCTCTGAATATAAGCCAGAGCATAAGTAGGAGAAGTCCAGATCGAAGAGCGTTTATAAGTGTGCCTTGTATGAAGTCGAGGGAGCGCACGAACTTCACCTTCTTGAGCTCGAGGTCAAGAATTTTTTCGTTAACATTATTTAGACGATTTATTTCTTGTCTCTCGAGACCGAGACTCTTCACTAGTTCCACATTACGTAAGGTTTCTGTAGTAGATCCAGAAAGAGCTGCCGTCTCACGGACAATAGCTCTCTGAGCCTCTTTAATCTTTTTACTAAGTATGAAAGTGGCTGTACCCATGGTCGGAAGTATAAGGAAGTAGACCAGGCCAATGAGCGGATGCACGATTGTCGCATATACAAGTACAAATACGATTCCGATAAGAGAAAGGAAGACAATGTTGATGAGGTTCACGATGAGTGCCTGTGAGTCGGTGCGCGCTTTCTGAAGTTTGTTTAGGAGCTCACCAGAGCGCTGATCCTCGAAGACTGCATAAGGAAGAGAGAATGAGTGCTCGACACTCTGAGAGTATAGATTCGTCCCTGTCCTCTGTACGATGACGTTTACATAGTAGTCTTGGAAGGCCTTGGCTACTCTGGAGACGAAGGCCACACCTACTGTGCCCGCGAGAAGAAGTGAGACACCAGAGATAAAGTCCGTCCTGGAAAGCGAGCTAGCCTTACTGGCGTAGTTGTCTACAATCAGACGGAATATCTGAGGATCAAGGAGCGAGAAAACTTGGTTAATGGTAGCCAGAATGAGCGCTCCGGATAGAATCAGTTTGTATTTCTTTACTTCTTTCCAGAGTAATTTCATAGGTACAATTGCGCGGGCTAAGGGACGATGTTATAACTAAAATTACTTCACACCAAACATTCTAGAAATTCTAGCAGCTAATTTAGCTTCATCATGACTGACAAGATAATCTACCAAAACCTTCTTATCTAGAACTTTTTCATCCAATTCCTTTCTAATTCTTGATACCTCGTCATCAAGGCTATTATAAACCTCGCGGTTATCACCAACATATTGATGAACTTCGGCAAAATCATCGAACCCTCCCAACTTATCTATAAATTCTTCTCGGGCATCTACAGCTTCTGACAATGATCTGGCAAGTTCTGCCTGCCCTTCCATAGAGATTTCTGCTTCTTGATTAAATTCTTTATCCATAAAATTATTCTAACATATACTCTAGCGCGGCCGACCGGACTTGAACCGGCAACCTCTCGCGTGACAGGCGAGTGCTCTAACCAGTTGAGCTACGACCGCAATTTGTGTACTGTATCAGCCCTTTTAACTCTCTACAATACACTTATGTCGACGGGTGGGATCGAACCACCGACCTTGGGCTTATGAGTCCCACGCTCTAACCAACTGAGCTACGTCGACGCGTTGCTACTATAACTCGAAAACTTGCTTTTCTCAAGAAAAAGGGCTATAATTATGGATAATAGCGGGTTGGAGGAGCAGTACCTCGACAGGCTCATAACCTGTAGGCATCCGTGCAAATCGGATACCCGCAACATTAAATGGTCGGCCGCTGCGACTTGTAAATCTATACCTCTCCGGCCAGAACCGAGCTTATAGTGATAACTTTACCAGTTGCCTCTATCTTGGCTAGAAGTGGTTCAACACCATGAGACTTCAAGAAATCACTCAAATTTACGCCTTCTGCCGCTGAGGCCGAGAGGCCACGATAGATCCGTATGGCTCCAGCCTCATCTCGGCTTAAGAGAGCCCTGAGCTCATCGTATTTCTTGTTATTTATATAATATGTGGCGACAAGCTGCATGGCATCAGTTGCCATAGAGAGTTTCTCCTCATGTTTGAAGATGATCGGCAAGGCTGGAGAAATGTCTCCTCCATGCTTCATGATGTATAAGAGTTCGCTTACTGCTTGGTGTGGCTGGTTGTCTCCTCCGGCCGTCAGATTCTTCAGTGCCTTCTCAAGGTCTGGGGCTTCTCGTTCTCCTTTCTCCAGAGCTATAACCTTAAGACAGTGCAGAGCTTTCTCTTTATATAAAGGATTGTCTATGAGCTTCTTGAGCGGAGCCATAAGATCATCAAAGTTGAGATGCGACAGGCTAGGAGGTACATCTGGATTCTCCTCATCTTCTTCGAAATAAGCCTCCGCCACAATCTTAAGACCGAGTTCAATATGGTCCGGATCATCTGACTTGAGTAAGGTTTCTGCTTCATCTAGCATCGCTTGCCCATTCTCCAGATACAAGTCTCTCCAATCTTCCGTTTCGCGTAGGCTCTGTGGTGTAATTTTTTCCATACGGTCAGTATAACATTCAAGCTCAAGATAAATACCTGCTATAGTTAATGCATGAATATGCAAAAAATAGTATGGATTAAGTTACGTTTTGTAATGGCTTTTATATTTTTGTGGGCATTTATTGATAAGGTTTTCGGTTTAGGATTTGCCACAACTACTGACAAGGCGTGGATCCACGGCGGGTCACCGACAAGTGGCTTTCTTTCCTTCGGAGTTAAGGGACCATTCGCTAGTCTTTTCCACAGCTTAGCTGGAGTGGCTCTAGTCGACTGGTTGTTTATGCTGGGCCTTCTCTTCGTTGGCCTTACTCTACTTCTTAATAAGTATGTCTTATGGGGTGGAGTAGTCGGAGTGTTAATGATGGTCTTAATGTGGCTTGCACTTCTCTGGCCAGAAAATAATCCCATCATCGATGAGCACATCGTGTATGCACTTGTCCTTGCGCTCTTCGCAATTAAAAGTAAGAAGGGGGAACTTTCTTAGTTAGACAATTTTAAACTCTTTGAATACGGCCTCATACATGGCGATGACACGTTTGGCGTCTCGCTCATTGAGTTCATAGTCTCCACCTGTATGAGCTATCTGGTTACGGATCTTATGTGCTTCCCAGGCTTGTTCCAAGCTCAAGAAGTCTGAGGCTTCTACCGCTTTAAGCATCTCACCCAGTGAGTCTCCATGGTAACCCTGCGCACGCAAGAGTTCTTCTAGCATTACATCGGCTTCAATGATAGCCAGCCTCCAATCTGAGGCATTGGGAGAATTTATATGAGTGAGCACTCTCTCCCATTTCTCATTCTTCAATATTTTTTCTTCTCCTTGGGTAGTCTGGTGCTCGGCGCCATAAATTTCTTTTTCTTCTTTTATTATGACTGAGAGCTTTCTCCAAACGTATATGATAAATACTATAGACGCTCCTATGACAAGATAACCCAGACTCTTAAAGAGCGGCCAGAGTCTAGTTATAAAAAAGTATTTAAACGCATGCCACCAAGATATAGCCGTGACCACGGCTCCAGAGTTAGATAAATAATGGAGCCTCATCCATGCAGCTATGATAATCCCCAGCCCAAGCAAGAAAACAATTACTTCTGGGAAATAGTCTGGAGCCTTTTTTTCTTCTTCTTTCTTCGGAGGCATAAAATTTATTCACCTAAGAAATCTTTACCTATTTGGAATAGATTATCCTCTCTTCCAAGATCACTAGAGAGAAGTATACCAAGAGGAAGATTCTTCCCTTCTACTTCCACGAATCCACTGGGGAGAGACATAGATGGGATCCCAGAAATGTTGGCCGGCACAGTGAAGATATCTTCCAGGTACATGGAGAGTGGGTCAGAGATCTTCTCCCCGATCTTAAATGCCGGACCACTGGTACTAGGTGTAAGAAGCACATCAATGTCCTTAAACGCTTCCCTAAGCTCGTCGGTAATCTTCTCCTTAGCTAGGAGTGCAGCACCGTAGAACGAGTCGTAGTAACCAGATGAAAGCACGAATGTTCCTAATATAATTCTTCTCCTCGTCTCACGGCCGAACCCACTTCCCTTAGTTTTCATATAATCATCTAAGAGGTCAGTCCCATCTACATAAAGTCCGTACTTCACTCCGTCATAACGAGCTAGGTTGGTGGAAGCTTCTGCGGGCATGATGATATAGTACGCCGCCAGAGAGTACTCTATGGAGGGTAGATCTACATCCATAATCTTGTACCCGAGAGACTTAAATTTTTCTTCTGCTTGTTCGAAATTCTTTTTCACATCACTACTGACATTCTTAAGAAACTTTCTCGGCACTCCGATAGTTTTATTAAACTTCTTCTCTGACTTGTATGTACTATCACTTATAGTAGTTGAATCCAACTTATCTTCTCCCTTTATAACATTATAAATAGTCTCTACATCTGTAACCGTGTGGGCGAAGGGACCTACTTGGTCTAAGGATGATCCAAGAGCAATGATTCCAGAACGTGAGACTCTTCCGTACGTGGGCTTAAGACCGACTATACCTGTAAGCGCAGCGGGCTGCCTTATGGAACCCCCGGTGTCTGTACCGAGCGAGCCAAGTACGAAGTGGGCTGCAAGAGCGGCTGCTGAGCCTCCCGAGGAGCCTCCTGGGACGCGACTGGTGTCAGTCGGATTCTTGGTCGGTCCGTAGTATGAAGTCTCTGTAGAGGACCCCATGGCGAACTCGTCCATGTTCGTACGGCCTACGATGACTGCTCCTCCATGACGTTGGAGCTTCGAGGAGACGGTACTATCCGTAGGAGAGACAAATCCCTCTAGAATATGAGAGCCTGCTGAAGACTTGTGACCGGAGAGTAAAATATTATCTTTAATAGCAATAGGTACGCCGAGTAGTGGTGCCTCTATGCCTTTCTTAATTTGTTCATCTGCTGCATCGGCTTGGCCAAGTGCATCATCGAAAACTTCTATGAATGCGTTTATCTCACCATCTTCTTTTTTTATTTTATCAATACAAGCCTCAGTCAGTTCACGAGAAGTGAAGTCTCCTTTCTTAAGACCTTCACGAGCAGACTTGATGGTGAGTTTAGAGAGATCGATCATTTTATGAAGTTATCAAAGAATTTTCTTTACCTTTATGTACTGTCCCTCTCTACTTGGTGCGTTACTAAGAATCTTCTCTGTATACAAACCGCGCTCATGCGGAGAACTGTCATTACGCATAATATTTCTTTCTTCTGGCTTCTCACCGGATCTGAGCTTCTTAACCTCCTTAACATCCTCAACATACTTTAAAATCGCCCCGAACTCGTGAGAAAGTCTTTCGGCTTCTTCGTCCAAGATCTCTATCCTTGCAAGTTTTGCAAGCCGCTGTACTTCTGCTTTATCCATATGGCTTATCCTAGCATAGCCCTAAACTCCTTTTCATCTATGACGCTGACCCCCAGCTGACGAGCCTTTTCAAGCTTCTCACCTGCGTTTTCACCCACCAAGACGAAGTCTGTGTTGCGAGATACGGAAGAGGTAGTCTTGCCTCCTGCCTTACGGATTATATCTTCTGCCTCATCACGAGAAAGCTTCGGAAGTGTACCAGTAAGCACGAAAGTTTTGTTTTGCAATTTTCCACCTTTAGGGGCTTCTACTTTTTCCACTTTCACCTGTAGAAGTAGATTCTTAAATACTTTCCTGTTCTCACTATCTTTAAACCAATCTTTAATAGACTTAGCTATGACTGGTCCTACCCCATCGATATTGGTAAGCTCCTCCTCTGTCGCATCCCTAAACTTCTCAGCAGTTTTAAAATGTTCTGCTAGGTCGCGAGCGGTCTCCTCGCCAACTTGTGGTATAGAGAGTGAGGCGATGAATCTATCGAGCGGGACATTGCGGGCTCTCTCAATAGATGCTAGTAACTTATCTATAGATACCTCGGCCCAGCGGGGAAGATTCTCCAGATCTCCGCGCTTTATTCTGAAGACATCATGAAAGTCAGAGATCACCCCAGCCTCTAAGAATTGATCCACCGTCTTCTGTCCGAAGCCCACTATGTCGAAACAGTGCCTAGAAGTGAAGTGTGAGAGCTTACGTCTAGTCTGAGAGAATGAATTCTTAGCCACGCATCTATAAGCAGCCTGCCCTGGTATGCGCTCTATCCTGCCGTCTCCTCCACAGAGTGGAAAGTGGGACGGGAATGTAAACTTCTTCTCCTTCCCTGTGCGCATCTCGGGTACCACACGCACCACCTCTGGGATCACATCACCAGCCTTCTGGATAATGACAGTGTCTCCTATGCGCACATCAAGACGGTTTATTTCATCTTCATTGTGGAGTGTGGCTCGCGAGACAGTGGAGCCAGCTACCTTCACAGGGCGGAGGTTCGCCACAGGGGTAAGCACACCGGTACGGCCTATCTGAAGTGTGATGTCCTCCACTACAGTTGTCACTTGCTCGGCAGCAAACTTGAATGCAATCCCCCAACGCGGAGCCTTGCCGGTATAACCGAGCACTCCTTGGGCTTCTCTATTATTAAGCTTCAGGACTATTCCATCTATAAGATAATCCTGTTTTTCTTTTTTCTTTTGCCATTCTTTCCAATACTCGATGACCTCATTTATATTTTTAGCCAGTTTGTGATTCTTGTTTACTTTAAACCCGAGTTTATCGAGATAATTTAATTCTTCTTCCTGTGTGGGTGGAAACTTCTCATCAGAGAGCGAGAGATCATATATAAACGTAGAGAGTTTCCTCTTGGCCACGAGACGCGGATCGAGTTGCCTTATGGTGCCTGCCACAATGTTACGAGCGTTAGCGAACTCCGCCTCACCCGCTTTCCTCTGTTCCTCATTTATATGCTCGAACTGACTCTTAGGCATGTAGATTTCTCCTTCTACTATTACCGATACAGGTCTTTCAAGCCGAAGTGGGATAGATTCTATAGTCTTGGCATTCTCTGTCACATCTTCACCGACCTTGCCGTCTCCTCTCGTAGCCGCAATCTTAAGGAGACCCTCTTCATACTCGAGGACTAGATGTGAGCCATCAATTTTTAATTCGACTGTATACTCAGGTCTTATGTCACGCCCTGTTTCAGACTTATAAAATCTCTTCACTCTTTCATCGAAGGCTCTAATGTCCTCTTCGGTAAAAGCATCATTAAATGACCACTGTGTGACCTTGTGTCTCACCTTCTTAAAGCCTTCCAAGGGCTTCCCCGCCACTCGCTGTGTGGGAGAGTCTTCTGTCACGAGTTCTGGGTACTCCTCCTCTATCTTAACCAACTCATCCTTAAGAGAGTCCAGAGCTTCTGGAGAGATCTCTTCCTGGTTCAGGACGTGGTAGAGATAGCGATGTTTATTTATGGTCTCGCGTAGTTTCTCTATGCGAGTCTTAACTTCTTTAGGAACCGCCATATTACTATTTTACTAGTAGGTAGCTCTAACCGCACGTTCTACTCTCCTAGTATTAGCGGTATCGCATGTGTTGTATCCATAGGCCTCTATAAGGGTGGTATTGTCATCATTTTTAGTTACTCGTAACTTGGCACAATACGGATCTGGCTTAAATGTAATATATCCCGAGAGAGGAGGAAAGTTTGATACTCCACTACCACCTCCCACTGTGCCCTGGTTACCATTCCCCTTACTGAGATCACGGTTACAGTTTATACCTTCAGTAGTGGTCGTGGAGAAGGCGCTTGTCCCTCTTGAATCCTTAACATCCCAGTAGAGAGCACACTCCATGGCTGTGTCGGCTGCATAGAATGCAAACTGAGACTCGCGACCACTTGAGGTAAGCACAGCCTCCTTCACAGCTATAGATATAATCCCCATGGCAACCAATGTAAGAGCTGCTGTGATGATAACCGCTATAAATAATGTGAAGCCTCTATTTTTCATCTGATTTTTCATTGCCAGTTAAATATATTCTCTCTTATCTTGAACTGTCTGTTTATGAGACCCTTAGACCAGCTGACAGTTACCGTTATGGCTACTTCACGATTAACGAAACCCAAGTTGTTGGATGGAACGGTATCAATACTTATCTCTCTGGTGTATAAAGTATCATTCCAACCATTATGGTATCCGTAGAAACCATTAACAGGATCTTGCTGGAGTACTGGGCAGGGAGTTGCCTCTCCCACATCGTGACACTGTAAAGGCAAGGCGTTATTCACAACATCGACCCTACAAGTCTTACCGAAATAACACGGGTCACTCGAGTTGTTGGCAATGTTTGTGAGCCAGGCAACACCGTTTATACCATTCTGATCTCTTAGATTTCTTATTGTTTCAATACCTTCGTCTGCAAGATAAACAGCGATGATTTGCTCCTTAGAAAGGATAGAGCTTGAAATACCTATCTGGGCTGCAGTGAAAGCACCTATAACACCGAGTGAAAGGACGGTCACAGCGACTAAAGTTTCTACAAGTGTAAATCCGAAGTTGTTAAATATTTTTTTCATATTATGGGATATCCAGAGCCCTTTGAGAGACTAGAGTCTGTAGGGTAAAGTCTGTTTGGGTTTTCTGTTGTGTACCAGCCGTCCCACTCATCTTTATCAAAGTCCTAGGTTGTAACGGATCTCCTACCACTGCTCCAGTGACATAGAAGAAGGAGCTCGAATTTAATGTTACTTCTGGAGAAGTGGCAGAAATGTATGTAGCACCTCCATCTTCTGACTTCTCCAGAGTAGTACCGTGAATGCGGTAGGCTATCTGGATATTATCGCTTGAGAGAAAACTTACCAACTTACCGCCACTGCCACAGTTCTGAACTGAAGTGAATGGCGGACTAGCTCCAGGGTCGGACTCGCAATGATAATTTTTCCCATATCTCATCTCTCGAGTCATAGCCTCCATGGCGAAGTCTAGGTTATCCAGAACTACTCTTATACTTCTAGTCTTCCTACTTGCCTCGAACACTCCCAGAATAGCGCCCATAGAGACTGTCATGATGACGACGAAGACCGACACAGCGGTCATGAGCTCTATAAGAGTAAAACCTTTTTCCTTTTTCATGAGAGTTTTCATAAAGGTTTATAGAGAAGAAATTTGTCCGGTTTTATACACTGTCACTGAATGTGTCTCACCGAATGGTGAGGTCAGTTTAACCCTGACTGCTTGCGGGCTCCCTGGGAAAGCTGTTATGTCTCCTCCATTCAATCTAATCCTGGCTTTAGTTTCTGGACGTAAAAATATTATATCTACTTTATTTATAGTGTTATCACAAACTTCAGTTCCATTAGATAAAATATCACAAAATGCTGAAATGTAGTCATTTCCGGAGACGGAAGTAAGCTCAATACACTCTTGCCCAGAACAGTTAATAAACGAACCATCATAACTCTGGTTAGAATTAACATCAGCGAAGAACACATAGGCACTATTAGTGCTCATGGCCGTAGAATCGAAGCTAATGCCGTATGGGGTGGAAAAGTTGTTTGTACCTGGAGTGAGCTCTCTTACGCTGGTGCCATACACTTGAGCCTGTCTCACTGCTAAGGCCAGAGTGTCTACGGCGTTCCTTATATAAATACCATCAGTGTATTGATTCTGGTGGATCACCACCACGCCCATGATGAGCGCCATGATAGTCATAGTAACGAGGAGCTCTATGAGGGTAAACCCTCTATTTAGTTTAGGCGGCCAAGACATGAAAAAGGTCAAGTGAGAGGACAAATGCGATCCATGCTCCCAAAACTAGAAACGGTGCAAATGGAACCTCACTTCTCATTGTAAGTCCTTTTCCCTCAGAGGACAAAGTCTTCTTACTGAGCCTTTGATAAGCCATAAGTATCAAGGTCACTATTGTGCCTATCCAGAAAGACAGAACAAGAGCGGACAGACCAGTACTAAAACCCAAGAGAAGTCCTATAGAGAGCGCAAGCTTAGCATCTCCGAAGCCCATAGCTCGGCCCCGAGAGACGACCCATATCAGAGCGAAGAATGAAAAGAGGATTGGCCCAGAAAGCCAGTCGAGAAGAGTACCATGAGCAAAGAAGAGCCGTAGAACCAGAGTAAGAAGCACTGCTGTATAAGAAAGTTTGTCGGGTATGTAAGTAGTTCGGAAATCAATCACACTTATGACAATATAAATAGAGAAGACAGATAGAAAGAGTAAGATTATGAGAATTGCAGACAAGTCATAATAGAAAACTTTAAAGGCACTAAAAATACTTGCGAATACTAGTCCTGTCCACACTTCCACAATGACATACTGCCAGGAGATCGGCGCCTTACACTGACTACACTTGCCTCGAAGGAGGATGAAACTGAACACTGGTACAAGCTCCCACCACTTAAGAGTCTTCCCGCATGACGGACAAGCTGACCGACCTTCCAAGGAACTTCCCTTCTCCCATCTAAGAGCTACTACATTTAAGAAACTTCCAATAACCGCTCCTAGAACGAAGAAAAGTACGAGCATGACCCGACCAAACTATGGAGTACACTGATAAATTCCGTCGACTAATGCTACCCCGGTCTGATATGAGCTACCCTTGCTGTCTACGCACCAGTAAATGTTCGGCGCACTAATGAGGTTGGCTTCTACTACGTATGAATCATTCGGATAATCTGCATTACAGATTATAGTAACACCTGCAGGATAGTTAGCTGGGTCGACGAATGAAGCAGCTTGTGATGATGATGTGTCAGTAAACAGACTGTTAGCCGCGCTACAGTCATTGTCTATAACATCTCCGGTAGAATTATATGCGCCAGTGTTGTCGTGATAAATTTCCGCAGCATTGCGCAAACCAGCGAGTTGAGCTTTGATCTTTGCATCTTTACTCTTGTCTCGTGCAGTATTCACTGAAGCTAAGACAATAGAAGATAAAACTCCTATGATAGCTATAACTACTAGTAGTTCGATAAGTGTGAAGCCTCTCTCTCCTTTTATCATGTCTGTATAATTATTTGTAAGATACGTTCAGAATAACAAGCATGTTCCAAGTGTCAAACAAGGTTACGGACAAACAACTATTCCTGCACCTAGTGCAGCAGCTTCAGCCTTGGAAGAACCCTTGCTGTCTACACACCATGAGTTAGTACCACCAGCTCCAGGAAGGAGGGCAGATACTGCATAGGCAGATGCACCTGCACCT
>JAIFWJ010000003.1 GCA_019661865.1 Candidatus Parcubacteria bacterium
ATAACCTGAATTCTATCCGTTCTACTACTACCAATGCCACTACAACAACGATATTTAGCACTACTGCATCAAGTACAAACCTATTCTCTACTTCTCTCAATACAGGAAATATCACTTCAGGTACAGTCAATGGACAAACTATAAGCTCAGCTGCAAACTTCACAGGTACACTCACTGCAACTGGAGGTCTCACAAGTCTTTCAAACCTTCTTCTCTCAGGTTCAACTACTCTCCAGAACTTCACTGCTCTACAATCAACTTCAACCAATGCCACGACAACTAATTTCTTCGCCACGACTGCAAGTTCTACAAACTTATTCTCAACTGTGCTCACAACTGGACTCATTAATGGCCAAACCATCTCTTCTGCTGCAAGTCTAACTGGTACACTTAATGTAACCTCTGGATTAACCACTCTCTCTAACCTTCTTGTTACTGGATCTTCAACTCTCCAGAACTTCACAGGTCTTAACAACACCACTACCAATGCAACCACAACTAATCACTTCAGTACGGTTTCTTCATCAACTAACTTATTCTCAACAGCACTTACTACTGGGTTAATCACCTCAGGTCTTATAAATAGCCAAACTAAATCACCTCAGGTCTTATAAATAGCCAAACTATTTCATCTGCTGCAAACTTTACTGGCACATTAACTGTAACTAGTGGGCTTACATCACTCTCTAATCTTTTACTTTCTGGTTCATCCACCCTCCTATCATTTACAGGACAAAACAATACAACTACAAATGCCACCACTACCACCATATTCAGTACAACTGCCTCAAGTACTAACCTCTTCTCCACAGTACTTACTACTGGTCTCATAAATGGCCAAACAATATCTGCAGCAGCTAACTTTACTGGAACTCTCACTGCAACTGGAGGTCTCACAAGTCTTTCAAACCTTCTTCTCTCAGGTTCTTCAACACTCTTAAGCTTTACAGGACAGAATAACACTACGACTAATGCAACTACAACTACACTATTTGCTACTACTGCAAGTTCTACCAGTCTTTATTTGGCAGTAGGTCCATGTAGTGGAGGAAATGCATTGAATATCTCAAGCGGGAAGGTAACCTGTGGTGCCGTAACGGGAGCATCTGCAGCATCGAGTACTCTTCTAGGAGATAACAATCACTTCACTGGTCTGAGTAACACAATAGATAACCTGAACTTTACTCTTGCTACTGGAACGTCTGCCACTACCACTAACTTCTTCTCCACTACCGCTTCAAGTACTAATCTCTTCGCAACAGTTATCGCATCTATTGGCAATATTACTTCTACGGGTCTTATAACTGCTACTAACTTCCTAGCCAATGCATCCACTACTCTCCAGAATTTCACCTTTGTGAATGCTACTGGTTCACAAGCTACTACCACTAACTTCTTCTCGACTAAGGGTTCATTCACTACATTATGTCTTACAGGTGATACATGTAGGACTACTTGGCCATCAGGCAGTGGAGGTACTTCTAACTCTAAGTGGTCTACCTCAACTGACAATATCTCTATATATGTAAACTCTGCAGAAAAGGTAGGCATAGGTACATCTACTCCACGCTGGAGCCTCCAGGTAGCTTCTGCAACTCCTTACTTCGCTATTACTGATAATGATGCAGCCACAAATGCTAAACATCTACTCCAGTCATATATAGATGGTATATATAGAATAGGAACATCTTCTGACGACTTAACTTCCACCTCTTCGGCCCTTGAACTTAATCCATCTGGTAGTCCAAGTCTCGGCATTGGAACTTCTACTCCACAATGGGCCTTGCAGGTCTCTGTTTCTGGTAAATCACAAATTACTATTTCGGACGCTGCAACTCTCGCAAGTAATCACTGGAGTATAAGAAATGCTGGAGGTTTCTTCTATGTTGCCACATCAAGTCCCAGTACTTATGCGACTTCAACTGCTTCTATATTAAGTATTGATACTAACGGAATAGTTACTCTTGCTAACCATCTCATTATTAGTGGAAACTCTACTACCACTAATGCTACTACTACTGCCATATTCTCCACTACAGCATCTTCCACAAGCTTGTTCGCCACAGCCATTAGATCCGTGGGTAACATTACTTCTACTGGAGTTATATCTGCATCTGCAGGATCAGCCGCAGCTCCTTCCTTCACCTTCGGATATGATACAGATAGCGGTATGTTCTCTCCGGCAGCAAATATGCTTGCATTCTCAGCTGGTGGAACTGAATTACTTCGCTTCGCATCGAGTACCTTCGCGGGTCTTGGTACCACCTCACCGCAGTGGCTACTCCAGCTTGCATCATCCACCAAGCCGCAGCTCACTCTCTCTGACGGTGTTATAACTGACAACCACTGGTCCTTTAGAAATGCTGGAGGTAACTTCTACTTGGCAACCTCATCACCTTCAACATTTGCAACTTCGAGCACCCCGACCCTTACTATTATTCCAGGTGGAATATCTGGATTCATGGGACTCTCGAGCTCAACTCCTTGGGGTAAATTCTCAGTTGAAATGGGAGTAGTCGACCCGAGTTTCGTTGTGGCCAACAGTGGAAGCACTACTCCATCGTTCATAATCCAGGGAGTAAATAGTAATGGTTCTGTCGGTGTTGGTACCGCAACTCCTTCTACAAGGTTTGCATTCTCAGTGGGTGGTTCGACATTCTTAGGTACTGGTTCTGGAGACGACCTAAGGCTCCAACTCGGTACCATCTCATATACTCGTTCAGCCACTACTACTATCCAGAAGGGTATAAACCAATTCTCTATATCTACTTCTACCGCTACGGGAGCCCAGCCAATATTCAGTATTTCTACAGACCCTACTAATGGCGCAACTTCTACCGTAAGCTTCTTTACAGCAACTTCCACAAGCTGGCTTGTGGCAGGAGGTACTGGTGCATCATCCACAATGAAGCACATGGTAATTATCGGTAGCGGTGCTTCAGGAGACGAGGCAGGACTAATGATTGCAAGGGGAGGTCTGTGTGTGGCTCTAAACGGAGGCTGTCAGGCGTCAACTACTGGAAGAATTGTGGCTGAAGATATGCGTACTACCTCTCAGAACTGGGACATTGCAGAAATGTATCCATCTAATGGCAACCTGACGGTTGGCCAGTTGGTAGCCATTGATTCTCCAGCTGGATTCGTAAAACTTGCTAACCCGGGAGATGTCGCTATCGGAATTGTGTCTACTCATCCGGCATTCCTCGTCGGTGACGTAAGAGATATACCGAACCTGGTACCTATTGCTCTAGCTGGCCGTGTTCCAGTTAATGTATCAGCAGAGAACGGCCCTATTAAGGCTGGCGATTACTTAACTCTCTCTTCTATCCCAGGAGTGGCAGCTAAGGCGAATAAGGCTGGAGCCACGATCGCTCAAGCTATGGAAAGCTTCGATGGTCCGGGTACAGGCAGTATATTGGTCTTTATTAAGAGTACATATTACTCGGGCCCGAACTTCGGTGATCTCCCTGGACTTACTACAAACTCTGTTACCTCGAGGGACATCTTGAGTAATCTCTCTAACTTCCATACCGATACAAGTTACTCTGATCTGTCGATAGATAGATTAACTGCAGGTGTGGAGATAGTTACTCCGAAGATTACAACCACTAGCTTGTATGCTGGCTCTATCGATAGCCCGACACTTGATGCACTTAGAGCAAGTATTATATCTTCACAGGCATCCGATACATCACTTTCTAATATTTCTAACATTGTAGATGCATTGACTGGTCGAGTTAGTAATCTTGAGAATATGGTTAATACGCACTTTGACTTCCATGAAGCAAGCACCACCATACTAATGGACGGTCTTGAAGTAAATAATAAAGTTGTCTTAAACGGAGGATTGGTTGTAAATTCGATTGGCGATGAAGGTCAATCTATAGACATGCTAGGCGATACTGTGTTCATCGGTAGGCCATATTTCACTAAAGATACTGCTGGGTCAGCACTTATAAAGACTGGAGCTCGATCGGTCGAAGTTGTATTCGATCGTGATTATGTGGGGACTCCAATTGTTGGAGCTACTATCGCTCTGGAGTCTGGCTCTACCACAGACACTCTTGAGAATGCGATATTTGATAATGATATTCGATATATAGTCACCAAGAAAAGTGTTCACGGATTTACAATACTTCTGAATAAGCCTGCTCCTGGAGATGTGGGCTTCAGTTGGACAGCCTTTGCCACTAAGGGCGGGACACTTTTCACCTCGCGTGATGTAACTGTCTCACCCATAGTAGTGGAAACTTCGGTTCTTCCAGATGCCTCAGGAACTTCAACTACAACTTCTACCACAACTACTGAGATATCTGGAGATGCAAGTACCGTCTCGCCAGTGCCTGTGATGACAGTACCAGAAATCAGTACATCTACAGCTGACCAAGTGGCAAGCCTCTCACTTCCTGATGCACCTTCGGACTCATCTTCCACACCCACCTCTACTCCGTGAGGCCTTTATTTGGTAGAATCACTTCATGAATAAGATGAAGTTCGGAGTCTTGGTTCTCGTATTGTTATTACTAACTTCTGCTGGAATCTCTGGGTTTCTGTTTTATAAATTGAATCACCAAACTTCTGCTATACCCGTAGCAGATGAAGCAGCTGTTATAGTATCTGAGGTGTCTAAAGTCTTAGTTCTACCTCCTAATGAGACTCCCACTATAGCCACTGTATCGGATCTAACTAAACTTAAGAGCGAGCCATTCTTTAAGAATGCTGAAGTCGGGGATAGAGTACTTTTCTATGCTGATTCTAAGAAAGCTATTCTTTGGAGACCGTCAACTAAACAGGTAGTTGAGATGTCACCTGTAGTTCCTGCTCCCACTACACCGTGATAAAAGATTATGGAAGGATATTAATTATTCTTACTGGATGCCTGTTATTTCTTGCCGGATTTGCCGTTAGTCGACTCAATCTATTTAACTTAGGAAACTGCAATTCTTCGAAATATAAATTGATTAATACTAGTCTCGATTGTGACTATAGGTCACATATCGGGAAAAGTGATTATAACAAGTTAAGAAATAATCTTTCTAACTTTATTCAATGGAAAAAACAAACAGGCGACTTAGCTGAAGCTTCTGTTTATTTCCGCGATCTAGAATATGGACCAACCATGGGTATTAGAGAATACTCAATGTTTTCTCCGGCTAGTCTTTTAAAATTACCAATACTTTTTACCTATCTTTCCTACAATGAGAGCCATCCCGATGAAGACATTATGGATAAAGAAATTACCTATCAAGATGTAAAAAATTTACCTGTAGCTTATTTCACTCCGAAGATTTCTATGCAAGTCGGTAAACCATATAAGGTAAATGATCTCTTGGGCTATATGATCAAGTATTCGGATAATGTCTCTGCTTCAGCCCTGACCTTATACCTGGAGGATATTTCTCCTACAGAAGACTTACTTAAAAATACTTTTGTCGACTTGGGTATCCTTGAACCTGCCCAACCAAGTGACCAGACTGTTAATGTGAAATCTTATGCGAACCTGTTTTTAGATTTATACAATGCTTCTGCCTTCGATAAAAAAGAAACTTCTGAGCGAGCCTTGGAGCTTTTATCTCAATCCGACTTTAATAAGGGAATTGTGGCAGGAGTACCTATTGGGATAAAAGTGGCACATAAATTCGGTGAACGTCTAGATTCTGAGGCTAACATTAAGCAACTTCATGATTGTGGGATTGTTTATTATCCGGATAACCCATACCTGTTGTGTATCATGACTCGTGGCTATGATTTCGACAAATTAGCCGTTACAATTAGTGCAATATCACGACAAGTGTATGAAGAGGTTAACTCGCGCAAACTTTAGGAAATTCGGAATCTTCATCCTTTGTCTTACGCTGTTGTCCTGTCATCTGGTCCTTGCCCAAGATTTTTCCTCAAATAACTTCACAGTCACATCCCCTGTAATTTTCCCTGGAGGATACTCCACTTCGTCCAACTATTCACTTACAGGAGTAATGTCGCAGTTGGGCATAGGTACTTCTACTTCCGCTGTAAATAACCTATTTGCAGGTTTCTTGTATTTTCCGCTTATATCTACTCCTGCTGTCTCTACAACTGCTGGAGACTCACAAGTGATTCTCAACTGGACAGCTGCAAATGGGAGTAATGGCTTCATCGTCTCTGGATACACGGTAGGTAGAGGGACCTCAAGTGGTGGACCGTATACTTTCACCACTTTAGGAAATGTTCTCACCAATACTCAAACCGGGCTCACAAATAGTACCTTATACTTCTTTATTGTTAGAGTTCGAGATGGTTTGGGTAATTTTATAGCTACTTCCACTGAGGTAAGCGCATCTCCAGTTCAAGGCAGCGGTGGTGGAGGCGGCGGGGGAGGCTACAGTGGAGGGGGGAATTCAGGAGTTATACTCTCGGGGCGAGCTTATCCATTAAGTAGGGTCAGTATTTTAAAGGATGGGCAATTAGCCCTTACTACTATCGCTGGACCGGACAGCAAGTTTAAAGGAACTTTAAGTGGTCTTTCCCGAGGGGATTATAACTTCTCAGTCTATGGTACGGATAAAAATAATATTCGTTCTTCGCCATTCACATTTCCAGTTTATATAACAGATAACGTCACTACAGAGATAAGTGGTATATTTATAGCCCCGACCATTTCAGTAGATAAGAGTGAGGTAAAAAAGGGAGATAACATAACTATCTTCGGTCAGACTGCTCACGATGCTCAGGCATTAATAAATGTTAATTCTAATCAAGAATATTTCGTTAATGTGGGACCAGATAAAGATGGAGTATATTTGATAAACTTTGACACTTCCAAGCTTGATATGGGTGACCACTCTACTAGATCCAAGGCTCAAGTGGCGAACGAGATCAGCACTTTCAGTTACGAGATTCCGTTTATTGTAGGAAATAAAAATGTCGAATTTACCCAAGGTGTCTGTCCCCAGAGAGGAGACTTAAATGGTGACTGTCGGGTAAACTTGGTCGACTTCTCCATCGCTGCTTTTTGGTATAAGAAGCCTCTCAGTGCTTCTTTCAAAGCTATAGAAAATGCGAAGTTAAATGGAGACTCTAAAATTGATCTCACAGACTTCTCTATAATGGCTTATTACTGGACCGGCTAATATGAATACTCATACTAAAATACTGAAAGTACTAATAGTTATACTCTTACTCGGCTTTTGCCACGAAGTTTCTGCTTCTACAGCTGTTGTTCAAGTTGATACCGCCGCGAACCAAGTCAATGCTCTTGAGGGTACTCTACTTGTACCGAATAATGTAAAAATAGACAAAATACTTACAGGGAATTCCGCAATTTCTTTCTGGGTAGAGCTTCCGAAGAATTTAAACAATAAAATTTCTTTCTCGGGCATCACTCCAGGAGCCTTTGTCGGCAAGAGAAATATCTTTATCCTCGAGGGATCATGGACAGAAAAAGATCTATCGAATTTCAAATTTAATAACGTGCACGCTCTACTAAATGACGGTAAAGGTACAGAAGTCAAAGTAAGTATGAAGGTTATAACGAGTGAGCTACAAGACGACACTACTATACCCGAAGCATTCATCCCGGTCGTTTCTACCTCAACCGAGATTTTCAACGGTAATCCGTTCTTGGTTTTTGCTGCTCAGGATAAGGGTACAGGAGTTAGTCACTATGAGCTGGCTTTTACTTATCTTTTCCCACCTAGTGAGAAGGACTGGAGAGTAGTGGAAAGTCCGTTTCTACTCACAAATAGCGATTTACACAAGAAAATATACATAAAAGCAGTTGATAATGCGGGCAATGAGCGGATTGTGATCTTTAAACCTGATGCCTATACCCTCTGGTTTAGAATAGGCATCTTATTGGCTATGCTAATATTAGTCTCAATAATTGCCGTACTTAGAAAATTATGGGTAAAACCTTCAAGTCAGCCTTCTTCTTACTAATATTTGCTCTTCCTCTATATATACATGCTGCCACTCTTTCTATTGCCCCTGCTAGTGGTACTGTCGAAGTAGGAGACAGGCTGACCTTGAGAGTGGTGGTCTCATCTGCTACGCCTATCAATGCGATTTCAGGACTCCTCCTCTTGCCTACAGATATTTTCTCGGTGGACTCAGTTTCTAAAGCAGGTTCTCTTTTAAACTTTTGGGTTACAGAGCCAGGATTTACAGAGGTTGGAGAGCTTCACTTCGAAGGAGTGACTCTAGGAGGATATTCTGGCGGAACTGCCAACGTGATTACAGTCATTCTGCATGCCATAAAGACAGGCCAAGGGACAGTATCATTTAAGTCTGGTTCGATACTAGCTAACGACGGACAAGGCACAGACGTTACTGATAGTCTAGGATCTGCTACATTTTCTGTAATTCCTGCTACAGGAGTTAAGACAACTGAGCCACCAGTTTCTCCAGAGCCAAGACAACAAGCTCCCACTCTCAATGCTCCAGAGATTAGTCTTATAAAACAATTCGGCGAGCCTGCCATAAACGGTATCTCTCCCTATCCCACTGCTCAGGTTCTTCTTACTTATATAAGTGAAGCGGGGGTTAAAGTGTTTATAACAGGAGAGACAAATGATAACGGGCAGTTCGTCATCTTGGTTCCCTCTACTCTTCGTCGCGGAGCATATACCGTTACCGCACAAGTTATCAAGAAGGACTTAACTCATAGTCCTTCATCTAATGAAATATTGATACATCTGGGTAGTATATGGACTGACGTGGGATGGTCGATATGGCTGATTATATTTATTATTCTCCTTCTTCTTATATATCTAACTGTAAGGAGTTACTACTATCTATATAAGAATAAAAATTTCAGAAAAGTTGTAAGAAAAGAAGCTCGAGAAGCCGAGGATGTAGCCAGAAAGTCTTTCAAACTTCTACATCAAGATATTGATGACAATAAAGATATGAGACAGGTTCAAAAGGAAATGGATGAGGCAGAGGATATGATTCTTAAAGAAATCAAGGATATAGAATCATCATGAGAAAACTTGGTCTGTCTTTAGTAATTCTTTTAACTGCACTTTCTACCCCGCATAGAACTCAAGCACAGACAATAAGACTGGACGCCTCTATGCTCCAGAGTACTCTTGAAATATATTTCTCTCCCAAGAGTGGGTCTTTCGTCGAAGGATCGACCTTCGACATGCCTATACTTGTAAATACTAAAGGCATAAGTATAAACGGTGTTGAAGTGAGAGTAACATTCGATAAAAATCGCCTTGAGATTGTTAAACCCTCTAGCGGGAATTCAATCATCGGTGTTTGGATAGAGCCTCCGGGGTTCGATAATACTAAAGGCACAGCAAGCTATGTAGGAGTAATACCTAACGGCATTGTCACTAACTCCGGCTTAGTTGGTACTATTACATTTAGAGTTAAGTCTACTGGTTCTGCCCTAGTATCACTAACTTCTAATTCAAAGATTTTATTAAACGACGGCTTGGGAACTGAAGCCCGGGTCGAGCTCGGACGTGCTCAGTATTCTCTTATACCCAAGGCTCCAGAAGGGGTTAGGATCTACTCTGATACTCATCCATTTCAAGATGAGTGGTATAAGAATAATAATCCAGTGATCTCTTGGGATAAGGATCCAGGTGTCGAGGGTTTCAGTGCCGTTTTCGATAATACTCCGAATACTGAACCTGAAAATAAAATAAACACTACTGATACTAGTCAATCGTTCGAGAACTTGGCTGACGGCCTCTGGTATTTCCACATCAAGGCTATTAAAGCCCATGTCTGGAGTACCACCGGACATTTCTTGGTGCGCATAGACACTTCTCCTCCCGCAGACTTCAAGCCCACAGTAAACTTCTTACTTGCAGCGGCAGCACTTTCAGAACGTGCTCTTGTCTCATTTTTTACCACGGACAACCTTTCTGGGGTAGATCATTACGAAATTGGAACAATAGATAAGAGTCAACCGACTACTGTCTCACCTGTCTTCGTAAATGCGGATCCGCCGTTTCAAGTACCTCTGACTAACAGTAGTAAACTCCACGCCATTGTCCGGGCAGTAGATAAGGCAGGAAATATCCGTGATGCTGGAGTAGATATTGAGATTCCATCTCTTTACTCTAGCTTTTTCAAGGATAATTTAGTTTATATATTACTAATCATTATCCTCGCTGGGATCTTGGGATGGATAATTCATCTCTTGTTCGGTCATCACATAGTGAGACATATGCGTCGAGCTCTCCAGATTGTAAAAAAGGAAGAGGAACAGGGTATTGAGATGTAATAAGTGTTTTACTCGAGCGTTTTAACCCTCATGCAACTCTTAACTCCAGATTTTGAAAATGGAAAATCAATTCCAAAGAAATTTACATGCCAGGGTGAAAATATAAGCCCAACTCTTATCATTCATGGTGTTCCTGAAGGTGTAGAGAGCCTTGTTCTAATTATGTATGATCCAGATGCACCACAAGGAGACTTTGTACACTGGATTGTCTGGAATATCCCTAAAGAGACAGAGACTATTATGAATGGTTCATTACCTGCCACTGCAGTAGAAGGATTAAATAGTGCGAATTCAAATTCCTACATTGGTCCGTGTCCTCCTACTGGCACTCATAGATATATATTTACCATTTATGCGTTGGATAAAATCTTTGACGATCTGGATCCCAAGACTACAGACCGGTCGAAGCTTCTAGAAGGTATGGCGGAGCACATACTTGGTGAAGCGGAACTTCTTGGTTTATACTCTAAAGGATGAAAAAGGATTCTGAATTAACCAAAGAGGAATACGAGGTGATCAGGAACAAGGGCACGGAGGCGCCCTTCACTGGTGAGTATGTTCATACTAAAGATAAGGGCATGTATGTATGCAAAGTCTGCGGTAATGAACTTTTTTCCTCAGATACTAAGTTCGATTCCGGTACTGGGTGGCCTTCTTTCGATAATCCAGCCAATACTAAAAATATTGTGCTGCATGAAGATGCGTCCCTCGGTATGCATCGGACAGAAGTGCTGTGCGCTAACTGCGGAGCCCACCTCGGGCACCTCTTCGAAGACGGTCCTACAGAAACAGGCAAGAGGTATTGCATAAACTCTGTCTGCCTTGACTTAAAAAAGGAGTAGGGTATAATGAATATATGTAAGTTTCTCGTGGAGATGCTTCTGAGGGCTTCCGAAGAACGTGCGAAATGAGAGTAACCGATCGCTTACATAGCTAGCTAAAGATCGGTGTACAAGTAAATGTCAACAAAGCTCTACGTCGGTGGTATTCCTTATACCTCGACTGAGGCCACACTCAAGGATGCATTTGCAAAGGCCGGAAACGTCACCTCTGCATCTATCATCATTGACCGCATGACTGGTCGCTCAAAGGGATTCGGATTCGTCGAAATGTCGACTGAAGAGGAAGCTCAGGCAGCTATCAACATGTGGAATGGTCAGGACCTCGAAGGTCGCAAGCTTACAGTGAACGTAGCACGTCCACTCGAGCCTCGCGCACCAATGAATCGTCGTCAAATGTAAGACCCTTCGGGTCGAACGACAAAAGCTCCCTTCGGGGAGTTTTTGTTTATATTTGTTTATATATAATAGGGCTATGAAATCTAAGCTGCTATTTCTCGTAGCAATTCTTATGCTTCTTATTATTAGTTTTAAGTTATTTCCTCGTTGTGGTGGTGCATGCGAGCCGAAAGTAGTGTCGCAAAACATTCAAAGTACTTCAACAGCTATAACAGAAACAAAAGTATCAAAAAAGAAGGATACAACCACTATAACTCTAGGTTCTCACACCATGGAGGTCTACATTGCTGATACACCAGCTCTAGAAGAGCTAGGGCTCTCTTATAGAAAATCACTCCCGGCTAATACTGGCATGCTTTTCATCTTCTCTACCCCTAGTGCTCCAGGATTCTGGATGAAAGATATGAACTTCTCTCTAGACATGATCTGGATAAGTCTAGAGGGTAAGATTGTAAGCATAACTAAAGATATTTCTCCTTCTACTTACCCCAAGGCTTTCTACCCCCCATCGGTTATAAAATACGTGCTAGAAGTCCCTGCAGGGTTTTCCGACGCAGAGGGAGTAAAAGTCGGTGATTTCTTGTCTATCGGACAGTAAAAAGTCTCTGTCCTTTAACCAATATAGATCTATTTTTCGCCCTCGTTTGGAAGGGTACTTTACATACTCTCCAATCTATTTCTTCGAGAAATTTTTCTAGTTATCCACAGTTTTTATCCGTCTATATTCCTTAGAATGAGTGAAAAGATTTTTGAATTGGAATATTATGACGCCTATTAGCATTACTAAAAGAGATGGGACTAAAGAAGCTTGGAACGCTGACAAAATTAACCGCTCCATAGAGCGGGCAGCTAAGGGCTTGCCCGATCCAATATCCAAGGTCATGCAGGTGGCCATGGATACGCGTCTCACCGTCTACGATGGTATCACTAAGGAAGAAATGGATCAGGCTACAGTGAACGCTGCTGTCCAGAATATTAAAAACGATCCAGATTACGACAAGATTGCTACCAGACTTTTCCTCAAGACTATATACAAGAAGGTTTTAAAGGATTTCGACACTGATGATCCAGAAGATCTTAAGAAGAGACACAAGGAAGGCTTTATCACTTTTATAAAAGAGGGGGTGGCAGCTGGTAGACTCCACCCTAAGATGAATGAGTATGATCTCAGAAGGCTTTCTGAGGCTCTGGTTATTGAACGCGACGATCTCTTCTTATATTCGGGAGCTGATGGCCTTATGAACCGTTACGGCATGAAGGATATGAATCAGAGAGCCTTAGAGACTCCACAGTATATCTTTATGCGCATTGCTATGGGGCTCTCATACAATGAGAAGAATCCCACAGAATGGGCTATTAAATTCTATGAGAAGATGTCTAAACACGAATATCTGGCTGGAGGATCAACTAACCTTGGCGCTGGTACTGTCCGCTCATCTCTCTCAAACTGTTTTCTACTTCAGATCGAAGATAACATGGAACACATTGCCAAGTCGGTTGCGGATGTCATGCTTCTCTCTAAGAATTCTGGTGGACTAGGTGCATCTGTTACCAAGCTTCGTGCTGCTGGATCTCCGCTCAAGTCTAATTTCGGTGGAGTATCTACTGGTCCCACGACATTCGCCAAGATTATTGATACTGCCATACGCGCTATCCAGCGTGGTGGTAAGAAGAAAGGTGCACTTGCTTTCTATATGGAAAATTGGCATTTGGACTTCCTGGACTTCCTCGACTGGAAGCACAATGCTGGAGACGACTATCTCCGCATGCGTACTGCCAATACGGCTGCATTTATCTCCGATGAATTTATGAAGCGTGTTGAAGCAGGAGAAGAGTGGTATCTCTTCGATCCATCAGATACACCAGAGTTAGTCGAACTCTACGGCAAAGTCTTTTCCAAGAAGTACAACGAGTATATAGAGAAAGCAGAGAAGGGCGAGATCAGAGCATTTAAGAAAATGCCGGCTACAGAGCTCTTTAGGAAAATGCTCGTGGCTCTACAGACCACTGCTCATCCCTGGCTTACATGGAAAGATACAATTAATCTAAGAGCACTTAATAACAATACAGGCACCATACACATGTCTAACCTCTGCACGGAGATTTGTCTCCCGCAGGATAAAGACAACATTGCTGTCTGTAACTTAGCCTCACTGAACCTCGTTGCCCATGTCTCAGAGAAACAAGTTAACTGGCAGAAGCTTGAAGAGTCGGTACGTATAGCAGTACGCCAGCTGGATAATCTTATAGACATTAACACTCTCTCCGTCGCGGAAGCGGAGAGATCAGACAAGGAGAACCGTGCAATAGGTTTAGGTGTTATGGGGCTCTCAGATGTTTTCGAGAAGCTCGGCTTAGCCTACGATTCTGAACACGCATACAACTTCACAGACAGAATTTTTGAATTTATCTCATACATGGCTATAGACGAGAGTACCAACCTGGCTCGTGAGAGAGGAGTCTATAAAAATTTCGAAGGTTCGCGCTGGTCTAAGGGTATGGTTCCGATAGATACTCTAGCCATACTTGAAGAGCGTCGTGGAAAGAAACTGACCGTAGACAAGGAGAGTCATCATAGAGGACTGAACTGGGATGTCTTGCGCGAGAAAGTAAAGATAGGGATTAGAAATGCCACTCTTATGGCAGTAGCTCCGAATGCTAACATCGGACTTGTGGCCGGTACTGTGCCAGGTATTGATCCACGATTCTCACAAGTTTTCTCTAGAAATAAGATTTCTGGTAAATACTTAGACATAAATCATAATCTCGTCCGCGATCTTAAGAACATGGATCTATGGGAGGGAACTAAAGATAAGATTATCGAGTTCCAGGGAGACATATCAGAGATATCTGAAATACCGGGTCATATAAAGGCTATATATAAAACCTCATTCACCACCTCACCATATGCCTACATAGAAGTTGCTGCCCGTGCTCAGAAGTGGATGGACCAAGCACTCTCAAGAAACATGTATCTAGAGACTCGTGATATCGATGAGACTATGAAGATATACCAAACTGCATGGGAGAAGGGAGTGAAGACCACATACTATCTTCACATGAAGCCAAGGCATACGGCAGAACAATCCACCGTGTCCGTGAATAAGCGCGAGACAATGGGTAAGAAGGGATTTGCAGCTGTCGGCCTCGCCGTGGATGAGAAGAAGGAAGAACCTGTGGAGTCTGGCATGGTAGTAACTGTTTCTACTCCTGAGCCCGTTAGAGTTACTCCTGTCTTACCTATTACAAACCTCTCCGCAGCAGTTACTCCCGAGAGATCAGTAGAAGCCCCAGTAATAGACCAACCGATAAAGAGAAAGGGGTTCAATATTTATCCATCAGATCCTCAAGACGGTCTAGTATGCGATAATTGCCAGTAAGCTTATAATCGATTCTCTATGCTAATTGGAAAACCTTCTCCGGAAGATATGAATCTTCATCCACTCCGCTATCAGTGGGCATATGATCTCTACAACCAAGCCGTGCGTAATACATGGTTCCCACACGAGATTGCTCTCAAGGAAGATTTAGAGGATTGGGCCAACATGACTGAGGACGAGAGACATGCGGTGAAGTTCCTCATGGCATTCTTTAACCCTGCGGAACTCATTGTGAACCGTTCCATTGCACTTGGGATCTATCCGTACCTTAAGTCTCCTGAGTGTCACTTGTACTTGGCTAAACAGATGTGGGAGGAAGCTAACCACTGTGTGGCCTTCGAGTATGTACTACAAACCTTCCCTTTTGACCGAGAAAATATTTTTAACCTGCACTTGAATGTGCCCTCGATGCTTGCCAAGGAGAATTATATAAATAAATACATGAAGAGGATGACAGATGATACCCTGGATATCTCGACCACGTCAGGGAAGATGGACTTCGTGCGTAATCTTGTGGCCACGAACATAGTAATGGAAGGTATCTGGTTTTACTCCGGCTTTATGGTGGCACTTAGTTTCCGCCAGAGAAATCAACTCAGAAACTTCGGTTCTATGATTAATTGGGTCCTCAGAGATGAATCCCTCCACCTGAAGTTCGGCATGAACTTGGTCCACAACATCCTAGAAGAGAATCCAGATCTTCTTACAGAAGCCTTCGCTAAAGAGATACGAGACATCGTCATAGAAGGAGTAAATCTTGAGACCGCATATAATAAAGATCTCTTCCCACAAGGAATCCTCGGACTCAATGCAGAATATGTAAACCAATATGTGGAGTATGTGGCAGACAGAAGACTCGATGAACTTGGCCTACCTAAATATTATAATGCTACGAACCCAGCCAAGTGGATGTCTGCAGCCACAGATGTGTATGAACTTGTAAACTTTTTCGAAGCACAGAACACTTCATACGAAGTGGACGGTCACTCAGCTACAGTGAAGAAACATGAAGTGAAGCCAGAAGATGTACCCACAGTGCCTGCCGGAGTAGGGGAATAGCAAAAGCGCGCATGTTTTCATGCGCGCTCGGGTGAGCCTAGCCGTGTTAGGCTAGGATTCTAAGGTGGATACCAACCTGGATAAAGATCGCCACTGCGACGGAGAACGCCGCAATCGATCCATAGAATATCTTTTTCGCGCGTATCACCCTTCTGTCTCCATCTGGTCTTACTCCCGGTGTCGTGAAGATGACCACCAGGATTACGCATAACCCTGGGCAGCCTAGTAGAACAGAGAGTAGATACCAAAGACTTTCATCCATAACCCCTCCTATGTTTAAGCTATGTTTAAGATCCTATCTTTTATAATTATATCATGATGTGTATCAGCTTGTCAAGTGGGGAAATCGGGGCTCAACTTAGCCTCAGAATGTTACAATAGAAGCATGAAAAAAATTCGAGTAGCTGTTAATGGCGCCGGAAGGATCGGCAGAGCATTCTTCAAAATCGCTAAGGAAACACACCCGGAGATTGAAGTTGTGGCATTTAATGACCTTGGTGATGCTGAAAATATTGCATATTTACTTAACTACGACTCTGTATATGGTAAATCAGATTTCAAAGCTCGTGCTAAAGAAGATAAGTCTGCCATTGTAATTGACGGCCAAGAAATCAAATTTATTTCTGAGAAGGAACCAACCAAACTCCCATGGAAGGACCTCGACATCGATGTAGTAGTTGAGTCTACTGGTCTCTTCGTAAGTTATGAGAAGGCCAAGGTACATCTTGATGCTGGAGCCAAGCGGGTGGTGGTCACAGCCCCAATGAAAGATGATCCAGGTGAAGGTCTCTCTGGTGCGACAGTGCTTATGGGAGTAAATGACGAGAAACTCGAGACGTGTGTTATCACTTCAAATGCATCTTGTACCACGAATGCCGGCTCGCCTCTTATAGCCATACTAGATGAAGCCATAGGTATAGAGAAAGCAGTTTTAAATACCGTGCATGGCTACACTGCCACTCAAGCTCTTGTGGATGGTCCGTCTAAGAAGGGTTTCCGCGAGGGTCGTGCAGCAGCAGCAAACATTGTTCCAAGCTCAACTGGTGCAGCTATTGCTGTGACTAAGGCATTTCCGAAGCTCGCCGGCCTCTTCGACGGTATCTCTATGCGCGTACCAGTCATTGCAGGATCCATGGTGGACATTACATTCATCGCTAAGCGTGACACCTCAGCAGAAGAAGTGAATGAAATTATGAAGAAGGCTAGTCAAGAAGACCGTTGGAAGAATATTTTCAACGTGACAGAAGAAGAGCTAGTCTCTACAGACATACTTGGCTCCCCTTTCGGCTCTATTGCAGATCTTGCCCTAACAAGAGTCATTGGTGGTAACTTAGTTAAGGTCATGGCCTGGTATGACAACGAAATGGGCTATACTCACACACTTGTAGATCATGTAGCCAAGCTCGGTAAACACGTAAAGTAAATTATAAATAAATTATGAAAATATTTGTCGGAGCAGATCATGCGGGGTTCGGGATGAAGGAGGTTCTACTTCCATATCTTCAGAGTCTCGGACATGATGTAGTAGACAAGGGCGCATATGAATACTCAGAAGAAGACGACTATCCGGATTTTATTATCCCCGTTGCACGTGAGGTCTCATTACATCCGAATGAAGTTAGAGGCATAGTTCTCGGTGGTTCCGGTCAGGGAGAAGCCATGTGTGCTAACAGATTCCACAATGTGCGGGCTGTAGTCTACTATGCTCCAGGTAACTCCCGTGTAGAAGAGTCGGACTCCATAATCAAACTATCTCGTGAACATAACAACGGTAACATCCTCTCACTAGGAGCGAGGTTTATAACAGAAGATGAGATGAAGGAAGTGGTAAAGGAGTGGCTCAATACTCCGTTCTCAGAAGATGAGAGGCATAAGAGAAGACTAAATAAGGTAGACCGCATACATGAATAACTATGAGGTCATTCCGGCAATCTTGCCAAAGGATTTCAAGGATTTAGAAGAAAAGATCAAGATGATAATAGGTGGAGTGCCAGTGGTGCATATAGACGCAACTGATGGGTCTATGACACCAGGGAAGACGTGGCCATATGCTCTAGGAGAGAAGGTTGAAGTGCCCTTCAAGGAAGAATTTAACTTCGAGGCACATCTCATGGTACTAAACCCTGGCAGAATCATAGATGACTGGGTGAAAGCTGGAGCAGAAAGAGTCATTTTCCAAATAGAAGCATTCCAAGTTGAAGATAGTATAGATAAGCTCATTCAAACCTTGCGTGATAGAAGTGATGCGGGAAGTAGTTATCTTGGGCTCGAGATCGGACTAGCTGTTAACTTAAACACTCCGCTATCTAGAGTGATGCCGTACATAGATAGAGTCGACTTCTTGCATCTTATGTCTATCGCGGAGATCGGAAGACAGGGGAATCCGTTTGATAATAGGATTTATGAGAGGATAACCGAATTGAAGAAAGACAATCCAGAACTTATAATAAGTATCGACGGAGGTGTAGGCTTGGATAATGCAGAAGAGCTTTTGCACTGTGGTGCGGATAGACTGATAGTCGGCTCGGCGATATTTAAAGCAGAGAATCCCGAGCAGGTCCTCGAAGATCTTAAAAATTTAGTTCATGTCTAGACTTAGAGAAGATGAGAAGCAAGAGCTCGAGATGCGGGCCAATGACATCCGTATCTCTATTATAGATATGCTCCTTCAAGCAGGATCAGGTCACACAGCTGGCCCCTTGGGTATGGCAGACATATTTACTGTTCTCTACTTTCATACACTTAAACATGACCCTAAAAACTCTTCATGGCCCGAGCGCGACAGAGTGGTCTTAAGTAATGGCCACATATGCCCGGTCCTTTATGCCACCATGGCGCACGCAGGATACTTCGCTCTCGAAGAACTTAAGACTCTTCGTAAGTTCGGTTCCCGCTTACAGGGACATCCTCACAGGGACTTCCTCCCAGCACTTGAGACTTCATCAGGGCCACTTGCCTCTGGACTCGCACAAGCCACGGGTATGGCACTTGCAGACAAGATAGATGTGAAGGACGGTGATAGACAGATCTACTGCCTACTCTCTGATGGAGAACTCGAGTCTGGGGCTATATGGGAGGCCGCCATGCTTGCCGGGAAAAATAGACTCCGGAACTTAACTGCGGTAATTGACCGCAACAATATACAAATAGATGGATACACTGAAGACATCATGCCACTCGAGTCACTCTCAGATAAGTGGCGAGCGTGGAACTGGCATGTCATAGAAGTAGATGGACATAATATGGAGGAGATTAGTGACGCCTTCGATGAAGCTAAGGCTGTCTATGAGCACCCGACAGTCATCATTGCGCACACTATACCGGGGCGTGGTGTGAAGGAATTTGAGCGCGACTATCGCTGGCACGGCAAGCCGCCAAATAAAGAAGAGGCTGAGATGGCACTGAATGAGCTGAGAACATTAGGAGGTAAAATAATAAGCGAACATGAATAACATAAAGACTTTATCTATCTTTGAAAAAATATATTTCTTTCTTGCCCTAGCCGCCTGGTTATTTTGTATTTATATTGCATTCCTATTCTTTAATCCCTCAACTAGTGAAGGCATCGGTTGGTTTACGCTCACTATCATAGCCTCTCCTCTTACATGGATTTTTGTAATATTGAGCTTAGTGATGGGCATTAGATCGTTTAGTAATAAAGCTAAAACTACAAACCCAACTTGGTTTAAATGGTATTGCAGGATTACTGCTGCCCCAATTATCTATGTCCTTGTCAGGATATTGGTAAACATTCTAATTAATGATTAACAACGAATTAAAATTAAATACGAAAGTTTTCGACAAGGATGTCGAGCAAGTTCCTATACGCAAGGGCTTCGGTGAAGGTCTTCTCCAAGCTGGGATAGATAATCCGCAAGTGGTGGGACTCTGCGCAGATCTTACTGAGTCGACGCAGATGCATCTTTTTAAGGATAAGTTTCCAAACAGGTTTGTGGAGATTGGTGTAGCAGAACAGAACTTGGCGGCTGTAGCATCGGGCATGGCAGCAGCGGGGAAGATCCCGTTTATCACTTCTTATGCAATGTTTTCTCCAGGAAGAAACTGGGAACAGATCAGAACCACTATTTGTTATAACAACAGGCCGGTAAAGATTGCTGGGAGCCATGCGGGCGTATCTGTTGGGCCTGACGGAGGAACACATCAAGCAGTGGAGGACATGGCCATCATGAGAGTTATACCACGTATGATTGTTATCTCTCCGTGTGATGCAGTAGAGGCCAAGAAAGCGACGATGGAGGCAGCCAAGACTGGCACTCCAGTATATATAAGACTTGCTCGTGAGAAGACGCCTATTATGACGACTGTCGAGACTCCGTTTCAAATAGGAAAGGCCCAAACCTTCTGGGAATCGTCGAAGCCGAAGGTGGGTATCATTGCCACAGGTGCACTAGTACACAAGGCATTACTTGCAGCACAGGCACTTAAAGAAGAGAAGATAGATGTGGAAGTTCTAAACCTTGCGACCATTAAGCCACTTGACGAAGAAGCGGTCATAAAACTTGCGAAAAAGACTAAGAGAATTGTCACAGTGGAGGAGCACCAGGTACACGGGGGTATGGGAAGCGCTGTAGCGGAGTGCCTAGCCAAGGACTTTCCCGTACCAATGAGATTTATCGGAGTTCAGGATGAGTTCGGCCAGTCTGGGACTCCAGGGGAGCTTATAGAGCACTATGGTATGGGAGAAAAGAGCATTATAAAAGCAGTAAAAGAGCTCCTATAGCATCCCGACTTCATAGTTGTGGGGATAGCGGAGTAGCATTCCTTGCCACAGGCGATAGCATATAGATATACAAATAATCATTAATTTAAGTAATTTATGAAGAGAATTCTTCCTGTGGCCTTGTTACTCTTGGTTCTTACTCCTGTATTCTCTAATGCTCAAAGCTCGAGCGCCTGTACTCCCCAGAGTTCTATAAGCGACTCTGCATGTATAAGTCTTATCCAGGAACTTCTAGCCCAGATAGCAGTACTCCAAAAACTTATTCTGCAGATAATTTCTAATCAAGGTTTGACAGCCACAAAGCCCAACGATGTTAAACCCTCTATACCTATAGATACTTCAAACATTAATGCCTCCTTGCCTACAATAAATAATTACGGAAAGGATAGCATTGTATCAGGAGAATCAGCTACGTTCCAATTAGGCAAGTATCCGAAAACGGCAGCTAAATGGGTGCTTACAGTCTCATGTCCTGTAGGAATAAATATAAATCAGAAAGGAGGAGGTTGTTCGAGTGGCACAATGGATACCATAATCTTAACTAATGGGGATCCAACAATAGAAAATTGGTCTATTACTGCTACCAACCTTACCTCATACAAGCAGACAGTAGTAGCGACATTTGGGGCTTTCGATAGTGTTGGCAAGAGTCTTGGTAAAAGTCAGGCCACTCTAACTGTTTTACCACCAAACACTGTAGTAGATGCAGCTCCAACAGTTGATATAAAAGTATCACAAACTACTTGGGATGGTCCTATAACTATCCCATACAACACAGCTGAATTTCTTGCATGGACGTCGACAAATGCTAGTTATTGCTATGGTTCTAAGACTGGCTCAGGAACTTGGGGTGGTTCTCTTCCATTATCTGGTACTCAAACCACTGGAAGCATAACGAGTAATACAACCTTTACCGTCACATGTCAGGATGCAAGTGGAAGGGTGGCCAGTGACAGTATTGTATTTAACGTTCAGAATGCTATTAGTAGTGGTCCTACAGTAGATCTAAAGGTTGGAGATTCAGACGGACCAATCACAGTTCCAAGCAACACAACTAAGAATCTAAGTTGGAATTCAACCAATGCATCACATTGTTCTGGATATTCATCTGGTCCAGGTGTCTGGGGCGGGGTCATGGCACTCAGTGGCACTATAAGCACGGGTAACATTACAACCGGAACCACTTTCACCATAAATTGCCAAAACGCTACGGGGCAAAATGCTTCAGACAGCATAATAATAAACGTCGGTGCTGTTACTACCACCGGTTCCGGACCGATAGTCTCTCTGTATGCCAATAATAGTTCTGTAAGTCCAGGTACACCTGTTACTCTCAACTGGAGCTCGAATGATACTAGTACTAATACTGCCTACTGTTACTCACAACAGTTCCAAACCAATAACGCCCTTCGCGGACAAGTCATTGTATACCCTCAGACCACCACGCTTTATGAAGTGACATGCAATAACCAGTATGGTAGTTCTAAGGCAAGTGCAACAGTCTCTGTAAATTCGGTGTCAAATGCTCCAGTGAGTGTCTCTCTCTCAGCATCACCATCAACAATATCATTAGGACAGTCTACAAGACTTTCTTGGACAGTGTCAGACAATGCTACCTCATGTACCAAGAGCTGGGGAGGAAATACTAGTCCGATGACTGGATATCAAGATGTTTATCCAACCTCAGGCACTTCTTATACCATCACCTGTTACAACGGCAACAGTAGCCAGAGCGCTTACACAACCGTTTCTCTTATACCTGCTTCGACCGTTGATGAATATACAGTAGGGTATAACCAAACCTCTAGCATCTCACTCTCAAGCTCGGAGAAAACAGCTGTATACGAGTACCCATCGAGTCCATGTGGTACTCTAATGACCCAGTTCTTATACCCAGGAAGTGTTTCGGCAAGTGGTGGACCAGTATACAACGCAGCTGCTGCCCAATGCAGCACTACTGCCGGCAATACTCCTAACACCGCTACATTTAGAGTTTACTCTTGTCAGAACTTTAGCGACCCTTCGACCACAGCGGTCCGTGCTCGTGCCACGTTTGCCTTCCAGTGTTTGCTTCCATATATCTCTATACCTCCGTCTACTCCACCAACTACCAACACTAGTGGGGGAGTACATGTCTCGATGTCAGGAAATTCCGATATTGCAAATGTGCTAAGTGGAGTACAGGCGCTACTAAACAGTATTTCTGCAGGATTGAATCAATAATTACTTAAAGTTATTTAAGAGGGGAGGGTCTGAAGTCCTCAGGGGCCTTCTTCAAGAGTGTCTCTAATTTCTTTCTAGAGAGTAAGCCTTTCTGTGCACCAACTTCTTGGACCACTGACATGGAGTTCACCGCACCCCATTGTAGAGCAGTAGGAAGATCTTTACCGAGTATGAGTGCTGCTACTGTGGTGGAAGCGAAAGCATCTCCAGCTCCTGTGCGTTCGAAGGCTGGTTTCTGATCTGGATAAGGGGGCACGAACCACATATCTCTACCATCGTGTGCGTATGCGCCTTTAGGGCCATCAGTTATGACCACCATGTCGGGGCCCAAATCTCGCATCCTCTTCAGAAGTTCACCTGTTCCAAGTGTATTAATACCTAAGATTCTTTCAGCTTCTTCTACGTTACAAAAGAATATCTGACTCCTTTTATATATATCTTTAAGTTCATCAAGACCCAATTTCATTTGGAATGTCCCAGGCTGAAACGCAAGCTTAACTCCAGGATGCTTGTGGAGATATGCGGCGACTTCATGGTGATAGTCCTTGGTGTGATCAGCTAGAGAGGAAAGATAAATCCATTTTGGCTCAGCGAGCTTGGGAAGTTTGTATTTATAAGCCTGATGCTTGACCAATATGGTTCTGTCGCTCTCGTACCATAGTACATAATGATAATTAGTTTCTTTACCTTTATGTATTTTTATATATTTTGTGTCTACCCTATTCTGCCTTAGTGTCTGTAGACACTCTTTGCCATTCTGGTCGGCTCCAATATTGGCCACCAGTGCTGAGGAGAGTCCAAGACGAGCAGCAGATACACTAGCATTCGAACTATTGCCCACAGCCCGGATAACCTCTACAGACTCATAAGGAATCTTGTCTCCGAACTTCATGGTAATGGTGCAGTGCTCCTCGTTTATATCGCAGTTCACGGTGGCCTCTCGGAGCTTGATGAAGGCGTCAGTAACTATATCTCCTATGGCTACAAAATCATGCATTTGAAATATTGTATCACGCCTGGTACTCTCTTGTGAGACTCGTTCCGGGGGAAATATGAATACCGAACTCATTACTGCAATCAGAGAAAGACGAGGGTGTCTCAGTCATCTCCGCACACAAAGAGGAAGAAGGCGTTTCGATACTTCTCTAGATGATCCGTTCTACATGGAAGACGACTTTGTCTCCGACGAGGCGAAAATTCTCCTGAGTAAGACTTATCGACTGTTAGGTAAGAAAACCCAAGTGTTGACTCTGTCGTCAATCCCGTTTCTCAGAAATCGAATTATTCATGTTGGTGAAGTGGTAGGAATCTCGGTAGTAATCGCAGAGATTCTGGGTCTCAATATAAGCCTGGTCAGATCCATTGCCCTCGGTCACGATTTGGGGCATGTGCCCTATGGACATCCAGGTGAGGCCCATATGGCAAAGCGTATGAGGCTACCAGAGTTCTGCCACGAGGTAATGGGCCCAATTGTTCTCCAGAAGATTGAACGAAAGGGTAAAGGTCTCAATCTCACCTTCGAGACTCTTGATGGGATGATGCGGCACAGCGGGAACACTGAGCGTGAGGACATGACTCAGGAGGCCTGGGTGGTAAGGTTCGCTGACAAGTTCGCATATATTTTCGCGGACTACAGCGACTTAGTCCAACGCATGGTATTCCCAGTTTCTCATGAGCTCGTAAGTGCGATGGCAGAATTCGGACGCGACCATCGGACAAGGACTTCTACAGCCATTGCTGGGCTCATTATCGAATCTGCAGAGAAGGGCAAGGTGAGTTTTAAACATTCCGATCTCGCACACAAGTTCAACCACCTCCGCGACTTGATGATGAAGCTGTATGTCAGGGCTACAGAGCAAGATATGACCCCGATCCTTGACCCGGTGATCGAGTATCTAGGGAAACTCGAGATAGGCAACCCATATCTTCTCCTTGCTCTCATGACTGATGAAGACGTGGCCTTCCTAAACAGTAACCGAAGTAAGAATGTCACTTTGCTTCAGCATACTGCTCTTCGTGAGAGGTTACCTTATATAGAGGACCTCGGCGATATAGACCTCTGTAATCCAGATCTAGACTGGTAGCTCCCAAAGGGAGCTTTTTTATGTCAGGATAATTGATACAATTATGTGAATGAAAAAATTAATCGAAGTTATAAATGATGCACGAGAGAGAGGAGTGGCAGTAGGACACTTTAATGTATCAGATTCAGAAGGATACAACGCGGTTACGGCTGCGGCAAAGGAGCTTGGGGTGCCGGTTATTGTGGGGGTCTCAGAGAAGGAGAGGACATTTCTCGGAGTGGCAGAGATCAGAGCTCTTGTGACTGTGGCTCAAGAGAGAGGGGATGCAGTTTATCTCAATGCAGATCATACATACTCTGTAGAGGCCTCTAAGGAAGCAGTAGATAATAAATATGATGCAGTAATCATAGATGGGGCCGAGAAGCCCTTTGTGGAGAATGTGATGATGACGAAGCAGGTGGTCGAATATGCACGAGAGCACCATCCGGGCATGCTTGTGGAGGGTGAACTTGGGTTTATCGGTACTGGTTCTACTATACGCGACGAGATCCCAGAAGGAGTATCAGAAGAGACTCAGACTAAGCCAGAGGATGCTGTCAGGTTTATAGAAGAAACTGGAGTAGATCTCTTCGCTCCATCCGTAGGTAACATACATGGTCTTATAAAGAGTGGAGAACCGAAATTAAATATTGAAAGAGTTAAAGCAATTGCAGATGCTGTCTCAGTGCCACTAGTTCTTCACGGTGCGTCAGGGAATACCGACAAGGAAGTAGGAGAGGCCATTGATGCTGGCATTGCTGTGGTCCACATAAACACAGAACTCCGAGCTGCTTATAAAGCAGGTATAGAGAAGGGAATGTCTAGTGACGAGCTTGCACCATATAAGTTTCTCGCAGAAGGAGTAAAAGAGATGAAAGAACTCGTACTGAAAAAACTCAAGGTCTTTAATAAGATGTAATGAATTTAAAGGAAGAAGTAAAACCTTTTTTTAAAGGAGAAGTACTGGACGATGAGGAGACGCTCAAGAGGTACTCTCACGATGCGTCGCTCTTCGAGGTGAGGCCCAAGCTCGTAGTTTATCCAGAGAACTCAGAAGATTTAAAGAGTCTTGTGAAGTGGGTGAGTGAGAATAAGGATAAAGATAACTCCCTCTCTGTTACTATCCGTGCAGCCGGATCCTGTATGTCTGGTGGTTCTCTCAATGAGTCCATCATCGCCGATGTCATGCCGCACATGAATCACTTCGGAGATGTAGGAGAGGTTACAGAAGTCGAGCCGGGAGTTTTCTATAGAGACTTCGAACCCAAGACTCTGGAGAAAAATCTTATACTCCCCTGCTACACAGCTTCTAAAAATTTAAATGCACTTGGTGGCATGATCGGTAACAACTCCGCTGGAGAGAAGACTCTCAAGTGGGGCAAGATGGAAAACTTCGTCCTAGAGTCTAATGTAGTCTTTAGTGATGGAAATGAATATACAGTAAAGCCTCTCAACAGAGCTGAGCTCGAGGATAAGATAAATCAAAATAATTTCGAAGGTAATGTATATAGGAGCCTATTTACTCTTATACAAGACAACAAGGATCTATTGGAAAAAGCCAAGCCTCATGTATCAAAGAATTCTGCGGGATATACTCTCTGGAATGTTTGGAATGGAGAAAAGTTCGATCTCAATAAACTTCTCGTAGGTTCTCAAGGCACTTTAGGATTAATAACGAAAGCTAAGGTGAAGTTAGTTCCAGTAGAGCCAGTATCAAAGCTCTTTGTAATCTTCATGCCGAGCCTTACTCAATTGGCTGATCTTATAAATGAGGTTTTGCCCACAAATCCAGAAAGCGTCGAGACTTATGATGATGCCACGCTTAAACTTGCCTTCAAGTTTTTCCCCGAGATGATGAGGACAATGAAGACAAAGAATTTTTTACATCTCTTACTCTCATTCATCCCCGAAAGCTTCATGATGGTGCGAGAGAGAGGTCTTCCTAAGCTCGTAGTACTTGTGGAATATACCGGCAAGTCATTACAAGATGTAGATCAGAAGATGAAAAACTTAGAAGAGAAAATTAAGCATTTCGGACTGGTGATGCGAGCTACAGAAACTCAAGAAGAAGCAGATAAATACTGGACTATAAGACGTGAGAGCTTTAACTTACTCCGTAAACACATTCATGGATCACGCACAGCACCGTTTGTGGACGACGTAGTAGTAGAGCCTAAGTATATGCCAGAGTTTCTTCCTAAGATGCGGGAGATCTTGGACAAATACAAACTGGTCTACACCATAGCCGGCCATGCAGGTAATGGTAACTTCCATGTGATCCCACTTATGGATATGCATCATAAAGAGAATATTGATGTTATAAAGAAAGTCGGTGAAGAAATTTATGATCTAGTAGGGCAGTATCATGGATCTATAACGGGTGAGCACAATGACGGCATAGTCCGGACTCCGTATCTTGGCAAAATGTATTCCCAAGAAGTCTTGGAACTTTTCAAAAGAACTAAAGACATTTTCGATCCGAAAAACATATTTAATCCAGGTAAGAAAGTTAACGGATCTATAGACTACATGTGCTCACATATAGCTATTGAAACAGAGGTAAAATAAGCTAAATAAAATGCCGCTATAGTTAAGCGGCATGCTCGAGTCGTTTGAGCATGGTCAGACGGTATTTAATGTCGTCGATAATGCTTTGAAACTTCCTGCGGACAGGAGCGCCTCGTTTGTTGTTTTTAAGGCGCTCCTCATAATCCTTAAGTTCGGCTTCAAGTTGTTCTCTTACGGTTGGGGCTCTGTCCGGGTCCTTTTTCATACGCCCTCCGAAGATATGGTCTTTCCATATATTTCCATAATCTCACCTCACGTCAATATGTGGATAGCCAGATATAGGGCTTAAACACGGTTATGGGTCGGAACCTTGATTTCGGCGCTTTTTTCAGTAAAATGGCAACATGCTTACCTTAAAGGCAGAACTGCGAGACAGGACACAAAAACCAGAAGGATTAAGAAAAGCGGGAAAGATCCCCGCCGTCTTTTACGGTAAGAAGACCCAAGCCACCTCTATATCTATCTCAGAAACAGAGTTCGAGAAGGTCTGGAAGAAGGCTGGTGAGTCTACAGTGGTAGAAATTAAGACCCCAGAGAGCTCTTTAGAGAGTCTTATCCACGAGGTAGACTTCGACCCCATCTCGGGTAAGCCGAGACACGCGGACTTCTATGTCTTCGAGAAGGGTCACAAGGTGTCTGTCGAAGTTCCAATCGAATTCGAAGGTGTCTCCTCTGCGGTTAAGGATCTGGGAGGCACTCTCGTGAAGGTCATGCATGCCCTTAAGGTCGAGGCCATGCCAAAGGATCTTCCTTATAACATAGTCATTGATATTTCCCCACTGGTCAGTTTTGAAAGTCAGATTCTTGCTAAGGATATTAAAATTCCAGAAGGCGTCACTCTTCTTGAAAAGCCTGAGGAAGTAGTAGCTCTAGTCTCTGCTCCTCGTGAGGAGAAGGAAGAAGAGTCAGCACCAATAGACCTTACGGCTATTGAAGTAGAGAAGAAGGGTAAGGAAGAGACTGAAGAAGCTCCAGTAACTGAGGTAGCAGCCTAAAGCCTAATCTCAGGCTTTTGTTTATGCGTTCTATCAAATTCCACGCGTTTTTAAATATATTTCTCTCTCTTACTTTAGTAATTGGCATATTGCCTAGTCTTACTTTTGCTCAGGACGGAGGAGCTTGTTCAGAAGAAACTACCGGTAAGTCGCAGGCCCAACTCCAAGCCGACCTTGACGCATGTACTAAGGAGATACAGCAGTGGACAGATATTTTAAATAATACTAAGAGTACTAGTGCATCATACGAGCGCGACATTGCAGCTCTTACAGCAAAGATTAATGCCGCTCAAGCCTCTATTAAAGCCAAGAACATTGCCATAGCCAATCTCTCCAAGAATATTACTGCGAAGACTAAAGCTATAGATGATTTAAATACTCGTTTAGAGAAAGGCAAGGAGACTCTAAGTGCGCTCTTAAGAAAGACTGGCCAGATAGATTCATTCACTATTGCAGAAGCAATGCTTAGTAATAAGGATCTTTCAGAATTTTTCGTTGATGTAGATACTTATTCAGTTACTGAGAGATCCCTTAATGATGTTTTCGATGAGATCCGTGGCATAAAGGCCCAAACAGAAGAAGAGAAGGCGAACTTAGACAAACAGCGAGCTGCAGAAGCAGATGCTAAAGCTGCTATAGAAGCTGCCAAGGCTGAAGTAGAGAAGAGTAAAGCAGAGAAGAATAGCTTACTGGCAGACAGTAAAAGCAAGGAGAAGACTTATGCTTCGGTACTTGCAGAGAGACAAGCCAAAGCTGCTCAGATCCGCTCAATACTATTTAATCTCCGTGACTCTGCTGCTATACCATTTGGCACTGCTCTCCAATACGCCCAAGCTGCAAGTGCAGCCACAGGTGTAAGACCTGCTTTCTTGCTCGCCATCCTTACTCAAGAGTCTAATCTTGGAGCGAATGTGGGTACATGTTATCTTACCAACACTCTTACTGGAGACGGTATAAGTGTAAATGGTGGAACTCCTAAACCCCGTGTGATGAGTCCGACTCGTGATGTGCCAGTCTTCTTAGACATATTACAAAATGTGGGAGGAGAGGTTTCTAACACTCGTGTCTCTTGTTGGCAGCCTATATATAGCTCAAGCGGAGCACCGATAGGATGGGGAGGCGCTATGGGCCCTGCACAATTTATACCTTCTACTTGGAAGCTCTTTACCTCTCGCATAGCCACAATGACTGGTAACTCTTATCCTAACCCTTGGAATGCTAGAGATGCCTTCTTCGCCTCTGCTATCTACCTGGGAGACTTAGGAGCAAGTTCTGGTACTGCTACAGCAGAGAAGAATGCAGCGTGCAGGTATTACTCCGGTTCTACCTGTAAAACTTCGTATGCGAACTCCTACGGCAACTCTGTCCTAGCCAAGGCTACTACCATCCAGACCACCATGATCGACCCGTTGCAAGGACTCTAAAAGACTGGTATATTGGCCGAGATGAAAAAAGATATACATCACAAGGAGTACCGACCAGTTCTCTTTATCGATAACTCTAACGGCGTTGAATATGTCATACCTTCTGCTGTCTCTACAAAGGAGAAGGGAACTCCCAAGTCAGGTGAGTGGAAGGGCAAGGAGCTTCCTGTATACCACGTGGAAATCTCTTCAAGTTCACATCCTTTTTATACTGGCCAGGAGAAGGTTCTCGACACTGCGGGTCGTGTGGAACGCTTCAAGCAGAAGCAGGCAAAAGCTAAAAGTAAAACAAAAAAGTAAGTTTCTTTAACCTCGAGGTACAATATACTCGAGGTTTTTCCTATGGATTCCTATGGATATAGACATAAAAAAGTACAAAGATAACCCTAAAACTCTCTACCTAGCAGAGTCTTTCGAGCGTCTTATTAAAGAAGAGGAAGATCTTAAGAAGATGGCCTCAGATGAAAGTATGGCGGAACTAGCTTCAGATGATCTGAAAAATATTTCTATACAGAAAGAAGAACTTTTAAACCAGATGAGAGAGATCCTAACCGAGGAGGAGAAGGAGGATGAATTCCCTAATGAAATCATTTTAGAAGTAAGAGCTGGTGCCGGTGGAGAAGAAGCATCCCTTTTCGCCCATGAACTGGCAGAAATGTATATTAATTATGCTGGGTTTCAAGGTTGGGGAGTGAAGAAGGTTAATGAATCTTTTTCTGCACTTGGTGGATACAAAGAAGCATCTTTCGAAATACGCGGCGTAAATGTTTATAAGAAGTTAAGATTTGAAACTGGGGTGCATAGGATCCAGAGAGTGCCCGATACAGAGAAGTCCGGGAGGGTTCATACATCCACCGCGTCTGTCGCCATCCTACCGGTGCGTAAGAAGACTACCATCGAGATCAAGCCGACCGATCTCGAGATTGAAACTTCAAGGTCAGGTGGAGCGGGTGGCCAGAATGTGAATAAGGTTGAGACTGCCGTGCGCATTATACATAAGCCGAGTGGTATAGACGTACGATCGACAGCAGAAAGAAGTCAGTTGAAGAACAGAGAGAAGGCCATGAGTATTCTCATTGCGAAACTAGAACAGAAGAAGGAGGAAGAAGAAGCTGCTAAGTACTCTGCCGACAGAAAGAACCAAATAGGTACAGCCGACCGCTCAGAAAAAATCCGTACATATAATATTCTCCAGGACCGTATAACTGACCACCGTGTGAAGGAGTCCTGGCACAACATTGGCAAAATCTTCCAAGGGTATATGGACCCAATAATTGAGACTTTAGAGAACGCTAAGGAATTTGGCTCCGGTAAGGATGAGGAATAATATTGCCAATTTGAGCCACTTTTGGTAGGATATCGAAGCACTAAATTAATGAAATAATGGCAAATAAGACTACAAATACCAGTAACTCTGGATTGATTGATGAGCTCTTCCAAGCGGGAGCTCATTTCGGCTTTGTGAAGTCGCGTCGTCACCCTTCTGCAAGGAACTTCATATTCGGATCTAAGAATAATGTCGAGATTTTCGATTTGGAGAAGACCGAAGCAGAGCTTAAGAAAGCGGTTGAGTTTATGGAAGTAAAGGGTAAGGAGGGCGCCATGGTCCTCTTCGTAGGTGGTAAGTCTGAAGCTCGTGAGGCCGTCAGGAAGGCGGGAGGTACGCTCAATATGCCATTCGTCGCTGGTCGCTGGATTGGTGGAACTCTAACTAACTTCGGTGAGATAAAGAAGCGCATTGCTAAGCTCGAAGAACTTACAACTCAGCGCGAAAAAGGTGAACTCGGTAAGTACACTAAGAAAGAAAGACTCCTTATAGATCGTGAGATTGGAAAGCTCGAACTCTTCTTCCGCGGACTTTCAACATTGAAGTCTCTCCCCAAGGCACTTGTGGTAGTGGATCCAAAGAAAGAACACATCGCTGTAGATGAAGCTAAGAGACTTCATATCCCTGTGGTGGGTATAACAGGAAGTGATAATAATCTTTATGAAGTTAATTTAGCCATTCCCGCCAATGACGCTTCTCAGAAAAGTGTCTCACTCATAATCGAGAAGCTTGTTTTAGGTTACACCAAGGGAGTAGAGAGTAAGCAAGCTTAATCTGATATTATAAGGTAATGGAAATTTCCACAGCAGAGATAAAAGCTCTTCGCGACGAAACAGGACTCTCCATTTCTGATATTCGTAATGCTTTAAGCGAGGCTAAGGGTGATAAAGGGGAAGCTCTCAAGATACTTCAGAAGCGCTCTGTCCTGGTTGCACAGAAGAAAGGTGAGAGAAACTTGGGTGCAGGAAGTGTGGCCTCCTATATACACGGAGGTGGAACTTCAGGTGTCTTAATCTATCTTGCCTGTGAGACTGACTTCGTCTCGAAGAATGAAGAGTTCAAGACTCTCGCTCGTGACATAGCCATGCACATTGCAGCTATGAAGCCTGAGAATGCAGAGGAGCTTTTAGCGCAGCCTTTCATCAAGGATCCTTCTAAGACTATAGGAGATCTTGTGAATGGTGCGGTACAGAAGTTTGGAGAACGTACAGAAGTAGTAAGCTTCACTCGCTACTCAGTAGCGGATTAACCTTGTCCTTATGGTCTTTCAAATTTTATTTGTTATCTCAGGAGCAGTTATAATACTCCTCATATCTGCCAAGGTATTCGAAATTAAGAAGAGAAAAAGTCTTCTCTTCTTGCGTCTTATATCACATGGAGACGAGCATTTGAGAGAGCTCTCTCATCAAGCAGCCCGCGAGTACTCTGAGTTCAAGGAAGATGCTGAATTCTTCATAAGTAAGCAGTTACCTCTCCATTCTAAGAATACTTATAATAAACTTGTGTCTTTCCTCCAAGATAAAACACATAAGTACATGGGAGATATAAGAGGTTCGAAATATTTCCCCCAGAAGAGTGAGGGAATCTCTGAGTTCTTCCAGAGCCTTTCGGAGAAGGAATCTGGTAGGATAGATGACACTCTGGTAGATCCAGACGAGATAGACAGTGATACAGAATTAAAATAGTGCCGCACGTATATATTCTTAAAACCGATTCTGGAAAATTGTACATTGGAAGCACTTCTAATCTTGAGAGAAGAATTACTCACCACAGTGGTGGTCATACTCCCTCAACAAAGAGATTGGGAGATCCAAAGTTGATTTTCAAACAGGAATACTCTACTCTAATCGAGGCAAGGGCAGTTGAAAGGAAATTGAAAAAGTTGAAGAGAAGGGACTACATAGAAAAAATTATTAAGGAAGGTAAAATTAGAGTTCAACCATAATTGCCGGGATAGCTCAGTTGGTAGAGCAACGGTTTTGTAAACCGTAGGTCGGAGGTTCGAACCCTCTTCCCGGCTCAAGTTTTCTCTCAGCCCCGACGCGCTTACGGTCGGGGAGCCGACCTTGCGTCGGCTTTGGTAGAGCAACGGTTTTGTAAACCGTAGGTCCTCGGTTCAAGCCCGAGAGGTGGCTCCAAGAATTAGTGCCTTGTAGAAGTCGAAGTAGGAGTAGAAGAAGCCGCTTTAGCCTTGTCGTCGAGGGCCTTAATGCGAGCTAGGGCAGGAACATTGGCTAGTAGCTCATCTACAGTCTTCTCTCCATAATACGGATCACCGTTTATAATAAGGGCTGGGAGCTTGTTATCTACTTTATATATTTTCTCCAGGGTCTTTATAGCCGGTACATCGTAGTTGTAGTCGAAAGAGTAGACCCGAAGAGACGGGTAACGAGTACGAAGTTCAGTAAGAACTGCGCCCATGTTTTCACACTCTGGGCAATCTTCACTGGCATAGAAGTAGAGAATGAATGTCGGTTTGTCACCGCACTTCTCTGTCACTCTCTTCATAAGAAGATAATCCTTAATCTCGAGCAGGAAGTAAGAGCGCTTGAGAGATTCTAGATCTGTGTCTGAGAAGTTCTGATTCTCCGCGTAAGAAAGTTTCTCTCCCAAGGGCCCTAACTCGCTTGAGAGAAAGCCTGAAGGACTAACGTTTTTACATGTGGTTTCTTCAAGCAAGGAGAATTGAGTTTCTGAAGAAAGGATGTCTAGGCTTACCCTATTTTCTACATCTTTAACCTCTTGAAGCTTCTTTTTACTTAAGTAATTACTGACGGTTAAGGCTGTGCCGAAGATAAGCACAGTGATAACGAAAGCGGCTATGTATTTGCGAGAATCGGGCATTAGATATCGGAATTACTTCCAAGTAATGTTGCGACTAAAGATACTACTATAGACAGCACCTGAAAGCCAGATAGGAACTATAAACATATAAAGCAAGAAGTAGTACACAACTTCTCTACCTGGACGAGTCTTGTAAGCGATCTTGTAGGCATAGAATAAGATAATCACCGAGAGGAGAAGAGCAGTTCCGCCTAGAAACATTACTGACCCAGTGTTCCAGAAATACCAGTCGAAATGGAAGCTGGGTAAGTGGAAACTCCAATTAATAGCTTTGTATTTAGAAAATGTTTTTAAGATTTTATCTCCAATGCCCCAGACAAGATTTCCCGCAGCGAAGATGGTAGAGAAGATAGATACAGTGGCGACAGGAAGGATAAATATTCCAATGTTTCCGTATTTATTATTGAAGTACATATCTTTATAGTCGACTGCATTTTTCAAGAAGCCATATGTCCAGCGACGACGCTGCTTGTAAAGCTCAGAGAGTTTCGGCGGAGTAATGGTGTACACTTGCGCAGCTACAGAGTTAACAATCTTGTATCCATTCTTCTGCATTCTGAGGGCAAGCTCCATGTCTTCTGTATTGTGAGCATGCTTATAACCGCCTAGCTCTCGAAAAACTCTTGTTCTAAATATTGAGAATGGTCCCGGAGTCACATATAGGGCGTTTATCTTCGAGAGCATTCTGCGCATAAATATCCCCCAGCTGTATTCAGCTTTCTGCATTAGTTGTAAAAGGTTTTTTGGTTCATGAACCTTTATGGACGGTGTGACAGCCATGATCTCAGAGTCGGTGAAGTAGGGTACGATTTTCAGAAGTGCTTGTGAGTCTACGAATGAGTCTGCATCAAGACATCCTACTAGATCACTCTCGACATGAGTCAATGCGAAGTTAAGAGCTGTGTATTTACCGCCATTTTCTTTCTTAAAAATTCTTATTTGAGAGTTATCTCTGTAATTATCCAATGCTCCTTGGGTATTGTCTGTGGAACCATCATCTACCACTATGAGAGAGAATTTATCTCTCGGATAATCTAATGCGAGGAGTGAGTCTAGGGTAGCTTTAACGGTGATCTCTTCATTGAAACAAGGCACAATTACGGTAACAGTAGGAAAATCTTTTATATCGTGACCGAAGTGTTCTTCTTCAAACTTGAGCTCGTCACGGACCTCGAAGTAAGTGATAAGTAGAAAGACCTCGAAGAAGAGGGAGATGAAAAGTGAGGTATAAAGTATTACTTCTTGTAGGGCCATGAGTAGAGCCATATAATAATGAATTTCTTAGACTTTTTCAAGATTTCTCGTATAATCAGTCTCTATGACTAAGACGTATCTGGTGCCTCTAGACCAACAGGAGAAACTCCTAAGCGATCTTAAGAAGAGGACAGACCCTGAGGCTCCACGTATCAAGAGGTATCTTTCCATGCCCGACCTCTCTAGGACTTCTGGTAGTCCTATTAGAGAAATGGTTACTAGAATCCTTGCTGAGCCAGAGTTTAAAGATTTCGATGTTATAAAGACACCAGAGGTAGTGCCGGCTGACATATCCTTCGACCTCTTCGACTTTCCAGCTGAACATCCAGCCAGGAGCAAGTCCGACACCTATTATGTAGACGATAAAAACATTCTCCGCACCCACACGACCGTAATGTGGTACTACTATTTGAAAGAGCCTGAGGTCAAAGCTCGGATGGATAAGGGAGAGCCTGTTGGTTGTTTCTCTTTCGGCAAAGTTTATAGAAAGGATGAGATCGATAGGAACCACATGAACGTCTTTCACCAGCTTGATGGTTGGTATTTGGCTCCTAAGGACAAAGAGAAAATTGGTACAGAAGAATTACAGAAAGTGCTCATGTCCATAGCCAAGGCTGTATTCGGTGACAATGTAAAGGGGAGATTTAACCCGGATACATTCCCATACACTGACCCGTCATTAGAAATGGAGGTGGACAAAGATGGTAAGTGGGTTGAGGTTCTGGGTAGTGGAGTGGTGAAGGGGAGCGTCCTTCGGAAGTTTGGAGTGGATTCAAGCAAGTGGAATGGTTGGGCATTCGGCTTCGGACTTGAGAGACTTGCCATAGTCTCTATGGAGTTACCCGATATAAGACTTCTCTGGTCCGAAGATGAGCGCGTGAAGAAACAACTTCAGCTCGGACACAAGTACAAGGAAGTAAGTAAGTTCCCGCCAGTCATCCGAGACATTTCCTTCACTGTAGACAATCAGAGCTTCGTCTTGAATGACTACTTCGACGCTATACGAGATATCGGTGGAGACTTGGTGGAGGAAGTGGAGCTCTTGGACAAATATGAAAATAAAGAAAAGTTCGGAGATAAGACTAGTTACACTTTCCGCATTACATACAGAAGCATACATAAAACTCTTACGAATGAAGAAGTAAATAAACTCCATGCCGATGTGGAAGAGATGACAAAGCAAGACTACAAAGGAGAAATACGAATATGACCTGGATATATAGAGTAGGCTTAAGTACTGATGAGATTAGCGAAGAAGCCCTGAAAAGATCAGGGCTCCATTTCACTAGAGTTAATCCAAGAGAGATCATTGTCACACTAGCAAATGAGCTCATTGGAGTTCCATATAAGTTTGGGTCCTCTGTTCTGAAAGATAGTCCAAATTCTTTTGATTGTTCGTCGTTCGCGGCATACTTATACGTATGTGCGGGTATGGCAATACCCAGAATTTGCAATGATCAATATAATTTTGGAAAAGAGGTTTCTGAAGCCGAAGCACAGCCGGGAGATCTAGTGTTTTTCAAGGGGCAACGTACTGACATTCCTCCAAGTATTGTAGGCCATGAGGGTGTGTATATCGGCGATGGTGAAATGATACAAGCTGGTGGTTTCGACATGGGGTACGGAAAAGTTGTCAAAGAAAAGGTTCAAGAATCAAAGTACTTCTCGACAGGATTTTTAGGATATAGATGCTTGATTACTGACAACAAAGAAAGATTTGTAATTGAGATTCCGGAAGATAGGCCAGAATTGAGAGAAAAGAAGAACCTTATTGCAGAACTTAGTAAAGTCAGGCTATGATTGAAATATGGAAGAGGATAGAAGAAAAAGGGAGGAGCATATGGTGACGGTGAAGACAATTCTCCCCGTACCATACGTCTCGCAATACTCCATAGGTCGTGACTCAGACGGGCTCTCTAGAGCCTGTGGTGCTGCATGTGTGAAGATGGTTCTAGACTACCGCACAGGGCTCGATAACGACTTCCACTCGATCTTACGTGAGGGCCAGACCATACGCGGTGCTTATATATCTGGTATAGGTTGGTCACACATGGGACTAACTGCACTTCTTCGTAATCACAATGTGGGTTCATATGCGGAAGAGTTTAGGGCTATAGATGTAGATACTAGGAATCAGGAGTTTAGACCTTCTACGTTTGAACCGGGTCATGTGGAGAGAGGTATGCAGAAGATCGCGGGAAAAATCCTGGAGTGGAAGCAGCCAGTCATCGTCTCTGCTATTAAGAACTGGAAGGAGAAAGATAAACCACATGATGTAGTAGTGGTAGGGGTAGAGAAAGATGGAGACAGGATCACGGGATTCTTCTATCATGACCCTGACGACGAGTCTGAGCCCGGAGCAAACAGATTTGTAGATAAAGAGACCTTCCGCACATACTGGCGCAAGTTTGCAATTTTCATAGATTAGAGGTTAAAAAGTGGCTCTGTTAAGCCATTAAATGGGCACATTTCGGCTATCTTTTTAACCTTAAATTTGCTATAATTATGAGTACAAAAATGGCCAAAGAAGCAGAGAAAAAGCGAGAAAAGAAGGGTAGTAATCCTCACTCATACAACGCAGAATCCATCACCGTCCTGGAAGGACTAGACCCAGTCAGAAAGCGTCCAGGCATGTACATTGGTACCACTGGCCCTGAGGGTCTCCACCACTTAGTATGGGAGATTTTCGATAACTCCAGAGACGAGGCCATGGGTGGATTCGCGAATGATATCGAAGTGGCACTCTTGCCAGACAATAAAATCCGCGTGGTAGATAATGGTCGAGGTATACCGGTAGATATCCATAAACAAACTAAAGTTTCTGCGCTCGAAACTATCATGACTACACTCCATGCTGGAGGTAAGTTCGGAGGTGAAGGATATAAAGTCTCCGGAGGTCTACACGGAGTGGGTGCATCTGTAGTGAATGCACTTTCTACATATGCTCGTGCAGAAGTACACAAGGACGGAGGAGTATATGTGCAAGAGTACTCCATAGGTAAGCGTAAATCCGCTGTGAAAAAAGTTGGTAATACCAAGCGGGAAGGAACCATAATTACATTCCAACCAGATCCTGGAATATTTCCAGATACAACATTCGACTTCGAGCGTATAGTGAACCATCTACGCCAGCAGGCATACTTGGTGAAGAAAATGAGGATCACAATCATCGATGCTCGTGAGGCAGGAAAGTTAGATGACACCGATACTTTCTATATCCGTGACCTTGAGCTAGAAGTGCCATCACAGACCTTCTACTTCGAGGGGGGTTTAGTTTCTCTAGTGCGCTTCGAGAACTCACATGAGAAGCCGATACATAAAAATATTTTCTATGTGGAGAAGGCCACAAACGGCAATGAATATGAGACAGTAGAAGTGGCTCTTCAGTATGTAGACGACATTTCTTCAAGAGTGCTTCCATTTGCAAATAATATTTATAACTCTGAGGGTGGCACACATGTCACCGGGTTTAAGACTGCACTCACCAGAACCTTGAACTCGTATGCTCGTAAGAATAACCTAGTCTCTGAGAAGGAAGACAATTTCACTGGAGATGATGCACTGGAGGGACTGACAGCAGTCATCTCTATCAAACTTCGTGAGATCCAGTTCGAAGGACAGACTAAGGGGAAACTCGGGAGCGTAGAAGCCCAGAGTATGGTAGCAACTATATTCGGTGATGCCTTCTCAACATTTCTTGAGGAGAATCCTGACGATGCTAAAGCAATTATAAATAAAGTTGTCCTTGCTCTTAAGGCGCGCAAGGCCGCTAAGGCTGCCAAGGACTCTGTGTTACGTAAGGGCGCACTTGAAGGTATGACTCTTCCGGGTAAGCTTGCAGATTGCGAGAGCAAGTCCGCAGAAGACTCGGAGCTCTTCATAGTGGAGGGAGACTCAGCAGGTGGTACTGCTAAACAAGGTAGAGACAGAAGGACTCAAGCCATACTGCCACTCCGAGGAAAAATATTAAACATCGAGCGTGCACGACTTGATAAAATGCTCGGCAGTGAACAGATTAAGAATCTTGTCATAGCTATGGGTACTGCCATAGGAGACACATTTGATATTGAGAAACTTCGTTACCATAAAATAATTCTTGCCACCGATGCAGACGTTGACGGTGCGCACATCCGTACACTACTTCTTACACTTCTGTACAGACATTTCAGACCGATCATTGATGGTGGTTTCGTCTACATTGCGCAACCTCCACTCTATAAGATTAAGAAAGGTAAAGAGATTCTTTATGCATACTCTGATGAAGAGCGCGATAGGAAAGTCGGCAAGGATATGAAGATAGAAGATATTTCTGATGAGCCACAAGAAGATGTACAGAATGCAAACGAAGACCAGGTTGAAGGAGAGGTCAAGGAGAAGAGTAAAACCCAAAAGGTCTCTATCCAACGCTACAAAGGTCTAGGAGAGATGAACTCAGATGAGCTCTGGGAGACTACCATGGACCCCAAGGTGCGTCTCTTGAAGCAGGTAAATGTAGAAGATGCTCGTGAAGCGGACAAAGTCTTCGACATCCTCATGGGTACCGATGTGCCATCCAGAAAGTCCTTCATTCAGTCAAACGCCAAGAAAGCCACTCTTGACGTATAAGTTGTAGGTGTTAATAAGTATAGAGACCAAGTGCTAGAGAGGCCTTATGCCTGGTAAATGCGAGCTGACATGCTCGATCTGTTTCCAGATCTTCCCAGTTCTTACCAACTTTCGGGAATGTAACACCATTGCATGCCCTATTCCAGAAGCGGTAAAGAGGCGAACTTTTCCATATACTTTTCCATATACGAAGGACTTCGCCACTATGGAGATCATTCCTCAAAACGAGCCATAAATCAGCTCGTTTTTATTTTTTCTCTAAAATTTCTTTTTTTAATTTCGATATCAGTTCGTCTACAGAGACAGTTTCTTTCTTATCATCACGGCTCTCTAGAGTAAGTTTCTTCTCCAGAACTTCCTTGTCACCAAGCACAACTGCATAAGGAACCTTCTCAGTCTTAAAGTTTCTAACTTTCTTTCCAAGGGTCTCATTTGAATCATCGAGTTCGAATCTAATACCTTCTTGTCGGAGTCTCTCGGAAACTTCTTTGGCATATTCAAGATGCTTATCACTTATGGGTAAGATCTTTACCTGTACAGGTGAGAACCAAAGAGGGAAGGCGCCGGCATACTTCTCTATAAGAAATGCCATGATGCGCTCTATGGCACCGATTGAGGAGCGATGAATTACAAAGGCTCTGTGTTCCTTACCATCCTCGCCTATATATTTGAGGTCGAATCTATCTGGCATGCAGAAGTCATACTGGACGGTGAAAGCCGTGTCCTCCTTATCATTTACATTTTTCATCTGTACATCAATCTTGGGTCCATAGAATGCTGCTTCTCCCTTAGCTTCCTCAAACTCGCTACCGCGCTTCTTCATAAGTTTTCTCAATAGATCCTCACCCTTTTCCCATGCAGCATCATTCTTGTAATACTTTTCTGTATCACTTCTGTCTCCAAGTGAGAGTCTAAATCTATAATCCTCATTTAATTTAAGTCCGAAGACCCCGGCTATGTATTCTATAAGATCCAAGGCGTTACTGATCTCGTCCATGGCCTGCTCTTCAGAAGCACAGATAATATGCGCATCGGCTAGACAGAATGTGCGGACACGCTGGAGTCCCATAAGTTCGCCCGACTGCTCGTATCGGTAGAGTTGGGCCAATTCTGCAATACGCATAGGAAGTTCTCTATACGAGCGAGGTTTCGACAGGTATAGCTCGAAGTGGTGCGGGCAGGTCATAGGACGGAGCATAAACTCCTCGTCATCTATCACGATAGGCGCGTACATCGAGTCTTTGTAGTGTGGGTAATGCCCTGATTTCTTGTATAGGTCGAGCTTGGCAATGTCCGGAGTCTTCACATGGAGGTATCCACGCTTCAGCTCCTCATCGACAATAAATCTCTCAAGTTCTCGGCGCATTGTTGCGCCTTTAGGGAGAAATAGTGGGAGACCTTTGCCTACGGTGTCTGAAAAAGTGAATAATTCTAGCTCACGTCCTAGTTTCTTATGGTCTCTTTCGTCTGGATTCATAAGGAGAGTTTATCAGCAAAATTTATGGTTGACCACTACTTTGAGCCCGTGATTTAATGGAGAAAGACCACACATTTGAGGGAAAATGCGCATAGATTACACGAGGTTCCCCAATGTGGAACCGAAGGGTACATTCGTGGATCAAAGGGAGATCATCAAGATATTTGCTGACATCCTGGAGTATGAGCCATCGGTGCCCAATGGGTTCAAGGCATACATCATGCTCGCTGAGGATAAAAATTCTCAAAGAACTGGAGTTTTACTCCTTCCCAACCAATGCAAAAAGCAGGATGAAGCACGTGAGTTTGAAGTCCAGATGACACCAGCTCACATGGTTGAAAAATTGGTCCAATGGGAAAGTGAGCGGTGGATTCGGTTCGATCCATCAGTGAACAAGGGTCACATCAAGGCATGGGAGATATGGTCTGTAGAAATTCCAATCCCTGAATCTGCCATAGTCAGTCGTGGCGCTATCGTATGGACCGCCTGGATGCGAGATCGTCGTCATACTCCTCGCGAAGGAGATTTGTCACCGAGTTCATGAACTCGGTTTTTATTTTGTTAAAGTGCTTTTATTTTTTCACCGAGGAGGGAGGTCTCACCGTTACGCTTAGAAATTCTGCCCTTCACTGCTATACAGTTATCAAGCATTACAAGCGATTTAAATTCCTCAAAGACTTTAGGAAAGAGTACCACATCTGCATGCCCAGTTCTGTCCTCAAGTTTAAGAAAGACCATTCTTTCATTACCTTTAGTCATCACATCACGGACTTCAGTTATAAGTCCTGCAATGACGCATGGATCATCCTTGTTACAATCTGCGAGCTTACCAATCTTTTGGTTTATTTTAGAAAGTTTTTCTTCATGTTCTTCCAATGGGTGGCCAGAAATATAAAGTCCCAAGAGCTCTTTCTCCCATAGTAACTTTTCTTTCTGTGTGGCTACTGGTGCGTCGACTAACCTAAGTGTAGGAAGTGTAGAAGTATCAGACATGAGACCGAAGAGAGAAGTCTGATTAGTCGGAGCGGTAGCATGCTCGCGATGATACGCTAGAAGATTGTCTAGATTAGCGATGAGCATGCCACGGTCACCGAACTCGTCTAGTGCCCCGGTCTTTATAAGCGACTCGAGAGACTTCTTATTAAGATTTTTGTCTTTCACTCGGTCTAAGAAATCTACTAGTGAGGTGAATCTCCCACCAGTTTTTCTTTCTTCGATGATTGCAGTTGACACCCCTTGACCGAAGTTTTTAATAGTTACTAATCCAAAACGGATTTTATATGGATTTGGAGGATCGTTCACTACCGTGAATTGCGAGAATGATTCATTTACAGATGGAGGTAATACATCTATGCCCATGCGTCTGCATTCATTGACCATGAGACCAATGGTGTCTACGTCGCCAGACTCAGCGGTGAGTACGGAAGACATATAAATCTCAGGGAAGTTCGCCTTCAAGTATGCAGTGACGTATGCGATGTGACCGTAACTTGCAGCATGAGCTTTATTGAATCCGTATCCCTGAAATGGTACGAAGAGATTCCAAAGCGCTTCTGCCTTATCTTTCTCCATACCACCGTGCCTAATGCAACCTTCGACAAACATGATGTGCTGCTTTTTCATCTCTTCTGGAATCTTCTTGCCCACAGCCTTACGGAACTTATCTACTTCACCCCACGAGTATCCTGCTACCTCTATAGCAGTCATAAGAAGATCATCTTGATAGACCAGTACACCATAAGTGGTGTCTAAGTAATTCTTCATCTTAGGATGCATATAAGTGATGGGTTTAAGGCCATGCTTACGCAGAATGTATTCCTGGATATTATCCATTGGTCCAGGACGGTAAAGTGCCACCATAACATTAATGTCGTGTATGGTGGTGGGCTTGAGCTCCATAAGTGACTTCGTCATGCCGTCTCCATTGAGCTGGAATGTTCCTTCAGTCTCACCACGTGCAAGCATCTCAAATGTCTTCTTGTCGTCTATAGGTATATCCTCGAGATGTATTTCCTTGCCCTCGATCTTCTTTATGCGCTCGAATGCATCGGCAATTATGGATAGGTTTCGTATTCCCAGGAAATCAAACTTCAAGAGACCTGCTTCTTCTATGGAGTACATATCATATTGAGTGATAATTTTTTTCTCACCTTTAGTATCGAATTGCAGAGGAGTATAGTCTGTCAAATTTGTAGGTGATATAACCACGCCAGCTGCGTGCACAGAGATATGTCTAGCATTGCCCTCAATCTTCTCTGCCATGTCTAATACAGTTTTGGCATCAGGATCGCTCTCGTACAACTTCTTAAGATCGGGATTCTCTCTATAAGCACGCTCTATGGTCATGGGGAAGCCTTGCGCACCAAGCGGAATTAACTTTGCAATCTGATCGCCTAATGCATAAGAAAAGCCCATAGCTCGTGCTACATCACGCACTGCACCTCTGGCCATCATAGTACCGAAGGTACCGATCTGGGCTACATGGTCTTCCCCATACTTCTGTCTTGCGTATTCGATAACTTCATCACGCCTGTCGTCTGCAAAGTCCATGTCTATATCTGGTGGGGAGGGTCTGTCTGGGTTTAGGAAACGTTCGAACGGAAGATTGTATTCAAGGGGATTTATATTTGTGATGCCTGCAAGGTAAGTTACGAGCGATCCGGCCACTGAACCTCTAACATTTGTAAGTATTCCGCTTTCATGTGCGAAGCGTAAGAGATCAGAAACAACCAAGAAATATTTTGGATATCCTTTATCCTTTATAATTTTTAATTCATATTCTAATCTCTCTGTCACTTCCTTGGTTTCCTCAAGCTTTCTTCTGTCTAAGCCCTCTGTCACTATTTTTCTTAAAGCTTCGTCAGGAGTTGGACTACCTAAATCAATATCAGGAAACACCCATTTGCCAAGTTCGAGTTTCAAATTGCACATATTTACAACTTTCTCCACATTCTTTAGTGCCTCGGGTAGATCTTTGAAATCTTTCAACATTTGTCTAGGAGATCTAAACGAGAGATCCTCTTCTTCATCGTTAAATGATGAATTATCACTGCTTAAGATGTGGGTCTGGATAGAGAGGAGAGTATCTCGAGCGGGCTTATCTTCTGGCTTTATATAATAGATGTCATGGCCAGCAATGATTGGTGTCTCAGTAGACCGGGCAAACTTAACTAGTGATTCCATCTTGTCATCATGCCCCGCAATCTCAGGATGGCGGGTGATCTCCAGGTAGAAGTGATCAAGACCGAAAGTCTTTTTATACCATTCAAGAGTCTGTCCGGCTTTATCTGTATCCTCGAGCCCGAGGGACTTCACTACTTCGCCATTCATAGATGGCATGATAGCAATGAGACCTTCGTGGAATTTTTCCAATAGTTCTCTGTCTACTCTAGGACGGTAATAAAAACCTTCTATATATGAAGCAGTAACGAGTTTTAATAAATTTTTATAACCTATCTCATTTTCAACCAGAAGCACTAGGCGCGAGCGGATAGAGTCTATCCGGGCCTCCTTATCATGACGTGTCCTAGCCGCTACGAATGTATCTACTCCGATGATAGGTTTAATCCCTGCCTCTATGCATTCCTTGTAGAACTCTATGGCTCCATAAAGGTTCCCAGAATCAGTAAGTGCCAAGGCCGAAGAGCCCATTTTCTTAGCCTCATTTACCAGGTCAGAAACCTTTGGAAGGGCCTCCAGGAGGGAATAGTGAGAGTGGGTATGAAGGTGTGTGAACTTCGACATGGCCATAATTTCTTTAGTATAATACAGGTATTACACCTAAACTCACTAGACAAATCGTAGGTATTGATGAGGCAGGTAGAGGTCCTCTGGCGGGCCCTGTCGCCGTCGGAGGAGTGGTCATAAAGGCAGGATTTAATAAAAAGTTTTTCAAAGGGATTAAAGATTCTAAGAAGCTTACTCCAGAAGAAAGGGGACTCTGGTATCTTCTAGCACTTGAGGCCAAAAGGCAGGATAACTTGGACTTCGCTGTATCTCTTGTTTCTGAAAGGATCATAGACAAGCATGGTATTGCGTATGCGATACGGCTGGGTATAAAGAGAGTGATAGAGAAATTAGGAATAGACACCCAGGCTCAAATTTTCTTAGACGGAGGTATTAAAGCTCCTGAGAGATTCCCACATCAATTAACTGTCATACGCGGTGATGAAAAGATCCCCGTGGTCTCACTAGCGAGTATTTGTGCCAAGGTTACTCGTGACAAATACATGATAAAGCTCGGACAGAAGTATCCTGATTTCGACTTCCATGTACATAAGGGGTATGGCACTCTTTTACATAGAGAAAGGTTGAAGAAATATGGCCCCGTTGAGCCACATCGTAGAAGCTTCCTTCGCAACTTGACACTAAAGAAATAACTGTGCTATAATTAAGAAAGACCAAAACATAGACCGCGAGGCCTCATGGTTATCCCTATCGAGAGTTACAATTCTTCTGTCATTGAATGGCGGGAGAGAGAGGGGGTGATCGAGGTCCTGGTCTTGGACTCCACTCCCACGAACCCAGATTTTCCGGACGATGTCCAAACAAAGTTCCCTGGAGGTGGTGGTGAAGAGGGGGAGTCGCCAGAAGATACCGCTCGTCGAGAGTTCAAAGATGAGACCGGCCGCTCTATCCGTGAGGATGCAAAGTTAAAGCCGATCTACTCACGACTTGTCGCTGATCATCATAAGGTTGGGTTTCTCGTCCACGAGTCTGACTGTGAAGGTCAACTGGATGAGGTGCCCAGACTTGAAGGAGATTCGATTATCAACAATCGGCGGTATCTCACCATCGATCAAGTGATTGCCGATATCTATCAGCCAAGGCACAACCAGACTCAGCTACATCTTGTAAGAAACGCTAAACGGGAGATCGAAAAGATCCTCCTAACTCGGGCCCTGCAGAAGGTATAAAAACCAAGCGGGGCCTTTCTTTTTTATGAATATTCTGGTAGAGTCGTTTTATGACAGTTCGGATGCGCCATACGAGATCGCAGACAGCAAACCGCCGATCTCACCATGCATTATCTAGCCCAACTTTAGTAAAGGAGGGAAATTCTACATACATGCGTCATCGCATGAACCCAGAGACCGGCACTTACAGAGGACGTAAGGTCATTGATATGGGCGCTAAGGCAGTAAAACGAGCCGAGAGATCACGCGAGAAGGAGAACGCACGCTAATTCTTCTTCTCGCGTGTCTCAAACAGTTCTTTAAGACCATGTCACATAGACATCTTTCACGATCAGTTGTCCTCCAGACTCTTTTCGAGCTTGATTTTAATAAAAGTACAATTGGTAAAAAGAAAGTAGAAGTCAAACCAATTTTGGATAGAAATGTTCTCGAGTTTGCACCGGAGTCCAAGGACAGACCTTTCATGGACAACTTGACTCACACTGTAGTAGATAAGCAGAAAGATCTCGACACTCTCATAGAGAAAGCCGCACCAGATTGGCCACTTGAGAAAATTTCTACAGTAGATAGAAATATTTTACGTATTGGATTGGCAGAATTACTTTTTGCAGATAGAAATGAAGTGCCTCCTAAGGTAGCTATCAATGAAGCAATCGAGCTTGCCAAGTCATATGGTGGAGAAACCTCAGGCAGATTCGTGAACGGAGTATTGGGTGCCGTGTATAAAGAAATGGGTGAGCCCGGTAAGGATGAGAAGCCTAGGCCTAAGAAGCGTTACGGCAATGTTCCTGATTCTGAACTTCCTGTAGAGCGTCTTGCCGGTGCCGTGGTCTTCTCTAAGCACCAGAGTGAAATCTATCTAGCGCTTGTGCATGACATCTTCGGACACTGGACTCTTACTAAAGGAAGGTTAGCCGAAGGAGAAGAAGAGAAGGATTGTCTTATCCGTAAGGTGCCTCTCGAGATTGGAGTACCAGTTAAGGTGGGTGAAAAGATTGGAGAAAACTCATATTCCACATTTCACCCAGAAAGGGGGAAGATGAGAAAGCAGATTTCATATTACATGGCAGAAGCGCCTTTCCAGGAACTTACTCTCGATAACAAAGAGGAAAAAGGAGGGTTAGATGACGTCAGATGGTTTAAATTGAGTGACATACTTGACCTCAATTTCTACGACGATATACTGCCCATTGTGACAAGGGCTTTGCAGACCTTGGCAGAGGGAGGTGAATAAAGATATATGGATTTTTCTAAATTTGAAGAGAAGGCAGGAGTGAACTTCCATGATAAGGCACTCCTCAAACAGGCTTTTACCCATCGCTCATATATAAATGAGAATCGTTCTAGTGCCGGAGAACACAATGAAAGATTGGAGTTCTTAGGTGATGCGGTGCTTGAACTTGTGGTTACAGACTTTCTATATAAAAAGTTTACAGAAATGGACGAAGGCGAGCTCACTAGTCTACGTTCTGCATTAGTAAATGCAGATACATGTGCACTGGTAGCTAGCCGGCTCGGTGCTAATGATTATCTGTTACTCTCCAAGGGTGAGACCAAGGATCAAGGTCGGGCAAGACAGTACATATTGGCGAACACTTTAGAAGCTATCATCGGAGCAATCTATCTAGACCAAGGATTTGAATCTACTAAAGAATTTATCTTGCATAATATTACTTCTCTAACTGATGAGATTGTGAAGAGTGGTGCCTGGGTAGACTCTAAGAGCCTTTTCCAAGAAAGATCCCAAGAGCATGAAGGTATAACCCCAGTTTATAAGACTCTCAGAGAAAGCGGTCCAGATCATGATAAACACTTCACTGTAGGGGTCTACCTGGAGAAAGAACTGATAGGTGAAGGAGACGGCAAGTCCAAGCAGGATGCCGAGCAAGCCGCGGCGCGAGAAGGTTTAAAAAGCAAAAATTGGCATTAGATTAGTGTCAATAAAGACTAGCTAATAAATATACTTAGGGTTTATAATTAAACCAATGGTGCATTCACATAAAGTTGGCTGGATAACTAAATGGGTTTTAAAGAAAAGACTTGCTGGAACTATTGCTGGGGCTGAAAGATTTCTTCTTCTAACCTCGACGATATGCATAACTTTATCCATTTCAATATTTGTTCGATATCAGCCACCGAAAAGTATTAGTTTAACACCGGAAGACAAGCAGAAGATTCTAGCCCTAATGTATCAAGTAGAGGCCAGACGGTCAGAGTATTTGAAAGGAATTTCTAATTAATATCTTAGAAACCTATATACTGATAACAGTACCAGTATACGGTATCTTCTATGCCGGAAGGGCCGTTACACTGAGAGTCATCCAAGGGATTTTCTTGCATCCACAAGAGCCACACGCTACCAGGTCCATTGGCATCATCGGGAGAGTACTCATACACAAGTCTGTTGTAGGCTATTGTGCCTGGTATAGCATTGTTTACGGGCAAGGTCCTCAGATAGGGTGCTAGGTTCGTTATGAGTAAATCGTCTCCATCCTTGACCCCTGCATAGCAAGTTTCGCCGGAAGGTGCCAGGCAGCGATAGTAAACATCAGCTGGATTGCCAGAATTTGGAAAATGACCGTAGTCATTGTAATAAAGGTTCAAGGCTGTAACCACCGAATCCTTGTTCTGTCTCCTCCTTGAGTCCTCGGCAGTTATTCTTGCTCGGGTTAGAGCGGCGAAGATGATTGAAGAGAGTAAACCAATAATGGCGATAACTACTAAGAGTTCTATAAGGGTAAAGCCACGCTGGTCCTCTTTCATTTGTGTCTAATTATTCTATAGAAGTTCCTAAAATGCTAGTATAGTTATACAATGTCAGTCCAGTTTGACGAGCAACCGGATCTTTACATTCCTCCAGCTTCAGCAAATGAGGTGGGAGGACTTGCCGGGCTCATAATGAAGACCCATATAGTTACTACTCAAAGCCAAGCGGAGAAGGTACTTCTTGGGTTGGCTCTTGCAGTCTTCGCTACAGCTTCACTTATCTTTTTCACAATTTCGGGAGGAAAGAACTACAATCCTTCCGCAATAGAGAAGGCCCAGATTAAGGCTAAGTTCGATAATATAGAAGCCACTAGGAAACCACCTACTGGAACTTAAGGTTTATGCTTCATCTCAAGTCTATTGAATTGTCGGGATTCAAATCCTTCGCCAAGAAGAGTGTCTTAGAATTTACCACTCCAGTTTCTGCAATTGTTGGACCCAACGGTTCTGGTAAGTCGAATGTAGCCGAGGCCTTTCGCTTTGTTTTAGGAGAGCAATCCATTAAATCTATGCGAGGCAAGAAGGGTGAAGATCTTATATTTAATGGAGCGGGTGGAGAATCCCGGGCCAACAGAGCCTTTGTGAAGGTGGTCTTCGACAACTCCAATAGACTTTTCTCTGTGGATTTCCCCGAAGTCACTATAGAGAGAGTGGTCCATCGAGATGGAGTAAATGAATATCTTATAAATGGAAGTCAGGTGAGACTCCGAGATGTCTTGGAACTTCTAGCCAGAGCTCATATTGGCGCATCAGGACACCACATTATCTCTCAGGGAGAGGCAGATAAGATCTTAAATGCCTCAACCCGCGAAAGAAAGAGTATGATCGAGGACGCACTGGGACTTAAGCTTTATCAGTATAAGAGAGCCGAGAGTGAGAAAAAGCTTGAAAAAACTTTTGAAAATATCCAGCAAGTTGAGTCATTAAGAAAGGAGATCGCTCCGCATATTAGATTTCTAAAGAAGCAGACAGAAAAGATAGAGAAAGCCGAGAGTGTTCGCCTTGAGCTCGAGACTCTAGGACAAGAGTATCTTCGACGCGAGGAAGATTATTTAAATAAAGAGAGAGATTTAATACACACAGAGAAGAAACCGATACTGGCAAGACTAAAGGTCTTGGATGAGGAGCTCGGAAATGCTCGTAAAATCTTAGAGAATTTCGGTAAGAAAAATAAGAAAGATTTCGAAGTGCTTGATATAGAAGCTGAAATAGCCAGTGCAAGGGCGGAAAAGGACAGACTAATGCGTGAACTGGGTAAGGTGGAGGGATCAGTGGAGGCCCAAGAAAGAATGTTAAGAAGTGAGAAGGATCGGATAACGAATGCTGAGGAGAAAACAGTGCGTCTCCGAGACGTAGAAGAACTACAGTCTGATATAGAAGATGAAATAAAATCTGCAGAAGGAGATTCGAATAATCTAATTAAAGTTTTATATAGAGTTCTCGATAAAATTAGCTCCTTTATAAAATCCAAGAAAGTGGATACAAACTCACCCGGGGTAAAAGAGGTCGAGAGAGCTCTTTCAGAACTCGGTAAGGAGAAAGAGAAACTGGAAAAAGAGCTCAAACGCTCGGATGAAAGAGAGAAGAGTCTACGAGAGAAATATGAAAATCTGAAAAAAGAAATTGAGAAGGACAAAGATACTTCCCACGATGCGGAGAAGAAGGTCTTCACCATCATGTCGGAGGAAAATGAACTTCGTTCTAGAGAAGAATCTCTAAGAATAAGAGAGGAGCAATACAAACACCTCTTTGAGAACTTCAAGCGCGACTTGGAAGAAATATCCAAGATCGCAGGACCAAGTATTTTAGGATTTAGGTCAGTCTCTGTTACTCATGAAGACAGATCGAAGCAGGAAGACAGAAGACATGATGTGGAGAGACTCAAAATTAGACTTGAGGAGTCTGGTGTCTCGGGAGCAGGGGACATTATGAAGGAGTTTAAAGAAGTTTCTGAGCGAGATGAGTTTCTTTCGCGTGAGCTCCTCGACTTGGAGAAGTCGGCTGAGAGTCTCAAGACCTTAATAAAGGAGCTTGAGGAGAGACTCAATGAAGAATTTAAGTCAGGACTCGAGAAAATAAATAAAGAATTTAATACACTCTTCACCATGATGTTCGGCGGTGGAGAAGCGCATCTGACTCTTACTAAAGAGAAGAAAAGACGAATAGGGGATCTAGAAATTGAAGAAGGTATAGATCAGGAAGTAGGAGAGGAGGTGATAGAGGAAGGATTAGATATTGCTGTAAATCTTCCAAGGAAAAAGATCAGAGGGCTAGCTATGCTCTCAGGCGGCGAGAGAGCTCTGACCTCCATTGCACTCCTCTTCGCCATTACAGAAGTAAATCCTCCACCATTCATCATTCTCGATGAGACCGATGCAGCATTAGATGAAGCCAATTCTAAAAAATATGGTGACATTGCCGAGAGGCTTTCCAAGCGCTCGCAACTTATCCTTATCACTCATAACAGAGAGACCATGAGTCGTGCTGGAGTTATATATGGTGTAACCATGTCTGGAACCGGTGTTTCTAAACTTCTATCTATTGCCTTCGACCAAGCAGTAGAGGTTGCAAAATAGCTCTTGCTGAACTACTCTTTCCCTAGTCCGCACAACTGACATGGAGGACATATGGGTAAAAAGGGCTTTGGTACAATTAGCAAGGAGAGGCATCTACAGATCGCAAGTACTGGCGGCAAGGCAGCTCATGCCAAGGGTAGAGCTCACGAGTGGGACACTGAGGCAGCCCGTGAAGCAGGTAGAAAGGGAGGACAAAAGATCTCCAAGGATCGTGAATACATGCGTGAGCTTGGTCGCAAAGGCGGGCATGCTCGCAAAGGTGTCAAAAACCGTCCGAGGATCCGAGCCTCGCAGCCTGACAAGGTTATGTCAGACCTGGATCTCAGATCAAGTGAGTTCCAAACCGGCAATGCATAAGTGATATGAGCGACATAGTCGCTCTTTTTATATAAATTTTAAATAAATTATATAAACTGGAAGTCTAAAGTTTTTCTTTCGTGATCTGCGTTTGTTAATTTCACTCTGACCCTGTCACCGAGGGAGTACTTTTTACCAGTGTTCTTGCCAATAACTGCATAGATCTTCTCATTTAATTCATAGTAGTCATCGGTCATGTCTTTCAAACGAACCATGCCTTCTGCTTTAGTATTAACTTCTTCCACATATATGCCCCACTCAGATACACCAGAGACGACAGCGTCGAAGTCTTCTCCCACATGAGTCTCCATGTACTCAACTTGTTTGTACTTGATGCTTGTACGTTCTGCATCGGCTGCTTCTATCTCACGCTCGGATGCTTCATCGGAAAGTCTCTGATACTTTATCATTTCATCTTGTTCGATCATCCCTTTATCCAAGAATCTCTGAAGTAATCTGTGTACCAATAAGTCTGGGTATCTGCGGATAGGAGAAGTGAAATGAGTATAATACTCGAAGGCAAGACCGAAGTGTCCAATGTTTGAGGTCGAGTACACCGCCTTAGACATGGCGCGTATAGAAGCAGTCTTTATAAGCATCTCAGCAGGAGAACCTTCTACAGAACGGAGCATCTTGGCAATATTTTCTCCGGTGGTTTCTCCTTCTTTATTCTTAAGTTCGAAGCCGAGAGCCTTCACAAATGTAGCCAGATTTATAATTTTCTCTCGGTCTGGTGCATCGTGGATACGGTAAACAAATGCAGCTTTAGAGTTAGAAGTCTCTGCATGCATGTATGTAGCCACTTCACGGTTAGCAAGAAGCATGAAGTCCTCAACTAACTTGTGAGTATCTTTACGAACTTTCTTGAATACTTTGATTGGTCTGCCAGTATCATCGAGTTCGAACTTCACTTCTTCAGTTTCGAAGTCTATAGCACCCATTTTGTATCTCTCTTCACGCAGTTTGTATGCCAATTCGTTAAGGAGTTTAAGTTCTTCATAAAAGACACCGGACTTTTTATCCAAGATTTCTTGTGCTTCTTCGTATGTAAAACGTTTGTCGGAATTTATAAGTGTCTTCCCGAACCATCTGTGGGAGACCTCTCCTTCTTTATCTAATACGAACACGGAAGAGAATGCGTACTTGTCCTCATTTGCATTTAGTGAACAGAGATCGTTTGAGAGGATTTCAGGGAGCATCGGTATGGTGCGGTCCACAAGGTATATGGAGGTGCCGCGCTTCTGTGCCTCATGATCAAGTTCAGACTTGGGGGTGACGAAGTGAGATACATCAGCTATGTGAATACCAATTTCAAACTTCCCGTTATCTAAAATTTTTATTGATATGGCATCGTCGAAGTCCTTGGCATCGACTGGGTCTATGGTAAAGGTTGTTGTGTTTCTAAAATCTTTTCTGCCCTTAAGATGGTCCTCCTTTTCAAACTTTTTCTTCCAAGCTTCCGCTTCTTTCTCTACAGCTGGTGGGAAACCTACTTCGAACCCAGATTCATAAACGATACCGAGCATCTCTGCATTATGCTCACCAGCACGGCCAATGATACGAAGTACACGGCCGTGTGGACTCTTGAGCGGATCTTCCCATTTAATCAGCTCTGTCTGGACCTTGCTCCCAGATTCTGCACCTTGTGACTCGCCTTTAGGGATGAAAATATCTCTGTACATGCGCTTGTCGTCAGGTACCACGAAGCCGTCTCCCATAGTGTCATCAGCTTTTTCAAATGTGCCGACGAAGGCCGTCTTTCTACGACGTACGATTTCTACGACCTTGGCCTGTTTCCTACTAAATCTCTCTGTACCCATGGGCACGACCTTAACAGTGTCGCCGTTAAGAGCAGTTTTAAGATTTTCAGGTTGTACTTCGAAGTCCTCCTCCATTTCCGGGATGGGGAAATAGCCTATACCCTTGCCTGTGACTCGTATAACGCCTTCCAGTGGATTCATGATTTGCATACTATATCAGACGTTGACCAGAGCCCCAATCCTTGATACTCTAAGGCCCATGCTAAAAATGAGGTTACAGAGAGTGGGGAGGAAACACGAGCCTACATTCAGGCTTGTTTTAACTGACTCGAAGAACTCTACTAAGAGCGGCCGATTCAAGGAGATTCTTGGATCCTTCGATGCTAGGAAGACCACAGAGGCCTTCAAGACAGAGCGCATCAACCATTGGCTCTCCCAGGGTATTAGTCTTACTCCTACAGTTCACAATCTTTTCATTACCCACGGACTCATAAAGGGCACTAAGAAGAATGTCCTCCCTAGAAAGACTCCTATAGTTAAAGAAGTTAAGGAAACTCCAGTAGTAGAAACGCCTGTTGAGGCAGTAGCAGAGACTCCAGTATCTACAGAGACCGAGGCTTAACCATGTTACAATAGAGTAAGGCAGCGAGACGCTGCATGCACATTTATTCCACATAACTGACCAACATGACTGACGATACGCAATTTCTTGAATTCGTGGTGAAGGCGCTTGTCGACCATCCGAACGATGTAAAGATACAAAGAACAGTAGATGAAATGGGAGTGCTTATGACTCTCGACGTCCATCCCGACGATATGGGCAAGGTTATCGGCCGCTCAGGTAATACTGCCAAGGCCATCCGCATACTTTTGAGAGTGGTAGGTATGAAAAATAATGCCCGTGTGAATTTAAAAATAAATGAGCCTCAAGGCGGACCCTCACGTGATGAGCGTAATTCCTACGCAGGCAAGTCGCTCGACCAAGCGATGCAAGATTTAGATTTGGGATAAATTAGATAAAAAGATAAAAGAAACGCCGGCCCATAGGGTCGGCGTTTCGCGTGTGGTTAGAGCGTGTGGTTAGAGGTAGAGAATGGCGTCCTGGTGATTTCGACTGGGATGAGAAACCCTCCATGTGCGAAATCCCTTTCCAATCTCATTCATGCAGTGAAGCAGGAAGAGACAGAAGGAGATTATACAGATGATTGCCATGAGATCCATGCTGAATCCCAATACCTGGCATTCCCAGTTCGACATTGGAACGAGTGTTCTCCCACTTTTGAAGATGAGAGCCGCATCCTCGAACGACTTGGCACTAATCCCAAGAAGGGAAGAGCCGATGACGGTGAAGCTGAGCCACGACACGAAGCTGAAGAGGAACTTGATTTGACGCATATCTCTCCCGGAAGAGAAGGTGATGCTGCGCTGACTGTTTGAAGTATATCATACTATTGTGAGACTTGTCAAGTAGGTAGAAATAGGCTAGGGTAGGGGAATGGAATTTCATATTATTAGCCTTTTTCCCAAGGCCTTCGACTCCTATCTCGGCGAGTCAATTTTGAAGCGTGCCATAGAAGATAAGAAGCTTAAGGTCTCTTTCTATAACCCTCGGGATTTTGCAAATAATAAATGGAGTCGCATCGATCGTCCGCCATATGCTGGCGGTCCAGGTATGGTTATTCAGGCCGAGCCAGTCGTTAAAGCAATTGAAGCTGCGAAGAAAAAAATTGGTAATAAGAAATATAAAATAATTTTCTTGAGTCCGTCTGGTAAACAGTTTACGAATGAATATGCTAAGAAAGTAGCGAAGACTTATAAGCACATAATCATTGTCTCAGGTCGTTATGAAGGTATAGATGCCAGAGTGAAAAAGGTTTTCAAAGTGGAAGATATATCTATAGGCCCTTTTGTACTCACTGGCGGTGAGTTACCAGCTGAGATTATCATTGATGTAGTATCACGCCAGGTTCCGGGTATACTCGGAAACTTCGGTTCATTAGAAGAGTCTCGTACTACATCTCCAGATGTTTATACTCGCCCAGAAGTCTTCAGATATAAAGGTAAGAACTACAAAGTGCCGAAGGTGCTTCTCTCTGGAAACAGAGCTAAAATTGAATTATGGAGAAAGAAACGAGCTGGAAAATAATTATCTTCGCTGCCTTGGTACTCTTGGTTCTTTCGCTTGTGTATCGCTCGAAGAGTGAGATAAAGTACTTCCAAAGTGTCAGCCAGAACATTGTACTTCCTCGAACCACAAGTGTTCTCTTCGTCGGTGACATAATGCTCGACAGAATGGTGAGACAGATCATTGACTCGAATGGATTCGAATCTATCGTGGAGAGTATTCAGCCACTCTTCGCAAATCTTGATATGGCGGTAGGGAACCTGGAAGGAACCGTAACAGCTAATACCTCTCTTTCTGCCAAGAATTATAAAATTTTAAGATTCACCTTCGCTTCGACTACCCTGCCAGCACTTAAGAGTCTGGGTTTCAATGTGCTCGGCCTAGCGAACAATCATGCACTCGACTTCGGTGCAGATGGATATGATGAAACTGTTAAGAATTTAGAGGCTGCAGGAATTTCTTTCTTCGGTTCCCCTCTTAATAATAAAAATTTATCTACCAAGGTCCGAGTGAATGATGAGGACATGTGTTTTATCGGTTTTCATGCACTTTATAATCCGGATGTATCTACAGTATTGGATGAGATAAATAAAGTTAAAGATGGTTGCAGCTTCCTGGTAGTCTTCGCTCATTGGGGAGTCGAATACAATCAGAAGGTCACAAATGCCCAGAGAGTATCTGCACACCAGTTTATAGATGTGGGGGCAGATCTAGTCTTGGGTGCACATCCACATGTCATAGAACCTGTGGAGGTTTATAAAGACAAGGCGATCTTCTACTCTCTAGGAAACTTCATCTTCGACCAGAACTTCTCTCTAGCCACTCGCCAGGGTCTCGCCGTAAGGATGGAGCTCTCGAAGTCGAAAGTTGACTACCACTTGATCGGTATTCAGATGGATAGAGACCACTTGGTATTTCCAGAAAAGGAAGCTTTCCAGCCCGAGACCAATATTCTTATTTCAGAGCTCTCAGAAGCTCTTAAACAGACAGTGGATATCGACTCTGTACTTGAGCTTTCTAGGTAGTAGACTTATAAGTAGTTAATAGTCAATAAACAATATGAATTCACATTTTTGGGTTGCGGTTGTGGCTGCAATAGTTAACTTCGCTATAGGTTGGGCATGGTACTCGAAGCTCTTTGGCAAGACTTGGATGCATTATATGGGTATACAGAATATGCCAAGTCCTTCTGATCCTGAGATGAAGAAGATGATGACGAAGAGTATGATCATTAACTTCGTTACTACCTTCATTACCACTTACTTCTTCTACTCTATAGCTGTATCTATATACGGCGCTTCAGCAGGTCTCTCTAGCTTTATCTTCCTGGCAATCATCATTTGGGTAGCATTCATGATGCCACTTGAGATAGGCAAGGTCTTATGGGAAAAGAAACCTTGGAAGCTTGTACTCTTAAACGGAGGCCAGCAACTTGTCTCCCTCATCGTCGCCGGTATCGTCTACGTCATCTGGTATTAATCTGCCTGTTCTGTCGTAAACAAAGGCCCTAACTCTAGGGTCTTTGTTTGTAAAGTGGATAAGCAGTTGACACATTTTGGGACGTAATCTATACTATGTTTATCTTCAACTGATTGAGTAATGGCATGAAGAAGGTAGCTAGAACCGTTTCTTCATAGATAAGTGCGATTTTTATAAGTTTTATAAAGGTTTAAGAACTCCGGGGTAGCTCCTCGTGAGTTAATCATCGTTATATAGATGCCTACAACTACCAAAAAAAGGGAGAAGAAGTCTTTCGGTCGCTTCCGTGAGCCTCTCACGGACATGCCGGATCTTGTAGTATCCCAGGTGGAAAGCTTCAAGTGGCTAATTGAGAAGGGTCTTAAGGAAGTGTTCGAGGAGTTCTCTTCCATAAAGGATTTCTCAGAGAGGAAGTTCCAGTTAGACTTCGTCGGATTCGAACTAGACAAGCCTAAGTTAACTGAGTATGAGGCTAAGGACAGGAAGGTCTCCTACGAGGCTTCTCTTAAGGTGCGCATTCGTTTAAAGAATTTTATTCAGAAGTCTGAGAAGGAGCAGGAGCTCTTCATGGCAGATCTGCCCCTCATGACTAACCATGGTACCTTCATTATCTCGGGTATCGAACGCGTCATCGTGCCACAACTAGCACGATCCTTCGGCGTATTCTTCACCTCTCAAGAAGTTAAGGGTAAGAAGACCTTCGGAGCCAAGATCATCCCTGGTCGCGGTGCTTGGATCGAGTTCGAGACCGACCATGATGGAGTTATAAATGTCCGCATAGATAGAAAGAGGAAGTTCCCTGTAACAGTTCTTCTCCGCGCCTTCGGTGCTACTACTAATGAGAAGATTCTAGCTCTCTTTAACGATAAGCCTGAAGTGAAGCATTACATTGAGAAGACTCTTGCCAAGGATCACACCGTAAGCGCAGACGAATCGGTTATTGAAATTCATAAGAAGCTCCGTGACGGAGACCTGGCAGCAGCCGACAATGCTCGAGAGTTCGTAGATTCGATCTTTAATGCCGAACGGTATGACTTCTCACGGGTCGGACGTTTCCGTTTCAACAACAGGTTCGGTCTTAAAATGAGTGAGAAAGAGATGGACAGAAGGACTCTCTCTATGGATGATCTTTCCATCATCGTTTCCCACATCGCTCACTTGAATGCTACCCCTGGAAGTCCGGCGGACGACATTGATCACCTCGGAAGTCGTCGTGTGCGATATGTAGGTGAACTTTTCCAGCAGAAGATCCGTGTCGGTATGGCTCAGATAAAGAGAAATATTCAGAACAGAATGTCTACCAACGATACTGATGTCACTCTCCCAGTGCAATTCATTTCTCCTAAACCTCTTCAAGCTCGTATTAAAGAATTTTTCACTACTAACCAGCTCTCGCAGTTTATGCAGCAAGAGAATGCGCTTACAGAGATAGAACACTTGCGCACTCTCTCTGCTCTTGGCCCTGGAGGACTTAACCGCGCTCGTGCTGGATACGAAGTCCGCGATGTGCACCCTTCTCACTACGGCAGACTCTGTCCAATACATACACCTGAAGGACCGAACATTGGTCTCATCTTACGTCTTGCATCTTATGCTCGGGTAAATGACTTCGGCATGATTGAAACTCCTTACTCGGTAGTAGAGAAGGGAGTAGTAACAGGAGAAATTAAATTTCTAAATGCACTTGAAGAAGAGCAGTGGAATATCGCCCATGCCGCAACCTTAGTGGAGAATAACAAAATTGTAGAAAAGATCGTTGATGTCCGTCACAAGGGTGAGCCTCATAATGTACGCCGCGAGGACGTGCACTACATAGACGTGGCTACTAACCAGGCCTTCTCCATTGCTACTTCGATGATCCCGTTTCTTAACCACGATGATGCTAACCGCGCACTGATGGGTTCGAACATGCAGAAACAGGCTACTCCTTGTATCTTGCCCGAAGCACCACTTGTCGCCACAGGTATAGAAGAGAAGGCTGTGAGAGACACAGGCAGACTTGTCCTTGCTCCAGAAGCTGGAGTAGTGACATTTGTCGATGGTAAAAAGGTTGTGATGAAAGGTAACTCTGGTAAGGAGCATACATTCCCACTAGTAAACTTCTCCATGACAAATGGCTTCACAGTATTTCATCAGAGACCTTCAGTCGAAATCGATCAGAAAGTGAAGAAGGGTGAGGTGCTTGCAGACACATCAGCCTCGGATGGTGGACAGATGGCACTTGGACAGAACATCCTTGTAGCCTTCATGTCATGGTCAGGATCGAACTATGAAGACGCTATCATTCTTTCAGAAAGACTTGTAAAAGAGTCGAAGTTTACATCAATCCATATAGAAGACTTCATTGTTAACGTTCGCGACACCAAGCTTGGGCCTGAAATTACTACTTGCGATATTCCAAACGTGGGCGAGTCGAAGCTCAAAAACCTTGCAGAAGATGGTATCGTCCGTGTCGGTGCAGAAGTTCGTCCCGGAGACATATTGGTAGGTAAGATTACTCCTAAGGGTGAGTCACAGTTAACTCCGGAAGAGCGCCTCCTCCGCTCCCTCTTCGGTGAGAAAGCAAGAGATGTAAAGGATACTTCCAAGCGCATGGAAGGAGGCAAGCGTGGACGTGTCATATCGGTACAAGTATTCTCTCGAGAGAGAGGAGACAAACTTGAGTCTGGAATTTTGAAGCAGATTCACATTCAAGTTGCTCAACTTAGAAATGTTTCAGTGGGAGACAAGCTTGCAGGTCGTCACGGTAACAAGGGAGTTATCTCGAAGATTTTACCCGTAGAAGAAATGCCTTACATGGCAGATGGAACTCCTATAGACATTATTCTTACACCTCTCGGTGTGCCGTCACGTATGAACTTGGGTCAGATTCTGGAGATGCATCTTGGTCTTGCTGCACACACACTTAATTACCAAGCCATCGTTCCTCCATTCGCAGGTGCGACTGAAGATGAAATTAAATCTGAACTTGTAAAAGCAGGATTTAAGCAGAGCGGTAAAGTGAGACTCTATGACGGTCGCACAGGAGAGCAATTCGATCAGGAGATTGCGGTCGGATACATGTATATCTTGAAACTTCACCATATGGTTGAAGACAAGATCCACATGCGCTCCATAGGTCCATACTCACTCATCACTCAGCAACCTCTGGGAGGCAAGGCTCAGAACGGAGGTCAGCGCTTCGGAGAAATGGAAGTCTGGGCACTCTTGGGTCACGGAGTAGGACACACTCTACGCGAGATGTTAACTATTAAGTCTGACGATATCCAAGGACGCTCAGCCACCTTCGATTCTATTGTGAAGGGCGAGAAGATTCAGGAACCAGGTACTCCCGCATCATTTAATGTGCTTGTTAATAACCTTCGTGGTCTTGCTCTCGATGTAGATGTTGAGAAGGATCATAAAGAACCAAATAACGAATAGTCTTATGAACACATCAAACAGAAAAACAATAGACACAAAGGATTTCGATGCGCTCACCATAAGACTGGCATCTCCTGAACGTATAAAGGAGTGGTCATATGGAGAAGTTACTAAACCTGAAACTATCAACTACAGAACCCAGAGGAGCGAACGCCAGGGCCTCTTCGATGAGAAGATCTTCGGACCAGATAAGGACTTCGAATGTTACTGTGGTAAGTACAGAGGTATTAGATACAAGGGCATCATTTGTGAGAAGTGTGGAGTGGAGATCACTCGCTCTATAGTTCGCCGCGAGAGGATGGGTCATATTGAACTCGCCTCTCCTGTTGCTCACATCTGGTTTCTAAAGAACGTGCCATCGCGCATCTCCTTAGTCATGGGTATACCTGTAGCAGACTTGGAGAAAGTCATTTACTTCGCAGGATACATTGTTACCTCGGTCTCTGAAGTAGAGAAGTCGAGAGTCTTGAGAGATTTGGATTCTGAATTTAAGTCCAAGGTAAAGAGTCTTCAAGATGAAAAGTCCAAGGAAGCTCTCAAGGAAGCTGCACTATCTGCTAAGCGTGACATTGAGTCTCTAGTACCTGGAAGAGTTCTAGACGAAGTTGAGTATCATCGCTTCGGCATGAAGTACTCAACTATCTTCGAGGCCGGTATCGGAGCAGAAGCAATATTTGAAATATTAAAGGATGTAGATCTCCATAAGCTTCTTAAGGAGCTAGAAGCCGAACTCGAGAAGGCTCCTTCTACAGAAATAGCCCGTTTATCTAAGCGTGCATCTACAGTACAGTGGATGATTAATGCCAATGTACGTCCTGAATGGATGTTCCTTACTCGTATACCAGTCATTCCTCCAGCTATTCGTCCGATGGTTCCACTTGATGGTGGACGTTACGCTACTTCAGATGTTAACGACCTCTACAGACGTGTAATTAACCGTAACAATCGTCTAAAGAAACTTAAGGAGATAAACGCTCCAGATGTTATTCTAAGAAATGAGAAGAGAATTCTACAAGAAGCCGTCGATGCTCTTATTGATAACACCATTCGTCACGGTTCCGCAGGTGGAAGCCAAGCACAGCGAAGACCGTTAAAGAGTCTTTCAGATAACCTCAAGGGTAAGAGAGGACTCTTCAGACAAAACCTCTTGGGTAAGCGTGTGGACTACTCTGGTCGCTCAGTTATCGTCATTGGTCCTGAGCTTAAACTTCATCAGTGCGGACTTCCTAAACACATGGCACTTGAACTTTTCAAGCCATTCGTCATTGGAGAATTACTAAAAAGAGAACTCGCATATAACATCCCAGGTGCAAGAAGGCTGATAGAAGATGCTATTCCAGAAGTTTGGGCAATACTTGAATCTATCATTAAGGGTAGGTATGTATTACTTAACCGCGCACCTACGCTTCACAGACTTGGTATCCAGGCATTCCAGCCAGTACTTATAGAAGGTAACGCTATTCAGCTTCACCCACTGGTTTGTACTGCATTCAACGCAGACTTCGACGGCGACCAGATGGCGGTACACGTTCCTCTCTCAGATGAGGCTCAAGCAGAGGCTCGACTTATCATGGCTGCAGATAAAAACATTCTAAAGCCTGGCAACGGTGAACCTGTAGTGTCTGCCAAAATGCTAGACATCGTGCTCGGAATATACTGGATGACTCGTGTCATCCCAGGAGAGCAGGGTGAGGATAAATATTTCCAGAGCCCGAATGCAGCTATTACAGCGCGTGACTTCGGCATCGTAGACTACCGTGCCAAGATCCATGTATTACCAACTGATTCTCAGAAGTACCAGCACTTTGAAGGCAAGATATTTGAAACGACTGTCGGGAGGCTCTTGTTCAATGGTTCACTTCCAAACGACTATCCGTTCTTGAATAGTGAGATTGATGGTAAGAAAATGGCGGAAATTGTCGATGACCTTATCGAGAAATATGGTATTGAAAATGTACCCCCAATGATTGACCGCATCAAGGAGTTCGGATTCCGTTATGCTACTCATTCTGGAGTTACTTGGGGAATTGATGATGTTAAAACTCCTGCCAAGAAATCAGAGATCATCCAGAAGGGAAGAGGTCGTGTAAACGAAGTGACCGACCAATACAGAGAAGGACTTCTTTCTGAGAATGAAAGAATTCAGAAGTCTGTAGAAATCTGGCAATCTATCAAGGCCGAGATCGAATCTCTCATCCCCGCCACACTCGACTCGAAAGATTCTGTTTATGACATGACATACTCTCGAGCTCGAGGCTCACTCGGAAATCTTAATCAGATGGCAGGTATGAAGGGTATCATTCAGAATGTGGCCGGCGAGGCACTCGAATTCCCTATCATATCTTCGTACAAGGAAGGTCTAACTCCCTTGGAATACTTCATTACCACTCACGGATCCCGAAAGGGTCTTACAGACACCGCACTTAACACCGCTAAGGCAGGGTACCTTACTCGTCGTCTCTTCGATGTGGCTCAAGATGAAATAGTTTCTGAAGAAGATTGTAATACTAAGGAAGGGACGCTCATCACTCGTAAGACTGCATCTGGTATAGAAATGCCTATATCTAAGTCTGTTAAGGGACGCTTCCTTGCACAGGATGTGTCAGATAAGTCTGGGTCGATTCTATTCAAGAGAGGTCACTTCATTACCAAGAAGGACGCAGAGGCTATTGATAAAGCAGGTGTAGATGAAGTGTTGGTTCGTTCTCCGATGACATGTAAATCTGTCCACGGACTATGTATCAAATGTTATGGCGCAGATCTCGGATCAAATAAGGTTGTGACACTAGGTGAAGCAGTAGGAACTATCGCAGCCCAAGCTATCGGTGAACCTGGCACACAGCTCACCATGAGAACCTTCCATGCAGGAGGTGTGGCTGCAGCAGGTGGAGACATTACGGCGGGTCTTCCTCGTGTTGAAGAAATTTTCGAAAAGAGAAAGCCTAAAAATCCATGTTTAATTGCGCACATCGACGGCATGGTAAGCGACATCAAGATGTCTGGATCGGATAGAGTAATCCATATTACTCCACTTATAGGAGAGACTAAGGGCAAGAAGCTTGATACTGAGTACACTGTGGGTCCAACTCGAAGCATCTTGGTCCGTATTGGCCAAGAGGTTAAGAAGGGAGATATGCTCACTGACGGCTCAGCTGATCTTGATGAACTCTTCAGATATGCAGGTCGTGAGAGAACAGAAAATTACATCATCCATGAAGTTTCTAAACTTTATGAACTTCAAGGAGCAGCTGTCTCTCATAAGCATATAGAACTCATTGTCCGCCAGATGTTCGCTCGTAGACGAGTCCGTGACGCAGGGTCAACGGACTTCACTAGAGGAGATGTGGTAGAACTTGCCGAGCTAGTTGAAGCGAATGAAGTAGCTAAAGAAAGGGGAAGTGAAGAGGCTAAGGCAGACTCTGTAATAATGGGTATCTCAGAAGTCTCACTCTCACGTGCAAGCTTCCTATCGGCTGCATCCTTCCAACACACTCCTCGTGTGCTTATCCAGGCAGCCATCAGAGGAGCCAAAGATGAATTACTTGGACTTAAGGAAAATGTTATTATTGGTCGACTGATTCCAGCTGGTACGGGCTTCAAGGGTGGGTACAAAGAAAAACTCATATGGGAGGCAACGTCGAATCAATCAAAGAACGATTAGATATAGCCGAAGTCATTGGCTCATACATTCCACTCCAAAAAGCGGGCGCAAATTTCAAAGCCAAGTGTCCATTCCACAACGAGAAAACAGCGTCGTTCTTCATCTCAGAATCTCGCCAAAGTTATTATTGCTTTGGTTGCGGAGTTAAGGGTGACATCTTCACATTTGTTGAAGAACAAGAAGGTCTGGACTTTAAAGGTGCTCTGAAATTACTCGCAGATAAAGCCGGGATCCAACTCAAGTTTGAGAAAACTGAGTCTCGCAAAGCAGATGATAAGCTCATTGAAAGTTTAGAAGCAGCCACCAGCTTTTTCGAAGAAGAACTTGAAAAAAATAATAAAGCTCGAGAGTACCTTAAATCACGTGGAGTGAATAAAGAAAGCATCAAGCTCTGGCGTATTGGCTTCGCTCCGGATGAATGGCGATCGCTATTCTCTTATCTTACCCAGATTGGATTCGATGAAGCCACACTTCTTCGCGCAGGATTGGTTAAACGTGGAGAAGAGAAAGAGAGAACTCCATATGACGTCTTCAGAAATAGGATCATATTCCCACTGTTTGATCCCTCTGGAAAAGTTGTAGCATTCTCCGGCCGGGCGCTAGATCCCGAGACATTACCGAAGTATCTAAACAGTCCTGACACGCCTCTCTTCAAGAAGAGTGAATTGCTTTATGGTCTGGATAAGGCTAAGAGTGAAATAAGAAAGAAAAATTATTCTGTGCTTGTAGAAGGACAGATGGACTTGGTATTGTCACACCAAGCTCTGGTTAAGAATACTGTAGCTACCTCTGGTACAGCATTTACAAACCTCCACCTCGAGCGCCTTAAAAGACTTTCTTCTAGAATTCTCCTGGCCTTCGATGCAGATCAGGCTGGGGAGAAGGCGTCAGAGAGAAGTGCCGAGCTAGCTATGAGCCTTGGACTTGAGGTAAAGATAGCCTCACTTCAAGAAGGAAAAGATCCTGCAGACTTGGTACGCGAGTCGGAAGATAAGTGGAAGGATAGTTTAAGAGCCTCGATACCAGCTATAGAGCACTTCTTGAATAAAATTGTCGAAAGGGAAAAGGATACTCGCAAGATTGGACAAGAGATAATAAAGAAAATTTTACCTCTAGTCTCGCTTCTAAGAAGCTCTATCGAACAATCTCATTTCGTCTCGCTCATAACTAAGAAAACTGGAATTAAGGAAGAAATTATCTGGGACGATTTGAAGAGAATAAAAGTCAGTGTAACTGTAGATAAGGAGAATACAGTAGACAAGAAACAAGAAGCTGAAAGAAGAACCCTCAAAGAAAGAGTAGAAGACAAGTTAAATGAAGTTGTAGTCTGGATTGAAGATCTTCCAGAGGATAGCGACGAGCGCAAAGATCTTAAGAAGGAAGCAGATGAACTTAGGGCTAGATTATCCCTCATATTAATGGAAGAAGAAATTGCCACTCTTAAGAGAAGCCTCTTGAGTGGAGAGGAGGATGCTCTTTTAAGAATCCAGCAGTTGAATAGTAGGCTGGATGAAGAGAAGAGGAAAATAGTGTAATATAAAAAGTTATAGAAATTAATGGCAAAGTCCAAGAAACAAAAGAATAAGCTCAAAAAGGTAGGGAGAAAGAGCCCTGCCAAGAAGACCAAGAGCAAGCCAGTAGTTAAGGTAGTGAAGAAGGCCAAGAAGGTTATAAAGGCAAAACCGCTTTCTAAGAAAGCTCAAGAGTTAGAGACAAAGATGAATAGACTGATCGCGAGAGGCAAGGCTCGCGGCTTCGTGACGTATGATGAAATTTTAAAAGAATTTCCAACCATAGAAGACAACATTGCCTTCTTGGATGATTTATATGCGAAACTGCATCAACTTGGTATAGATATTTTGGACAGTGGAGGACTTTTAGAAGTGGCAAGTGACGAAGTGGATAGTAAGTATCACTCCAAGGGAGACTCTGCATACGATTCTATCCAAATGTATTTGAAAGAGATTGGTCAGTACCCACTTATCTCGGGCTCTATGGAGAAGGAGCTCGCCAAGCGCATAGAAGCTGGTGATGATGATGCTAAGAGTTTACTCATGAAGGCGAACTTACGCCTTGTAGTATCTATTGCCAAGAAGTATGCAAACAGGAGCCCTGACCTCACACTCCTTGATCTTATACAAGAAGGAAATCTAGGACTTCATAAAGCTGTAGAAAAGTTCGATTGGACTAAGGGGTATAAATTTTCTACTTATGCCACATGGTGGATTCGCCAGGCTATTACTCGTGCTCTTGCTGACCAGTCACGCACTATCCGTGTACCAGTGCATATGGTAGAAACCATTGCTAAGTACAAGCAGGTCGTACGTCGCCTTACCCAAGACCTCGGTCGCGAGCCTCTGGCAGAAGAAGTGGCTATGGAGATGAACCTCGATGTCGATAAAATTTATCAGATTGAAAAGATTGACCAGTCTACAGTCTCACTTGAGTCTCCAGTAGGTGATGAAGGCGATGATGGCAAGTCGAAGCTAGGTGACTTCCTGGCTGATGATAAGATTCTTTCTCCTGCAGAAGAGTCATCGCGCAGAATTATTTCTGACCAAGTGCGTGAGATATTAAATGATCTTCCACCAAAGGAAAGGAAAATCTTGGAGATGCGCCACGGACTCTTGGATGGTTATACCCATACACTCGAAGAAGTAGGAAAAGTTTTCGGTGTTACCCGTGAGCGTATCAGACAGATCGAAGCCAAGGCTCATGAGAAGATCCGCCAGCACGAGAAGATAAATAGACTAAGAGGATATTAAAATATGATAAGAAAAAACCGAACACTTGGGTGTCCGGTTTTGATTTGGAAGAGAGAATTACGCTAAGTGCTAAGATTATCGCCAGAAATGCCAGGATGGCGATCCGACGATTGCCCTTGTCACTTCTGTGACTCTCTAGATACAGGATAAAATTCTTGTAAAATGTCACAATTCCTGCTGCCATGAGAATCCAGGCTATGTATGTAATGTCGAAAGAAAACACGACTCCCCCATTTGCAAATGGTGATTTCTCATAATATCAAATCACAAAATTTGCAAAATGCAAGTGAAGTCTAACGTTATATAATGAGCCTATGGCAGGGGATACATTCGAAAGACTCTACAAGGGGCTTAATGTTGGACAGAAGAATGCTGTAGATACGGTAGAAGGTCCAGTGATGGTTGTAGCAGGCCCTGGGACGGGCAAGACTACAGTTCTCACCCTCCGTATAGCTAATATTCTCCGTACCACTGATACCCCGCCAGATGGCATTCTGGCGCTTACATTTACCGAATCCGCAGTGGCATCCATGAGAAGGAAGCTTGTAGGGCTCATTGGTCCAAGGGCATACAGAGTAGGACTCTTCACCTTTCATGGCTTCGCAGAAGAAGTTATAAAAAAGTATCCGGAATATTTCCCACGTATTATTGGCGGAGACATCGCCACAGAAGCGGAGAAACTTTCAATAATTGAAGAGATTATTGAGAAAAATGATTTCGAATATATAAAACCATTTAGGGCACCCTTCTTCTACGTGCAATCAATTCTTCATACTATATCTGATCTTAAGCGAGATGCTGTCTCTCCAAGGGAGTTCTTAAAGGTCCTGGAGAAAGAAGAGAAAGATATTCTCTCTCATGAAGATGTTTACCACACTAAGGGTAAGTATAAGGGTGAGATGAAAACCCTTTATAAAAACACTCTCAGGAGCACTGAGAAAAATAGGGAGTTAACCAAGGTTTATACAGAATATGAGAAAGCTCTGGAGGTGAGAAGTCTCTACGACTTCGATGATCAGCTTCTGGAATTGTTGCGAGCTCTCAAGGAAGAGAAAGATCTTCTCCAAACCCTTCAAGAAGAGTTTCTATATTTCCTGGCAGACGAGCATCAGGATGCCAACAACGCTCAGAATCAGATACTAGAGCTTCTCTCAAGTTACTTTACAGAACCGAATCTCTTTATAGTGGGTGATGAGAAGCAGGCTATATATAGGTTCCAGGGAGCGTCTCTGGAAAACTTTCTTTACTTCAGAACCAAGTTTCCTACTGCTAAGTTCATTTACTTGGATGAGAGCTATAGATCTACCCAGAACATTCTTGATGTTTCTTACTCACTTGCAGCTCTTTTACCGGGTGATCCTAAACTTCGTCCAGAGCTTAAATCACGCACAGAGAAGAAAGGGTTGATTAGCGTAATAGACTACAGGACAGAAAAAGACGAGTACGAGGGCTTGGTAGAGAATATATTGAAAAGAATTGAAAACGGAGAAGATCCAGATGACATGGCAGTCCTGGTACGTACAAATAGAGAAATTGCAGATGTGGGTAGAGCGTTACTTGCGAAGAATATTTCGACCAATCTCTACCAAGATGAAGATGTGCTCTCTGATAGAGAAATATTTAAGTTCATGCTCCTTCTGCGTGCAATCTCAGATCCTCAAAATGAGACAATAGTGGGAGAGACATTGTTTATCGACTTCCTCAAGGTCGATTCCATACAAGTTATACAGATTCTAGATAAGGCCAAGAAAGAAAGAGTCCATGTGCTCGAAGCGCTTAAGAATATTAATTCTGAATTCTCTAACCTTTTCTCCAAATGGATAAAGGCAGCAAGAAACCAGAGTGCACTCGATGCATTTACTACCATTCTCGCTGAGTCACTCTTCACTGAGCATCTGCTTACACTACCTGAAAGTATTCAAAAAATGTCTCTTCTCTCAAGTCTTTACCAAGAAATAGCCACGCGACAAGCGCACGATAAGGATCTAACACTACAGAAGTTTCTGGAGGATATTGATAGGCTTGAAGAACATGGTGGTAAGCTGCAGTTCAGTACCAGACTTCCTAAAGAGAAAAGTATTTCAGTTATGACTGCCCACAAGTCTAAGGGAGCTGAATGGAGGACTGTATATATACCTCATGTGGTAGACGGTATATGGGGTAACAAACGTACAATGCTCGACTTCAGACTGCCTTTCCCTCTTGGCCGAGCTCATCAATCTGGTAAAGAAGAAGATGAGAGAAGGCTCTTTTACGTGGCCCTCACAAGGGCCAAGGAGAATGTAATACTCACATACTCTCACATGCGAAGTGATGGCAGAGAACAAGTGGTCTCACGCTTTATACAAGAGTTGCCTCCTGCACTGCTTACTCGTGAACAAGGTAAAACTACTCGAGATGGAGATGAGATCATATCCCAAGTAAAAAAGAAGATCACTCGTCACAGGACAGTTTGGGATAGAGAGTATCTTCTAAAGACTTTTAAAGAAGAGGAACTTTCTGCCACAGCGTTAAATAACTTTATAGAATGTCCATGGAAATACTTCTTCATAAATCTTATTAGAATTCCTGACATGCCGGATAAAGCTCAGATGTTCGGAGTTGCTATACATGAAGCACTAAGCTTCCTTACTCGAGCTGTGCGAGAAAGTGGGAAGACTACCTTCGAGAAATTTTATGAGAGTTTCGAAAAATGTCTAAGTCACCAACCTCTGACGGATAAAGAATATAAACAAGCTCTAAAGAAAGGTAAGGAAATGTTAAGAGTTTTTTGGGATAAGGAAATGCCAACTTGGCACAAGAATTCACTCGCAGAGTTTAATATTAGAAATGTATTTGTACCAGTAGGTGGTACTGAAGGTATAAGAATATGTGGAAGACTCGACAAGATGGAGATTCATGGAGACAGGGAAGTGAAGGTGGTGGATTATAAAACTGGAAGACCGAAGACCAGAAATGCAATCCTTGGTAAAACTGAGTCGAGTAGTGGTAATGAGAAGCGCCAGCTCGACTTCTACAGACTCCTGCTTGAGTTATATGAAAAAGGCAAGTTCGAGATGACTCAAGGGTCCATATACTTTACCGAGCCAGATGAGAAGAAGAGGTTGAAAGAAGAAGTATTCGAAATGTCACACGAAGATGCAGAAAGGGTAGAACAAGAAATTGTCAGGCTATATAGTGAAGTGACGACCTTTTCCTTCTGGAACTCTCATTGCAATGACAAAGATTGTGAGTACTGTCGCCTGCGGGATTTTTTAATTACAGAGACTATTTAAGGAGTAAGTCGATCTGGGCTTTAACTGAGTCGTAGGGCATGGCACCGTTTATAGGAACTTTCTTACCATCAGAAGTTAGGATGACCGAGTATGGAGTACCTTGGGCCCCTGCCTTAGTAGCGGCTAGAACATCGGCTTGAATTTCGGAGGTGTGTTTACCACTTGAAAGACAGGAGTTGAAGGCTGCAACATCCAAGCCAAGCGACCCAGCAATACGAGGAAGTTCGGAAGGGTTTAGAGTGTTGTTAGATCCGGTTGTAGCAAAAACTTGGTCAATAAATTTCCAGAATACTGTGTTGCCACCTTGATCAGCTGCACATTCAGCGGCCTCAGCTTCCTTAGGAGCCTTGGAGTGGAGTTGAGCGATAGGAAAATGTCTAAAGACCCATGCGACATCTCCATGGTAGTTGTCTACAATCTCGTGCATGGTGTCGTGGAAAACTTTACAAAATGGACACTCGAGATCTGAGTATTCTACCACTACGACTTTAGCATTTTTACTTCCGATAATATGATCTGTGTCTGTCACTTTCTCAATTGAACCCACACTTCCTGAAGCATTCGCCACGTTATTTGTACCAGCGGGGGCTGTGTGTCCGCCGCCGAAGTATATGGCACCAGCTATGAGGGCTCCGGCTACGATTATGGCTAAGGGTATAGAGACTTTCTGACTTTGTGATGAATTTTGGCTCTCCATTGTGGGTCCATTCTATCATGCTCTGATATAATAAATATATGCTGACATACTTGCATGCCACAATTCTTGGAATTGTGGAAGGACTGACTGAATTCGTCCCTATTTCCTCCTCTGGGCATCTCATTTTAGCTAGAGATATCTTCCATATAAACAGCGGAGACGCACTCTCAGTCGATGCGGTGCTCCAAATGGGGGCAATACTCGCGGTGTTGGTATATTTCTTCGGAGACTTGTGGCATTTGCTTAATGCAGCATTTAGATGGGTTTCTAGAAAAATTGTTTCAGAAGAAGATAAGAAGATGATCCTAGCCGTCATACTTGGTACCATTCCTGGGGTTATCCTTGGATTTTTACTGGAGAAAAAGATGGACACTGTATTTAGAAGTGTGCACTTAGTGGCTTGGACGCTTATAGCCGGATCAGTACTGATGTTCTTTGCAGAAAGAATAGCTAAGCAGAGTAAAGCAATAAACACCGTAAGGGGATTTATTATAGGGTTGTTCCAGGCTCTAGCTCTGGTACCAGGTGTGTCTCGCTCAGGTGCTACTATCTCTGGAGGACTTATTACTGGGTTAACTCGTGAGGAAGCCACGCGCTTCAGCTTTATCTTGAGTTTTCCAATTATCTTAGGAGCGGGGCTTAAAAAGTTTCTTGACCTTTATCATTCTGGGAGCATCGCACTACAAGGGTTACCACTAAGTCTTGGTTTCGTAATCACATTTATTACAGCTTTGGGCTCCATACACTTCTTGATCAACTACCTTAGGAAACATAGCTTGGATCTTTTTATCTGGTACAGAGTAGTTCTGGCAATACTTATACTTATCCTACTTTAGAAGGGTAAAGTAAAGGTTAATTTATTTTCTTGCGGCGTTTCCCATTCGCTACAGTCAAGTTTTATTTCAAAAATCTCATTACCTTCTTTAAAAATAAGCTTATTGTTTTGTATCGCGTAGTCATATAATTCTTTTGTTAGTCTAACATCATCTATACAGTATTTTCTTACTTTCTCTTTTTCTCCCCTTCTCCACCATTGCAGAGCGTGAAGTCCATGACCTGATTTCTTTTTACCCAGAGTTCCTTCTGCTAGTTGATCAAGTTTCATTCTCCTCCCATATGACTTTTTTATTTCCTTAAGAATATCTAGACTTTTAATTTTGGACAGATCTCCTGGATAGTATTTATTTAAAAGTGGCAGATCGAAATGATCTGAATTAAACCCTATGAGCATATCTGCTCGCTCCAAAATGGGCCAGAGTTTGGGTAGGTCTTCTTCAAAATAACTCGAGTAGGAATCGGTTTCTGAGTCATGTATAGCTACCACAGCAATATCAAGAAGCGCTGGATCTCCTTTACCAACGTCAGAAAACACATTACGAGTTTCTATGTCGTATACAATCTTTCGCATTACTGTTTAATTATGTCGATGATCTCAGCCTTCGAAGCTTCAATTTCTTTACCAGTCTCCATTTTCTTCACAGAGTACATACCACTTTTCACTTCATCTTCACCTAGTACCAGTGCATAGGGGACCCGCTGCTTATTGGCAGACTTTACCTGATCGCTTACTTTTTTCCCAGACCAGTCTATGGCCACGTTTACATTATTCATTCTTAAGAAGTCTCCCAACTCTTCCGCTTTGGGTCCCAGGTCTAGAGATGTGAGAGCGATATAAAGGTCAGTGGTAGGACGAAATTTAGGAAGTAAATTGTGAGTTTGGAGGAAGTCTTTTGTCGTCACATCACCCATGCCGAAGCCTGCCGCAGAGAGCTTGTCCTCACCGAAAAGTGCCGTGATGTTGTCGAACCTACCTCCGCCAAGTATTGAGCGGGTATTCTCTTTGTTGGTATCAAAAAATTCGAAGACAACTCCAGTATAGTAAGCCTGACCGCGTTTAAGTGACGAGTCTATTTTAATATTTGTAATTCCAATGTCCTTCAGTCTATCTATCACTCTAGACAAGCTCTCACCTTCATCCTGGGCGTAGCTGTTTAATCTTATTTCGAAGTTCTCATCACTTGCACCGAAGGCGATGAGGATTCTATATGCCAATGTAATAATCTCTACATCGGCTTCTATACCATCTACACCGAAGATGTCCGCATTTAACTGCCAATGTTCACGGAGCCTACCCCTCTGTGGAGCCTCATAACGGAAGAGGTTAGGAATAGAGTACCAACGTAGTGGGAAGCCGAGCTCACGGCGCTTGGCAGCAACCATACGAGCTATGCTGGGTGTCATCTCCGGACGAAGAGTCACTTCACGATCTCCTCGATCCTTAAATGTATAAGTTTGGCTCTTGACTATCTCCTCGCCTGACTTTTCTTTATAAATCTCGGAAGGCTCAAGGATAGAAGCTCCATACTCTTGGTAGCCGAAGCTCTCAAGTGTTTTCCGCCAGATTTTAAATATATAGTTCTGGATGGCTTGCTCTTCAGGGTAGAAGTCCCTAACCCCCTTATACGAGTCTGTACTGAGCTTAGACATGGGGAAATTATAGCTCAAAATAGGAAACAAATCTGCCTTTTTGTATGCTTGACTGAGCCCACTTCGAGTGATATTGTCCGAAGAGACAACGTTCAAAGCTACTAGGAGGTTCGATGCTGTCACTGACTATGGTTTGTTGGACTCTGGTGATTCTCGGCCTCTTGTCTGGGTTCTATGCACTTACTCATCAAATATGGTGGGGGAGCGAGGGGGACAAGGGGCTTGTGAGGCAGAGGTACTACAAACATGGATGTTGGGTTCTGATCTTGCTTGGAGCTGGAGGATTGTGGTGGAATATCTCAAATGATAAGGGCATTCCATCCTACGGGCCTTCATTACCGGCAAATTCCAGGTCACAACAAAAAGTTGAACAGTTAACAAAACTAGCCGAGGGTGCTCCTATGGTAAATCGAGGAACACATTCTTCAGTTGCTTTAATCTTTCAGAAAGGGGTGCAGGCAACTAGTCACGTATCTGTCATCGGCTGGTTTCTCATCGGTTCGGGAGTACTATTAGGCCTCGGGTTGTTTCTCCTATTGTATTTGGGGAAGCGGGAGCCTAACGCGGCTGCTCCTAGAATGAGAAGGCTTCAGAGCAGACGAGATTGGGGCGTGAGTTCGAATTTCGGTGCTGCGGCTCTTCTCATCCTGGCTCTACTGTGGTGGGGGGTACCAAAGGTGATCCATTGGATGAGTCCAGAACCAGTCAAAAGTCCACAAAAGGTGGCCACAACGGATACTCATGCAACAAAACCCGACACCCTGCCTACCTTGAGTCCTGTTCTGCCAGATACTTCTAATCCAGATACCCTCCCGCAGAAAACGACAAAGATGCCGGTGGTTAAAGACAAGCCAAAGAAGCCAGAGAAAAAGATCGAGGCTGGTGAAGTGGCTGCCGCCATACCACTGACTCTTCCGGACTCGCTCAAGGCAAGTATCGTGGAGAAGAATTGTCCGAAGTATTTGGACCGATTCATCACCATGAGAGACAAGGCCTATGACGGACCAGTGAAGGATTTCGGTCTTCTGGCTCGGGCGGTCATGGCTTGTAACGAGTGGCGAAAGAATACTAAGCCTGAACCTAAGCACCGAGAAGCTCTTGATCAAGCCCGACTAGTCGTGGCTGGTCTAGGGATGTAACCCACGGCATGTCTGTGGGTTTTTATATACTAAATGTATGAAAGAAGTAACAAAAGTAATAAAGCTTTATAAAAATCTTGGGGAAACTCCTTTGGAGTGTATATTAAGATTTCGACATGATAATCCAGATTTTGAGAAAATAAACATGACTTATCTGGGACGACTCGATCCTATGGCTGAAGGGTTACTACTTGTACTTGCAGGTAATACAAAGGAGAAAAATAAATATCTTGAATGGGATAAGACATATGAGTTCGAAGTTCTATGGGGCTTTGAGACTGATACATATGACGTGTTAGGAAAGATTACGAATATAAGTGACATACCACTTAAGAACTTCGACCGTCATATCGCTCCACTCCTGAAGAAAATATCCGAGAAAAAGACTCAAGGATATCCTCCATATTCTTCTAAAACTGTTTTAGGTAAAGCACTTCATACATGGGCTAGGGAAGGGAAAATAGACGAGATAGATATACCCAGTAGAAGTGTAAAAATATTTTCTATTGAACACTTAGACACCCGTCTTGTAACTCAAGATGAAATTCTTGAGGAAATTATTAATAAAATAGATTTAGTGAAGGGTGACTTTAGACAGGGAGAAATAATTAAACTCTGGAAGAAATCCATAAAACATGGAGAGCCGGCTCTCATCTCAGCCTTCCGAGCTAGTGTCTCCTCAGGCACATATATCCGCTCCATAGCGCACGAAATGGGCCATATATTAGGCACAAGTGCCCTGGCTTACTCCATAAGGCGCACAAGGGTCGGGGAATATAAGATGTAGTTATTTCAGATCTTTTCTCTGAGACTTGGCGCGTTCTTGCTGAGTGAGAATTTGTTTACGGAGACGGACGGACTCTGGAGTGATCTCAATATATTCGTCATCTTTCATAATCTCCATGGCACGCTCGATGTCGAGTTTGAATGCGGGAGTTAGATATATGCTGTCATCAGATCCAGAGGCACGCATGTTGGTGAGCTGTTTACCCTTGGTTGGGTTTACATACAGATCTTCGCCCTTGGAAGTATTGCCCACAACTTGTCCTTCATAAATCTCTGCACTTGGTTCTATATAAAGTGTGCCGCGTTGCTGTAGGTTGTCGAGTGAGAAGGCTAAAGCCTTCCCTTTCTCCATCGATATCATCGAACCCACATCATGATGGTCTATCACTCCGGCATATGGCTTGAATCCTATAAATCTCGAAGAGAATATTCCGAGTCCTCGGGTATCGACTACGAACTGATTTCTGTACCCTAGGAGTCCGCGAGTGGGTGCTTCAAAGGTGAGTCTCTGCTGTCCATTTTCACTTCTCATATCAAGTAGAGACGCCCTGCGAGAAGTAAGAGTAGATATGACTCCACCAGACATGCTCTCTGGTACATCTATTACCACTTCTTCGAAAGGTTCCAGTTTCTCACCATTCTCTTCTTTAATAATTACATGTGGTTGAGATACTTGAACTTCGAATCCTTCTCTACGCATGTTCTCAAGTAGTATGGCGATGTGAAGTTCTCCACGGCCAAACACCGTTAGGTATTCACTTGATGAGAAATCTACTTTGAGTCCGACATTTACCTCTAACTCTCTTTCAAGTCTTTCTCGAATCTGTCTACCTGTTACGAACTTACCTTCACGACCAGCGAAGGGTGAGTCATTGACGAAGAAGTTAAGTGAGATAGTAGGCTCGTCCACATTTATAGCTGGGAGTGCCTCTCCGTGCTCATCTCCTGAGATAGTATCTCCAATATATATATCTGGAAGCCCAGCGATCATAACGATATCTCCTGCAAGTGCCTGGTCTCGTTCCTTTCTAGAGAGTCCTTCAAATGTGTAGAGCTTGGTGATCTTACCTTGATACTTCTCCCCACTGTGCTTCGTAACCCAGACGCTCTGACCATTCTTAATGGTACCTTCATATATGCGAGCGAGTGCCAAGCGGCCTAGGAAGTTGTCATATGCAAGATTGAACGGCTGAAGACGCACTGGTACATCGAGCCTTTGAGTCACTGGAGGAACTTTCTCAAGAATTACATCAAGAAGAGGTGTCAGATCTTTTGAATCATCTGTGAGATTCTTCTTTGCAATTCCTTCACGACCAATTGCATAAACAGTTGGGAAGTCGATCTGATGGTTGTCAGCCCCGAGCTCTAAGAAAAGTTCCAAGACCATTTCATGCACAGCCTCTGGTCTGGCGGCCGGCTTATCGATTTTATTTATAACTACAATTGGCTTGAGCCCAAGCTCCAGGGACTTCTTAAGTACGAAACGGGTCTGAGGCATAGGTCCTTCCTGAGCATCAACTACTAAGAGCACAGTGTCTATAGAACGGAGTACACGCTCGACCTCAGAACCGAAGTCCGCATGTCCAGGAGTGTCCACAATATTTATCTTCGTGTCCTTATAGAAGATAGAAGTGTTTTTAGAATATATGGTAATACCGCGCTCCTTCTCGAGAGCATTTGAGTCCATGGATACACCCTCCTCAACCATGCCAGTCTGACGCATCAAAGCGTCGGTAAGAGTGGTCTTACCGTGGTCGACGTGAGCAATAATAGCGATATTTCTAATTTCCATATTGGATAACCGAGTCGCTATTAAAGCACGAATTTTACTTCTCCTCAAGAGTACCTGCACGCACTACAAAGGTCCGATTGGTAAGTACTGTCGGCTCAGCTGCTAAGGGTTCGCCCGCATTTCTATCCAGGTAAGTAAGCTTTATAACACCATTAGATATTGAAATAGTTTTAGGAGTTACTCTGTCACCTATAAATACAGCATTTGAGCCTTTATACATTACTGTGCCAGAAAGGTATGCAGCGATGTAAACAAATACTCCAGAACCTCCACTGTCTTTAACTAAAAGTAGTGCAGTGTCGTTCTTGTCATCGCCATTTAAGTCTCCATAAGCCAGATCGTTTGTAAGTGTGGTGTTATCTGTTATGGCAGAGCCAGGGATAACTTGAGTTTCTGCAGATCCTTTCTTAAGAGTTACTGGACCATCCTCGAACTCAAATGTAGCGTTCGACGGATCTGGATGAGTAGAAGTGGGAGTAACTTTAACCTCTGGAGTACTGTTTGTCCCTGGTGTCTTCAAATATTTCCAACCGAAAAAGCCGAGAATTAGTACAACAATCAGTATTAAAATTTTCTTCATTGCATTTATTATAACAAAAAAGCCCTTACACGATAGCAAGGGCTCGGCTTAAGATCTTCTCAGCCAGTCGGACATGGAGGTCTCTTCGGACCACAGTGATGAGAGTGAATTGTGATACTAGATGTTGATCCACCAGCTCATCTCGATTGTGGTGAGGATATTTGTGAGTGTATCCTACGGTGAGCGGATATACACCCTTCGCCCAAGTGGAAGGCGCAAGTCCCAGACTTCTCAAAGAACGAGAGATCGCATCATCCTGGAAGAGCTCAGTGAGCTTTTTCCTGCCCACTACAACGTCCTGTTCTTCTGGTCTGCCGGCGTGGTGACCTGTAACAGTTCCGAGCGTATTTCTTAGACCATTAATGATTCGAAAGTCTAAGAGATAAGCCACGTCGACATTCTTGGCCCAGTACTCGTTCAGTTCCTTGTCCTTACTCAGTCCGCGAAGCATGGAGACCTTGTTAGTGCGAGGACTGAAGCCTCTCGGTCTCTCTTCACCCTTATGGATAGAACGCCGACTTCTGTACGGGATCAATGCATACAGAGTGTCACGAAGGTCCCTTGGTAGGTCCCACTCATAGCGTTCGATCTGACTCGTTCTAAGTCCGTGTGCGTTGCCATCACCTCTGGCTTTTACTTCTACACGGATACCCAGCTCCCCCGAGTGGATATCACCGTAATCTGGTTGGCCTGGAGGCGAGAGTTCGCACCCAAGTGTAGCTGCCATGAGACGCTCGTAGAACGTGCCTGCCTTTCCCTGAATATTTTTGGCTCGCGATCGCAGCAAATTATACTCGGCGTGCGCATTAGCCATAAATCCCCCAAAGATCAGTCTGGCGTGATTATAAGTTATGGGATAAGACACTTACCAGTGGACAATGGCACTCCGACACATATAATGCACTGAGACTACTTTGAACCTTAAAAAAGAGGATCTATGGCCCAAGGACGCTATGTAGTAGACCATGAGCGCGCCGAGTGGGTCATAAAAACCCTCATCGACGCATGGAGGCAGAAGCTCCCTCCTTTCGACCACGCCGTGCCTGTGCCCGAGTATCTTCCCAAGACTCTTGTGCCCGGAAGTGTGGAGCATGCGCTGTGGCTCATGGCAGGGTTGCCTTACATGAGAGGTCGGATAGACAGCGCACAAGCTTATATCCGCCTTACTCACGTTTATGACCTTCACCCTTGGATGTTTGATCCAGAGACCTTCAGGCATTCAAGCATGAAGCATATGAATGCTCGTGCCAAGATGCACAAGATCCTGAGAGAAAATGGTTTGGGATTTAATGTTCGAGAGACGATCAGGTTTTGGGATTTTAATTTCAAAAAACTTGCTCGCTTCTGGGATGGGAATCCCTTGAAGATCTTCAAGGAGGCAGGGGATTACGATGCGCTCTGTAAGCTTTTCATGGAAGGGAAGAAGGACCCCAATAGCCGTACAGGCTTCATGGTCTTTCGTCATAAGATGGTTAGTATGTACATCTACTTCCTTACCAATGCAGGACTTATTGAGCCGTTCATGTATCCAGGTCCAGTTGATACCCATAACATACGTGTCATGGCCTCAACCGGGATGATCAAGATGAGTGAGGTGGGACCCGGCGCGCGTTATGAGTTCTACGAAGTCTCACCCATCGCACGTGGTCTCTACCAGAAGTACTGTAAGACCTTGGAGGATGTTCTCGATCTAGCCAATGCATTGTGGTATCTGTCTCGTGACTTCTGCAGTCGGAGTCAAGGTAATAGCTCAAGTACCAGTGGCTATCGTGGCAGAGCTACGGAAGTATGGGCCAAACGAGTAAAGTGGACACCTGAAAAAATTCGTCAGTACAACTCGACTTGTGGTCAGTGTTCTGTCGAAAGTGTCTGCAGGTGGAGCCTGCCGAGTGCCACTCAGTACAACCAAGGATTCCTTCAGATTCGTAGCGAACGCCCAAAGCCGCATACGGGTCAAGAGTCATTGGTTGAATTGAAAAGAAGTTTACGCTCACGCGGCCCGAAAGCGAAGGCGCGTAAATGGGCTGGGGAAGATGAATTTCCCCATTCCGACCAAGGGGTGCTCTTCGAGTGACCACTCTCTAATAGGGTGGTTTTTTATTGGGAAATAATTTCTTTAATTAATCTTTTAGTATTCTCGATATCTTTAACAGCCTGGCAGTCTACTCCGGTCTCAAGAGCTGGTTCGTCATTTCCTCCTGGATACAGTGCATCACCAACGTAGAGGATATTTTCTAGAGGGATACCAAGTCTGTCTGAGGCATTACGTATACCGAATGCCTTGTCCTTACCTTTCTGGGTTATATCTATGGAAGTTGCTCCGCCCATGTGGATTTCAAAATCCGGAATCTTCTCCATCAATTTATATACAATAGCTTGTCTTTTCTTTCTGTCCGGATCCCATTTGTTCTTTTCTTCTAACGGGGCTTCCTGCCCAAGGCCTGAAAATGTTATCTGACTTCCTCTGTCCTCAATAATATCCCCATAAGTTTTTTCCGGTTTCTCATAGGCGGCGTCCATGGCATATTTAAATGCTTCTAGCACCTTTTCTCTTTCTTCATGATCGAAGACATTTGAATACATTTCTCTGACTTCACCTTCTTCAAACCTATACATGCTCGATCCACCCCCAGTGGCAATAAATAAGTTTACAAGTTGCTCAGGACTTAAATTTAATTTGTCTAAAAGCTGCACTTTAAATTGTCTCCATTTTCCTCCAGAGATTACCAGAACCTTTCTAGTTTTTAAAAGTTCTTCAATAAGACACTGCATTTCAGAGTCAATTGAAGATTTACTTTGAGCTAGCGTGCCATCTAGATCAAAGATTATGAGCCTCTTCTTTATAAAGTCTGTCATGTCAAGATCTTCAGAAGTTTCGACAGAGACATTGTGGCAACTCCCACAATGTCGTCACCTCCTCCGTAGTAGATAAAGATTTTATCCTTTCTCTTAACTTGTCCACAAGGGAAGACTACCTTCGGTACTACACCCTTTATCTCATAATCCTCCTGTGGTTCGAATAGGGGTACAGCAGTGCGGCTCAGTACGACAGTGGGTTCATTTAAGTCTAGGAGAACTGCTCCCACCCTGTATGTGCCCGTCTCTGACACTCCATGATAGAAGAGGAGCCATCCAGCGCGAGTCTTTATCGGAGGTCCGGATATACCAACCTTATTCCCATCCCACATACCTCTACGAGGATAAAGAACTTCAATGCATTTCTCCACACGTTCATTTTTAAAATCAAGTGACTGGAGTAAGTCTGCACATACACTTTCATTTATGCGGTGTAGGAATACATACCCCATTTTAGTTTTTTCAGGGATGATACATGCATCCTTGTTCGGAACATCTGGTGGGGTGATTATTACCGGCATACTCCATTTGTCCCACCTTCCGGCTATGAAATCTTGCGAAGAGATGCTTGAGAGAGCTACCCTAGGCATAGATCCGTCATATGCTGTATAGGTCATATAGAGAATGCCATCTATCTCAACGATACGTGGATCCTCACAACCGGAGTTGCCTGGATGATACTTGTTCTCGAAATCAGCGCGAGGAACATATATAGGCTTGTCATCTCTCTTACTTATGACGAAGCCGTCTTTAGTCGTGGCGTGACCAATAGTGGAAGTGTCGTCTTGGGACATGGCTCTGTAGAGTATATGAATAACATTTTTTAACTCTATGGCGGCAGGATTAAATGTTCCATGGGCCTCCCAATCCTTGGTCTTCCTGGGTGTGATAATGGGGTTTCCTGCGAATCTAGTCACGAACTTGTGAGCCTCGGGCTGCATGCTCCTCAAGAGGTCGTCGAGGTGTATAGAGGCTCTAGCGCAGTGTGTGTCAGCGGCCCCGTAATATATGTGTAGATCTTCTCCTTGGATCAATGCTCCAGAGGGGAAAACTATGTTTGGGACCATACCTGTCTGCTCATAGAATAGTTCCGGCACCAGGAATGAGCCCTTAGTACGACCGATTATAAGCTGGGGATCCTTTTTATCCAGTAGTACAGCTTCTATACCGAAGGATCTTCTATCATCTGTGTAATGGTTGATGTGGGAATATATAACAAGCCAGCCATCCTTGGTTTCTACTGGCGGAGCTCCGAGCTCTACTTGGTCATCAGTAGCTCTGTGGAAGTTTATAAAATGGCTTTCCTTATCCTTAAGCCACTTATCCCAGTAGGTTCCTGACCACATGTCCTCGATTTTATCGAATAGGGCAATGGCAATGTTTGACGGGGGGCGATCGGTATCTATGGTTAGTAAGGCAGCATATTTCCCTTTAATCTTTTTAGGAAAAAGAGCCATCGCCTTGGCATTAAATGGAGTAACAAGATGCTTGGCGGTCACCTTCTTTAAGTCTTTACTTAATGCCACGGCAATCTTTATACCTTCTGCAGAAAAAGGGTAAGTAGAGAGAGCAGTGTAAAAAGTATAATAAGTATCGCCAAGCTTAGTGATACGTGGATCTTCACAACCATATTTTTCAAAATCCTTTTCCGGGAAAATAAAAGGTTCTCTATCTGTAAAGTCAATGCCATTTTTAGTGGTGGCACGTCCAATGATAGAGTGATGAATCTTGGGTTCTTCCAGTTGCTCTCTTTCTGAAAGAGCTCTGTATACTACATGAACTAGCTTCTTATCTTTAACTGGGCACCAATTAAATGTCGCAGCCGCTTCCCACTGATGCTCTCTGCGCGGAGAAAGGAGAGGATTATTTTCTGATCTTTTAATTGTAAACATGTATTCTTATTTTACACTCTCCCGTGCTCCTTTAGCCAGTTTAAAAGATCTTCTAGGTTGGTAACTGCAGCACAAATATATTTATCACCACCGCCATAATAACCCTTCC
>JAIFWJ010000006.1 GCA_019661865.1 Candidatus Parcubacteria bacterium
AGGGGATACTATATAAATAAGCCCTAAGTGTCAAATTTGAGCCTAACCTATGCTAGGATGGCCGTATGCCTAAGACTCGTTTAGAGCTTATGTCAGAGCAGGAGGCTAGAATAGAAGCCGAGAGGAATAAAAACCCGGAGCTTTTTCCTGAAACAACATGGGTTGACGACAATAAAACCCTGGAATCCCTCGGTATTTATATACCCGGTAAAGAGCTTCTGGCCAAGGGATTCCTAAAGCTCCTACCTAGCGATTTCATCGTCGAAGAGATAACCAGTTCAGGGAGACAAACTACAGTAAGCGAGGACTCCGAGAACCTAGAGAACAAACCGGGAGAAACTATTTATGCCACATTGGTGAAGTGTGGTCTATCTACCATAGAAGCCGTTGAGGAACTTTCTTCCTTACTTAATGTTACTAGAGATAAGATTCAGTATGCCGGGATAAAGGACAAGGATGCCATAACCTCACAAGAAATTTCAATCAGATCAGTCTCAAAAGAAAAAGTACTTTCGATAAACTCTCCTCATTTCTTTCTCAAAGATATTTATACTGGTAAAGGAGTCCTAAATAAGGGTCAGCTTCTGGGCAATCGCTTTACCATACTGATGCGTATCGGAGAGGACCTTCACAATAAATCCAAGATGAATGAATCTTTCGAATCCCTGAAGAGTCTGAGGAAGGAAGGATTTTATAATTATTTCTACCTACAGAGATTCGGCACACCGAGGCTCAATAATTATAAATGGGCACTCTTAATACTCCGGGGAGAGTATGAGAAAGCTGTTAGAAGCGTAATCTCCGATCCGGGAATGAGAGAGATCCCGTATTTTATAAAAATGCGAGAGGATATTATCTCTCTAGCACCAAACTGGGAAAAAGTTCTAGAAAAATTAAATGAATTTCCACTCGTATTTCCTACCGAGATAAAAATTATTCAACATTTAGTAAAGAGTCCGGGAGACTTTTCCGGAGCCTTAAGACAAGTTGAAGAGCAAGTAATGCTTTGGATAAGTGCTCTGGCTTCCATGCTATTTAACAGAAAACTCAGCGCATACGCCATGGCTAAGATAAAACCTCCACATTCGCTTCCCCTATTCTTAAGTCCAGATAGAAATGACTGGCTTCCTTATAGTGAAGATCTAGAAGGTCTCAACCTCTTTCCTCCAGAGTGGAATAATTTAAGACCATTCAGATCCATCCAACTACGTCACAGAGAAGTGGAGACCATGGATAGAGCCGAAATCCACGAAGCAGATATAACAGATGAAGGAATAGTAGTGCAATTCACACTCGGTAAAGGGGAGTACGCCACTACATTCCTTTCACATTTTGTAAACCTTATGACAGGAATGAAACCCGAAGAGATAAGTGAAAATATTATTGATGTGAAATCTGCATTGAAAATCGGCGAGATTAAAAAAACTTTGGATTATTTTTCTCAACTGAACAAAACTAAATAACAAAAAGCCCCACAAGAATCCGTGAGGATTCTTGTGGGGTGGACTCAGAAGGTGAGTCTACTCTCCGCCTACTTGTGTAGCGTGGCGCTTGTCCATTTCCTCGTCAGAAGGACGCTCGATGCGCTTGATGCCCGCCGGAATCCGTTTCGGGTTGGTGAAGAAGAACTTCACCAGGATGATACGAACGCTATCGAGCGGTATACCGAGACGAGCTTCTCCGCCTGTCGCAGGGACGAGTGCAAGATGAAGATCGCGTACAGTGAGGTTCTGTAGAGCTGGCTTGTCCTGGATACTGACGAAGTTGATCGTCAATACGCCATTCGGATTCAGCCACACATGGCAGAACCACACGGTCTTGGCCAGTTCCCTGAACGCCTCCGTCGTCTCACGATTGAATTCGGTGATTGGTGCATCGGAGACTGAGAAGGCCAAGGAGACTACGAATTTCGTAGCGCTCCCTGGTTTATTCTTAGTGAACCAGTGTGCGTCATCGAGACCGAACCCAGCGTTCGTGAGCGCTCGCCGGATGAGTTCAGCACTCACCCGATCTTCGTTCTTGAAGACTGGTGTACCAGTGTCAACTCGCCCTTCGCGTACACGGCCGACGGCTCCAAGATCCTCGGACATGGATACCTCTGGGCATTGCCCGGATGTAAGTGAACCACCAAGTTAGAACATACTTATCTTTTATTATGCTATCACACCAAAAGTGTAAAGTCAAGTGGTATAAAAGAAAAGGTCCCGCACATGCAAGACCTTGTCTCAGTGCAGGACCATTATGCTTTTACGCTTTCACCTTCGCACGCTTACCGTGACCTTGCTTGTCGGCGGGAGGACTGTTGCCCCTCATCTCCTTGCGAAGCTCGGCGTCGTACAGGCTACGACGATGCCGGCTCTTCGCCTTGGTGACAGGCGGTGGTGGCACGGTGACAGAGCGTATTCGTGCGGTGATCGACTCATTCTCCGCGGTAGAGAGCATCCCGAGGAAATTCATGTAAACCTCACGGATCTCCAGAGTCGACGCATTGCCTGAGACTTTCGCGGCGAGACTGCGCCAGGCACGAAAGCTTTTCCAAGTCTCAAGCTTCCTTACCTCGATCTTCGAGATGCGGATTGAGAGCTCGGCAGCCACCGAAGCAGAGACGAGGTAACGGCGCTCCAGGTTACAGAGCTCATTGAGTGCTCTCTCTGCTCTCGTCCCCGCGGATTCAATCGTGTACTTGTTCATGGCGGCGTTCGGATCATCGAAGATGCGAACGATACGCTTGAGTTCCTCATGGGTGATTCGCACCTCTTCAGAAACGAGGTGAGTTGAGAGAGACATTGCCGAAGCAATGCGATTCTCAAGCCGAATGCAGAGATTCTTCAGTTTCTCGCTCATGAAGCCCCCTGTTTATGTGTATATGAGTAGACTACGAAATAACCATCTCTATATAGTTTATCATATTATATATAGAATGTCAAGCATAGTTTAGATGCATTAAAGGGCCCGAAAGGGCCCTTTAATGCCATCCAGGTATTATCTAGCTTAATACCTTTTAGTGTCTCTCTGACATCTCACCGCGAAGGCGCTCAATGAAGCGACCTGCTGCATCCTGACCACCAAGACCAAATGAAAGTCCAAGTGCCAAAGAAACTGCGATGACAATACCAGTGAAGAGGGTCTGACTGAATGCTGCTGCAATGCCAAGCTGTGAAAGAGCTACGAGTATTGCAAAGATCCATATGGCCCACTTAGAGAGGCTGCCCGCGAAGTGTGCTGAGTGAACCCCAGCAGTCTTGGCAGTAGTAACTACTACTCTCTCTACTACATCTCCCACTACTCCTCCTACAAGAAGGACGAGAGCTGCAACGATAACACGAGGAAGATAAGCAACTACAACTTCCCGGAGGAAGAGAGTCACCTGATTAAGACCTAATACATTGAAGGCTGCGACCAAAAACACCACGATCACAAACCACTTTACCAAACCTCCGATAAAGGCTCCTACATCAAGACTTATTCCGCCGCGACGGAGAAACGTCTCGAATCCTGCTCGACGAAGCGCTTCGTCGACCTTAAGGGAGCGAAACACTTGCCATATTGCTCGGCCGAAGAGTGCACCGACGAGCCATCCTAAGATGACAATGATTATTGCAACGACAAGGTTGGGGACAAAACTAATGACTCCCGTCCAGAGACCCTGGAAGGAGGAGGTCAGCATGTCTCCCCATGTGCTTACATACATAATTTCGTGACTGTCTATTTATGCTAATAATTACCACTCTTTAAAGAGGTACCCCTAAATTATACACCTCCTTTAGATTCCTAGTTTGTTAAGTAGCTTCTGGTGTGGATAATCGAGGATATCTCTTACCAGCTTGTCGTAAATGCCCAGGCGGTACTGGAAGTCTGGGGTCTCGAAGGCTGCATAGCGGATTTCCTTCCCTAGCTCAGCCTCTATGTATGAAATATTGTTTAAGAGGGTACCCTGACGAATGTGGTCCCCCACCACTAAGAGATCCACCCGAGCCTCAGGATCATGCATAAAGAGTCCTGAAATAAGGAGAAGCTTAATGTTCCCAGCCTTACCCACTTTCTCCATGATTTCCTTCTTAGAAATGGGGGCCGCGTCGATGAGAAAGTGAGCTAGAGCAGCAAGATAGGGGTAGAGAGGATTAAGGATAAAACCTTTAACCTTCTTAGATATGGCCTTAGGGGCAGACCCGGGCCTGCCCTTGAGTTGCTTCACATAAGACTTACGCTTGATGAGGTTAGCCTTGAGGAGATTGTTTATCTCGGACTTTACAAGTTTGGGTTTCTCCTTAACTCTGTCGATGATAGTCTGTGTGTCGAAAGCTTCATGAGGATTAAAGACGAAGAGACGCATCATCTTGACCTTGGCTTCATTCCCGAAAATTAAAGAAACAGATTTCATCGTTGTATATTGGGCACATTGTACAAAAAATTCTGCGAAATCAACAATAAAATGCATTACCAGAACATAAATAATGAAAAAGAACAGTTTAGAAACTGTTCTTTTTCTTGAACGAGAGTAAAGAATTACTTCAAAGTCACCTTGCCCCCAGCTTCCTCTATTCTCTTCTTCAACTCTCCGGCTTCTTCCTTCTTCATATCAGCCTTGAGCTGACTTGGAGCTGCGTCTACGAGATCCTTGGCCTCTTTAAGTCCAAGTCCGAGAACTTCCTTCACCACCTTGATAACTGCAATCTTGTTAGCACCACCGTCAGTAAGTTCAACTGTTGCAGTGGCTTTCTCCTCAGCTGCTTCAGCGCCTCCGGCGGCTGGAGCTGCGGCTACCGCTGTGGCTGACACACCGAACTTCTTCTCGAAGACCTTCACTAGTTCATTTAGATCCAGCACCGACATATCCTCGATTTCCTTCACGATCTTATGGAACTTCGCAGGTACTGCGACTTCCTCGACTACGTTTGTTTCGTCTGCCATATCTTTAATAATTAATTTTTAGATTTCGCTATTTCACTTAGCGCTATAGCGAAGCGCTGTATAGGAGAATTCACAATATTTACGAACATTCCTCTGAGTACTGGAACAGCTGGGATAGTGGCGATGCCAATCATTTCAGATGCATCCATATACCTTCCTTCGAATACTCCGCCGAGAATCTTTACTCCTTCGAGTTTCTTACCGAAGTTGTAGACCTCTCGTGCAGGAGCCACAAGATCCTCTCCCCAAGCCAGAGCCAGTTCTCCAGTAAGCTCGGGCTGTGCACCAGTAAACTTCTCTGCATCTAAGACTCTTTTGGTAAGAGTTTTCTTCGATACTTGGTAAGAAACTCCTTCCTTCTTTAAGATTCGACGCAAGCTTGTTGCATCGGAGACCTTAAGTCCGTGGAAGTTAACGAAGACTAGTGACTTAGCTCCTTTAAGAGCTTTGGATAAATTCGTAACAATGCTCTCCTTCTTGGCTTTAGTAATTGCCATTTGAATAAGTGCTAGCTATTAGCTGCTAGCTTCTTGTTTTTAATGTCGACCTTAAGGTCTTAGAGTTTATCTCGGAAGGACTTATCTGCTTTTTGAGCTTGGCCTTCTGTCTTTGACCTTACGCAAGCTACTTTACAGTTTTATATAAAATTTGCAACAAAAAGCTCCCAAATGGGAGCAGGCTGCACAAAAACTTAAAAACATTACACCGAGGTGACACAATTACTGGCGGCCTAGAAATACGATGTTTGATTTCCTTTTTCCAGGCCCTTGTAAGAAAATCCCATTCTTTATAAGAATCTTTACTCGCCATCATTCCGTTCTGCTCACTGGTACCTTGCAGATTGAGACGATGATATCTACCGTAATCTCCAACAAGTTGACCGGCGATACAATCATTCTGGTCTCTGATATCGAGACGCTCAAGATCCATTTCCTTTTCCCAACCAGGACGTTGATAGTCGAGCCTTCTGGCTCCACGCTCTACACGTCGACGAATCTTCCGAGGGATCATAGCACTAGACATACAACCTCCTGATTAAGAACCGCGAAAGAACTACCTACATAAATAATAGCACTAATAAACAAAAGGCTTCAGATCCTGGAGCTTTTTATTATTTTATTATTTCTTATTTACTTTTTTCCGACCTTGCGTCTGCGGACGATGAACTTGTTGGAGTACTTCTTGGCACGGCGTGACTTCTGTCCCTTTCCAGTAGGCTTACCATAAGTAGAGATAGCTCTCCTGCGACCTCTGCCTTGTCTTCCCTCACCTCCTCCATGTGGGTGGTCAACTGGGTTCATAGCAGTACCGCGTACAGTTGGACGTATTCCTAACCAACGACTTCTTCCGGCTTTACCAAGATTAGTTAAACGATTTTCATCATTAGAAACTTCTCCGACAGTTGCCCATGCATTTTCTGGAACTTTACGCACTTCAGTAGAAGGGAGTTTAATGTCTACGTATCCACCTTCCTTAGCAGTAACTTCTACGTAGTTACCTCCAGAGCGAGCAACTCTCGCACCACCCCCACTCTTTAACTCGACATTGTATACAAATGTACCGACAGGAATATTTTTAAGTGGCAGTCTGTTACCAGGGGTGACCGGTGCGTTGTCTGAAACTAAGAATGAATCCCCGACTCGGGCGGTCTTAGGAAGAAGCATGTATCTCCTCTCACCATCCTTATATGCCACAAGACCGATGAACCCTGATCGGTTAGGATCATACTCAACAGTCTTCACAAAGAAAGGAATATTTTTCTTCTCGAACATGAAATCAATCTCTCTGTAGAGTCTCTTGTGACCACCTCCCTTGTGACGAGTAGTAATGATGCCAGAATTATTTCTACCATTTGCTCTACGGAAGCCGCGCGTAAGAGACTTTAAAGGCTCGTCTGTAGTAACAAACTTCCTGAACTCTACATGAGAGGTCATTCTACGAGATTTGGTTGTTGGTCTATACTTTTTCATAACAATAATAACAATATTTAAATGACATCAATCTTATCTCCCTCCTTAAGATATACATAAGCTTTCTTACCACCTCCCTTCACTCCCCATTTACCGCGGATGAAGACAGGCTTCTTGGGCACTCTTGCAAGATGGACACTCTTCGGAGTTACCTTGTACTGATTCTTTATGGAAACGCTGACACCTTTCTTGGTAGCAGTTGGTAACACATTGAAAACATATATATGAGATTTCTCTGCCATGAGTGCTGCCTTCTCGGTCATACGTGCACCGAGGAGAACTGTCTTCGATTTAACTTCTTTGCTATCTTCTTTCTTTGCAGAAGTATTTTTAGTCTTTTTGTCAGCCATGTTATTTCAACTTAGGAAGAGCCTTTAGAGAAACTTCTGGATTCTCGATCACTACAAACTTATGAGCTAGAAGTGTGAGAGGGTGGAGATTTCTCGCCTCGAGTACTTCCAGATTAGAAAGATTTTTGAAAGATCTCTGGGTCTCACGATTTTTATCTGCTAGCGCGATGACAGCGGAATTATTCTTCTTACTAAGAAGTCTTTCGAAACCTTTCACAGATGAAAGAGTGCTTAAGGCTTTCACAGCTTCGCGAGTCTTAGCCTCTTTAAGTCCGAGAGAGTCGACGAAGAGTATTTCTCCTTCTTTATACTTCTTGGAGAGTATAGTGTAGAGAGCCTTGGCCTTCATCTTCTTAGAAACTTTTCTCTCATAGTTTTTCTCATTCCTTGGACCGTGTGTCACACCTCCACCTACCCAGATGGGCGAGCGAGTAGATCCGTGACGAGCACGGCCAGTACCCTTCTGCTGCCAGGGCTTCTTACCTCCTCCACGAACTTCTCCGCGATTCTTAGTGTGAGCTACTGGGGTTCTCTTACTTGAGGCCAAGGAGTTAGCCACTTGAGTTACAAGATCAGCATTCCAAGACAAACCGAAGACATCTTCAGGGAGTTTAACCATGCTCTTCTTCTTTCCTTGAATGTCGTAGACTGCTGCTTCCATGAATTTATCCTAGTTATTTATCTCAAGCACTGTACCTCGGCGTCCTGGCACCGCTCCGCTTATGAAGATCTCTTTAGACTCCGGCAAGACCTTTACCACCTTGAGGTTAAGTACTGTAGCTCGCTTGCCACCCATACGCCCGGCCATGCGGAGACCCTTAGCCACTCTGCCTCCAGCTCGTCCTCCTCCGCCAATGGAACCCGGTTCACGCTCGGAGTGCTTCTGGCCATGTGATCGGCGTCCACCCTGGAACTTATGGCGCTTCACCACACCTTGGAAACCCTTGCCCTTAGATACTCCCGAGACACGCACAATCTCACCCTCTTCTAGAGTTACTTCATCGAGTGCGTTAAGGAGCGTGACGGCCTGAACACGTCCAGTGTCGTCGAAAATCTGAGTCATATTTACTTTTTTAGCAAGCAATTTCATTGGACTACTACCTTACCTTATATGAGCTTAACGTCAATATTCACTCCTGACGGAAGACTTAAGTTTGTCAGGGATTCAATGACGGCCTTGTTGGGGTTCAATATATCGATGAGTCGCTTGTGAATTCGCATCTCAAATTGTTCTCGCGCATTTTTGTACACGAATGCCGCGCGGTTCACCGTATATTTCTTAATCTCAGTGGGAAGAGGTATGGGACCTTGCACTTCTGCATCATAGCGGAGTGCAGTGTCTATAATCTGCTTCACTGAGAGATCGAGGATCTTGCTCTCATAAGCTCTGACACGAATGCGGAGACGAGAGGTAACCTCAGCACCTTTAGAAGCTTTCTTGGGTGCTTTCTTCTCTGTACTTTTCGCTTTTGTAGACTTAGGAGCCATCGTACGAAGTTTAGGCAATTATCTTAGTTACCACACCTGCACCGACGGTCTTACCTCCTTCACGAATAGCAAAGTGAGTTTGGTCTTCAAGTGCCACAGGCGCCACGAGCTTAACCTGGAAGGTTGCTGTGTCTCCTGGCATAACCATCTCAACTCCTTGAGCCAAGGTCACTTCTCCGGTTACATCAGTAGTACGAATGTAGAACTGAGGCTTGTAACCAGTGAAGAATGGAGTGTGACGTCCACCTTCCTCCTTCTTAAGCACGTAGACTTCTGCAGTGAACTCTGTGTGAGGAGTTACTGAACCAGTCTTGGCGATAACTTGTCCACGCGAGAGGTCTTCCTTCTTTACACCGCGTAGAAGCACACCTGCGTTGTCTCCGGCAATGCCTTCTTGGAGTTGCTTGTTGAACATTTCAATACCAGTAACAGTTGTCTTCTGAGTATCTCTAAGTCCCACAATCTCAACTTCTTCACCAACCTTCACTGTTCCTCTCTCGATACGACCGGTAACCACAGTTCCACGACCTTCAATAGAGAAGATGTCTTCTATCGGCATGAGGAATGGCTTATCAGTCTCACGAACAGGAGTAGGAATGTAAGTATCGAGCGCATTTACAAGCTCCATAACTTTGACCGCATACTCATCATCTACTGTTTTAGCTTCAAGGGCCTTAAGACCTGAGCCGCGGATAACTGGAGCATTAGCACCATCGAAGTCGAACTTAGTAAGAAGATCTCTAACTTCCTCTTCCACCAGGTCGACGAGTTCCTTATCGGAAACCATGTCTACCTTGTTCAAGAAGACAATGATCTTAGGTACACCAACTTGCTTAGCAAGGAGGATGTGCTCACGAGTCTGAGGCATGACGCCGTCAGTTGCTGCAACCACTAGTACTGCGCCGTCCATCTGAGCGGCACCGGTAATCATGTTCTTAATGTAATCTGCGTGTCCTGGAGCGTCGATGTGAGCGTAGTGACGAGCCGGAGTCCAGTATTCGGAGTGGTGAAGGGCAATAGTAATACCGCGAGCACGCTCTTCAGGTGCTGAGTCAATGCGGTCAATAGCCTCAACCTTGGCTCCATAACCTTTATCCTTGTTCATATCAAGGACGTGGAGGATGCCGGCGGTGAGAGTCGTTTTGCCGTGGTCAACGTGGCCAATGGTTCCTACGTTAACGTGTGGCTTGGAACGATCGAATTCTGCTGCCATATTAATAAATAATTAAGAGTGACGAGACAAAGAAAGCGCGCGAGAACACTATCTTTCTTCGGCCCGCAACTAGGTTTGTAATGCGAATAGCCATTTTAGAGTCAAACTATGAGGAAATACTCAAAGATCAGACTAAAACGGCGTATAACGCGTAAGCGACATATTAGCCCGAGGATCCAGAATAGTCAATGGTTTTAAGGACTTTTTACCAATTAAAAACGCACCTTTATCGGATGCGCTTGATATCGAGTGTCCTTTCATTGAAACCGAACTCCTCCGGGGTAGCCACGAAGCGTAAGGCCATTCCCGCCTCCTCTAGCTTCACATTCATGAGTCCCAGGAGGGCTTCGGTCAGACCTGGATATGCCTCAATCGGTACATACCCATTGTCTCGGAGCTCAGTCACCACCAAGTGTGAGACATCACCGGGGTGTGGGAATAGGGCACTAATCCTTTCCCACTCAGAATCAGTGAGCGGCTCATCGTCAGCGCTGTGAGTAGACATGTGTCTCCGGATAGAGGTTCGGGGAAATTCTTTAGAGACTCTACACTAACCGGGAGGAAAGGAAAACTGTTAAACCTTTTTCAAAACACTCTGCATCAGACGGTACTCGTCTGTAAGTCTTATCTCAATATCATCTGCGAGCCCGGGGACACGAGCAGTTATGGCGGCGATCTCTTCTTGCGGGTGCTTACTCCTTAAAGCAAGTTTAAATTGTGCGAACTCCTCATCACTCAAACGAGCTAGAACAGTCTTTAGAACCACTTCGTCGAAGCGGCCCTCGAGTGCCTTCAAGGTCTTTATATAATCCTTATCTTGGGTCTCTATACCAAGTTCTTTTACGAAGTCTTCTGCTTTTGTGCGTGAGGTGGTCATGTTAAGTTGTTCTAGTTCTAGCAGATCTCTTTATACCTATTCTCTTTTTAAATTCCTTGTACGCACTCTCCGTACCCGGGAGCATGGACATCATTTCTGCAGCCTTCAGTATAGTTTGTCTGTTCTTGCCCTTATCTACTCCCCGTCTTTTATCCATAGCAAGCTCGAGAGTGTCGAAGGCTAGCTGATACTTTTTGGACTTCCAATATTTATTTAGAATCTTTCTGTCCATTGGAGAGACGGCGGACTTAAGGGCTTCTTGGATCTTCTTATTTTTCTGTGCTGGAGTCAATTTCTGAATCTCCTCTCGAGTACTTGCCCTCGCAACCACACTCTCACTTTGTTTTTTATTTTCTCTTCTCTGCTTTTCTATTCTGCTTGCTCCATACCCTACTCCTCCTATCCCACCTACCACAGCAGCTCTTCCTCCCCAGAGGAACCAGTCGAACATACTCTTCTCTGCCTGAGTATGTGGTATCGATACCACTTCTGGTACATTCCAGAACTGATCTGGTCTTACTTCTGTATTAAGTGAGGGTGTTCGGAGAAATTCTGAAATTCTTTCATTAGAGTTATACAAATCATTCTGATTGATATTTTGTAAATAAGACGGAACCCCTTCAGGTACAAGATCTGATGTGTGCAAGGTCTTAGATAATTCTTCATTCGCTCTATAACCCTCAGGAAATGCTGGACGAACCCCTGGAGTATGTGACACGTCTACATGTGGGTTGAAGACATCTGGGATAGCTGGCTCCACTTCAGGAGGAAGGTCTGGTGTGTGGAGAGTCTGTGATACTTCTGCATTTGCAGCATAACCTTCGGCAAATACCTGACGAACTCCTGGAATATGTGGTGCATGAACGTCTATGTGAGGTTCTCCCTGTGGGATAACTCCAACCTTCAGCGTACTTACATCTGGTAATTTAATTACTTTCGGCACAACGTGTTCTGCCTCAACGTGCGGGACATGTGCAATCTCATGAGGCGGAGCTGTGATGTGCGGAGTCTCAACATTGGGAACATGAGCGAGATGTATATGAGCCTTCAAGAAGTCTTCTACTGTCATATTCCACTCATCACCCTGTGGCTCGAACTTATCTATAGCGAGTCCGAGATCTACCTTCGGCCCGCTCTTGGTAGCATCTACAATAGAGTTCATGACCTCGCGGACAGTAGTGTGAGCCGGATCAGCGCTCAAGAAGGTCACTTCGTCCATCTTCAGTTCACCCGCCATATCGTGCGGAGTGAGGATGTTTACATTTACCTCAGGGGTGGCTGGCACATCTATATGTAGGTTAGATACATCTGGGGTAACAGGCTTCGCTTCCACTTGGACCAGAGGATGTGGAAGAGGAGCGGCTTCTGCATGGAAGTTTATAGGTGGTACGGCAGGAGCTGACGGGGTAACTTTTATCGGAACTGTATTTATACTTTCAGGAGGATGCGCAGGAGTATGGGATAGAACGGCTGGAGGTTTAGCACCCACACTGCCGCTCGGAGTATGACCGATGAGCCCGGATATGGCATGAGCGACTGTATAACCCACAGCACCACCGACTGCTCCCCAGAGTGCTGCCTTGCCAATTTCCTTCATGCTGATACGACGACCAGAAGCCTTGGCCACCTCACTCCTCAACTCTTCCATTCGCTGGAAACCTTTTTCAGTGATGCTTTCAGTAGTATTTGAAATTCTAATGTACTCTTGTATCTTATCGTAACCGCTGAGTTTCTCTAACTCTTCTTTATTCTCGATTAGCTTGGCTTCTATATTTAAAATTTCTTCTTCCTGTTTTTCAGCTCTCTTCAACGCTTCAGGATCGCCTGTGCTCATAAGATCTTCACCTACGCGCCTAAATATTTCCGATCTCAACTTGGTCTTGCGATCTTCTATGAGAAGCAGTGCATCTACCTTGCTTAACTTACCCTTCCTCACCTTTTCTAAAATGTCTCCGGCCTTCTCTCCTTCTAATATTTTCTCAGCTCGCCAGTAACGAAATTGTTTTATACCCGCTCCCGCAAGCTTTCTCCCTGGAGCAGCTAAGGCACCTCCCGTGGCGCTGAGTGCAACTCCTCCAAGGCCGAAAGCGGCCCGCAGACCAACTTTTACCGTCGCTCCGACCACTGCACCTGTAGCCATATTCTTGGCAATCTCTTTAATGGAGAGGCCCATGACATATTCCTTGGCCACACTTCCCCAACTCCTCTTTACTAATTGTTGTATGACCTCTGCTTGTTCCGGAGTGGCTTTATCTTCTGTCACTGCCGCTGCTAAAATTTCTTGCGCTTCGGCGTCTGGAGTTTCTATTGTCTTCGGCTTCTCTAATTCAGCACCTTCGGCCTTTGGCACTTTCTCTGTTTCTACTCTAACTTCTGGTTTTATTTCTGTTTGTTTTTCTGGTTGTATCTCTGGTTCTACTTTTGGTTTCGCTTCTTCACTAAGTACTGGCTGGGGTTCTTTATGAGGTTCTTCCTTAACTTCCTTACCTTCCTCGGCTTTGATCTCCTCGTTTCTCATGCCAATAGCAATCTTCAAGCGTCCACTTACTCGAGCTGCGAGGGCTGTATTTCTCTTTCGTTCCAAGTATCCAAGCTGGTCATTAAGCCAGTTGATGTGATCTAGAAGTCCTTCTTCTGAGTATCTGTCTAGAGGCTTTGATATTTCTTCATCAATCTCCATCTCTATCTTTCCACTTCCGCCCGACCTCTGTGGTGTACGCTCTTCTATCGGTACTTCTTCCTTCTCTATTTCTACTTCTGGTTCTACTTCTGGAACCTTCTCTAGTTCTTCCGCGACTTTCTCACTATCCTTCTCCACTTCTTTTTGGCTTTCTTTTTTGGCAATAAGAAGATCAACTTCTCCAGTCAATTCATTTAACTTTTCTATATCTTCATCGCTTACACCTGGTACGAAGTACTGTCCAAGTTTCGCTTTAATTTCTTTAAGCTCTTCGGCGCTCTTTCCTTCCCAATCCGCTTGAGATAGAGATTCCAGTGTTTCTTCTGTTTCTTCAGTCTTTTTGTATCCTTCCTCTGGCATATTGGATTATTGACTCCAATATATCACAGAATATGTATCTAATTTATAGTGAAATTACCACTGACAGCCTTGTAGTAGACGGTGGGGCTCGGGTCGAAGCCGGAGCCTGATACAAGCGAGCCTTCTATATAGTACTGACCGGATAAACTCTGGCCGCATAAGCCATTAGGAAACTGGAGCGTACATACTGTACCTCCGGTAGGTATTCTCCAGGTAGAGGAGCTCGTAGTATTCGAGCTTACTGCAATGGTTCCAACTTTTACTCCAGCCACGCTATAAAGATCAAGCACCAGTGCACTCTGGCTTGGAGCGTTGTTTGAAGTCCAAGAAATATTCAAGTTCTGTCCTGACGACACAGTCTCACCACCATTTGGATTATTTATTCTGATAGTAGCATTTTGAGTCTGGGTTCCAGTAGTTACAGCAAATGTTTGAGAATTACTCTGACCGTTTGCATTGCTTACCGACACTGAGTAGTTTCCAGGTGTAGTGATTTGGCTTGGTATGAGACACGCAGGTGTGGAGTAGAAACACGCCGGGTTAAGTGATGATGGAACGTTGAAAGTTATATGGGTAGTATCGACTGAGGTCAGATTCGTGACAACGCCGTAGCCGAAGTGGACTGTGTTATCTGTGGCAGTAAACCCAGAACCAGTGATTGTGACCTGAGCACCTACTAGACCTTGAGTCGGTACAAGAGATGAAATGGATACTGGGCCTGTCGTGGTACCACCACAAACCTTGGCAATGGATGCGCGAGTAAGTGGTCCAACTCGTCCCACTTGAGGAAGCCCCACTTCAGCTTGAAACCTCACTACGTTGTATCTGGTGACAGTACCGAAATAACCGGTCACTGGTTGCCCGTATTTATTGTTTAAGAATGTCTGAAGCTGGGTCACTTGTCCGCCTGGACTACTGTCGCGGACACCGACATAGAGATCTTGAGTTAAGGTAGGACAGAAGGGATTATTTATCTGAGCCTGAATTCCCAATGCAAAACTTATAGTAAGAATGAGAATTAATGCAGATACTTTTTTTGCTTTCATGTATTTCTAGACGCGGAGCATCTAAATTGATTACATTTACTTTCCAGCTCTGGTTGCAATGATCTCAGTTTCCACATTCTTCGGCACAATAGCGTAATGGTCGAACTCCATAGTGGATGACCCGCGACCTTCTGTCATAGAACGTAGGTTGGTGACATAGCCGAACATTTCAGAGAGAGGTACCTGCGCACGTACGACTTTTAGCTCTCCTCTATCTTCCATAGCTTCTATTTGTCCACGCTTACCCGAGAGGTTACCGGTGATGTCTCCCATGAATTTTTCTGGAACTACTACCTCTACTTTCATAATTGGCTCGAGGATGACTGGCTTGGCACGCTTGGCAGCTTCTTGAAATGCCTGGGATGCGGCAATCTTGTATGCAATTTCTGATGAGTCGACATCGTGATAAGAACCGAAGAGAAGTTCGGCTGATATATCTGTCATCTTATAACCCGCAAGGATGCCGCGTTCCATGGCTTCCTTAATGCCCTTCTCTACTGCAGGGATAAATTCCTGAGGGATAACACCTCCTTTTATAGAGTCGACGAATTCAAATCCTTCATCTCGGTGGACATTTTTCGGAACCTTGGCTTCAGGATCCACTGGCTCCATAGGTTTAATTTTGATTCGGACGTGACCATACTGACCTTTACCTCCGGTCTGCTTAATATATTTATTCTCAACTTCTGCTTCACCAGTAATAGTTTCCTTATACGCTACTTGAGGTTTGCCCACATTTGCTTCGACAGAGAACTCACGCTTCATGCGATCGACAATGATCTCAAGATGAAGTTCTCCCATGCCCATGATGACAGTCTCACCAGTCTCAGCATCGGACTTAATTTTAAATGTTGGATCTTCATCCGATAGACGCTTAAGTGCCATACCCATCTTCTCTTGGTCTGCCTTGGTCTTCGGCTCAATACGCAAGGAAATCACTGGTTCTGGGAAGGTGATCTGGTCGAGAACGATAGGTTTATCTTCATCACAGAAGGTGTGACCCGTCTTAGCTTCCTTGATACCTACTGCAGCTGCTATCTCTCCGGCATAAACCTTCTTAACTTCCTCTCTCTGGTTAGCTTGGAGACGGACGATGCGACCAAGACGCTCCCTAGTACCAGTAGTTGAGTTGTATAAATACGTACCTGACTCTATAGATCCAGAATAAACACGGAAGAATGTAAGTTGTCCTACGAATGGATCCGCCTGGAGCTTGAAGGCCAAAGCTGAGAAGGGCTCCTCATCACTAGCATGACGCAGGATCTCCTCACCAGTATTGGGATCGATACCTTTCACCGGAGGAATGTCGAGTGGAGAAGGGAGATAGTCGACCACTGCATCAAGAACGAGTTGGACTCCTTTATTTTTAAGAGCTGATCCGGTAAGAACAGGGAAAATTTTATTCTCGATCACTGCCTTGCGCATAGTTTCCTTGAGTAAAGGGAGGGAGATCTCCTTGCCTTCAAGGTATGCAGTCATGAGTGCTTCATCGTTCTCCACAATTTTCTCAATGAGTTCTCCTCTGTATTTCTCTGCATCGGCTTTAAGGTTCTCTGGGATCTCTTTAGGAATCACAATACTACCCATGTTGCCCTCGAAGTAATAAGCCTTCATGGTGAGGAGATCGATTACTCCTTCATGCTTGTCTTCCTCTCCGACCGGGATCTGCATACGTACAGCTTTCTTAGAAAGTCTGTCGAGGATAGACTTGTATGAACGCTCGAATGATGCACCGGTGCGGTCGAGTTTATTTATGAAGCAGATCCTAGGTACCAAGGCCTCTTCGGCATAACGCCAGTTGGTCTCTGACTGGGGTTCCACTCCTGCCACCCCGTCGAAGACAACTACAGCTCCGTCGAGTACGCGCAAAGATCTTTTCACTTCTACAGTGAAGTCGATATGACCAGGAGTGTCGATGACGTTAAAACGAAATTTGTTTTGTTTTTCTTGTGAAGCATGAGGAGTCTCTATATATGTAGGCTTCCAGAAACAAGTAATGGCTGCTGCGGTAATAGTGATACCGCGCTCTCTCTCCTGTTCCATCCAGTCTGTAGTAGTCTCACCCTCGTGAACTTCGCCAATCTTATGCTGTGCTCCAGTATAGAAAAGCACACGCTCAGAGGTAGTGGTCTTCCCTGCGTCGATGTGGGCAATAATTCCGAAGTTTCTGACTCTTTCTAGTGGGTAATCTCTTTCCATAATATATTAAGGAATAAAAAATGCAGAGGATTTCTGCTTGCATGATAATACGATAATCTGGCCCTTTAAGCAAATCATAGACAAAGAAGTGGCATCGGAAGTATCATGGATCTTAATGAGATCTCGTGGCTTAACTCTAGTAGAACTTCTGGTTGTCATCACCATAATTGGTATTATCTCAACAATTATCATTGGAGGACTATCTCAGGCTAGAGAAACTTCTAAGAAGAAAAGGGTGCAGGCTGACTTTAAAAGTATTCAAGACCAAGTGGGTGTTTCGGAGTCAGATGTAAAACTTCTTAAAGATATTACTGGATCTAGTTGTACGGATTGTGGATTTTCAAATGCCACTCCAATGAATAACCAGCCCGGCGCCCTAGCTGCTAATGCCCAAGCTTGGCTGAAAATAGGATTTTCTAATCCTCCCATGGACCCCTGGGGCACTCCTTATACTCTTGATGAAAATGAATACGAGTTTGGTACCACAGACTGTCGACCAGACTTGGTGGTTACAGCAGGCCCAGACGGAATCCTATCTACTAGCGACGATACCAATTATAGCCTTCCGCACGTAATCTGCCCTCCATAGAATTACCAGGCGAAATGCGCAAATGCTTTATTCGCCTCTGCCATCTTGTGAGTATTCTCTCTCTTCTTAACTGCTTCGCCTTCATTATTTGATGCGGCGATGATCTCATCTGCAAGCTTCACATGCATGGGCTTACCCTTACCATTTCTAGCAGCATCGACGATCCACTTCATACTTAAGAATTGTCTCCTCTCTGGTCTAACCTCACGAGGGATCTGATAGTTAGCACCTCCCACTCGTCTAGCACGTACTTCCATAGTAGGGCCCGTGTTCTTGAGAGCAGTTTCAAATATTTCTAAGGGACTCGAGTTCTTGGTTTTTTCTTTTATATCTTCAAAGGCCCGGTAAACAACTCCGCGCGCAGTACTCTTCTTGCCGCTCTGCATTACATAGTTAATAAACTTAGACACCTTCTCTGAGTCGTAGGTATAATCTGGTTGAATCTTTGGCTTTGTTTTAAGTTTACGTCTCATATTTTATTTCCCTTTAGGCTTTTTGTTACCGTACTGTGAACGACCCTTGCGTCTCTTTTCCACTCCTTGAGTGTCGAGGATTCCGCGCACGATAGTGTAACGAAGGCCGACATCCTTCACACGACCACCACGGAGCACAACCACTGAGTGTTCCTGGAGATTGTGGCCCTCACCAGGAATGTATGCAGTCACTTCTTGGCCATTAGTAAGGCGGACACGGGCAATCTTTCTTATAGCGGAGTTAGGCTTCTTAGGAGTTTTAGTAGTCACCTTGATGCAGACTCCACGCTTAAACGGAGAGTTATAAAAGACGGGGCGGTTTTTAAGAACATTGAATCCACGAGTAAGTGCCACCGACTTGGACTTGCGGTGGAACTTCTTTCTATTCTTCTTAACCAGTTGGTTAATAGTGGACATATCTCTACAAAATAAGCCCCAATGGGGAGTCCTTACTCTACATTAAAGACCCTAACCACGCAACCCTGTGATAAGCCGGAAGACCAGAGCGACAAGCGGCGATATAAAAGAAGAGAAGAAGAGAACGAAGAGGATAACCAGGGTAAAGCCAGACCTCTCGAACATGCTCCTCATCCTCTCTGAGACGCTTGGGAAGAGTGCGTATATGATCTTCGATCCATCTAGTGGTGGAATGGGCATCAAGTTAAATATCCCAAGTAATACATTTAAATAGACGATGGATGAAGTAATGGTTATAAAGGCCTGACTATACCCTTCACCAACTCCAACTCGAATCAGTATGCCGAAGATGATAGCAATGGCGAAGTTTGCAAGAGGTCCTGCCAGAGCCACTAGAAGCTCAGAAAATTTACCCGGACGTAAGTTGTGGGGGTTATAAGGCACAGGCTTCGCCCACCCGAATATGAACCCCGCTGTAAAGTATGAGGCAAGAGGCACTATTATAGAGCCGAAGAGATCGATGTGCGGTATAGGGTTTAGGGTAAGCCTCCCCTGGTACCGAGCTGTGGGATCTCCCAACTTATCCGCCATAACACCATGGGCCACTTCGTGTACCACTACAGACATAAGGAGTATCGCTACTTGAAACACAAAATCTAAAGCCATTTAGCTATTATATGCCAGAAATATATAAGAAATATATAAGAGAAATAAAAAAGCCGGACTAATCATCCGGCCTTACTATTTTACCTGTGCCCATGGAGACCCTGTCTGCCTCCTCGACCCTGAGCATATAGGTCAGAAGAACAGCAATAGGACCCGAAGCACATACAATACCCCAGGCTATGGATCCACTATATCCATAATGGCGTAGCGTCCAGCCAACTATGGGAGTGAACAGTAAGTAGAGCAGAAACTGAATTCTATACATTTTCCCTTGCCTCAGGTTTGTATTTCTGGCTATATATAAGCCTTTAAATGGAACATTTGCAAGCATGAAGGTTTGTGTTAAAGTATCTCGACTATGGCTAAGGTGTGTCCAGTATTAAATAAGGGCTCTCGCATGGGTGGAGGCTACTCCAACCGTACTCGTGCTACCCAATTCAACCCAACTGGACGTGTCAGAAAGTATCCCAACCTCCAGAAGAAGCGCATTTACATACCAGAACTTAAGAAGACTATTACCCTCACTCTTTCGACTCGGGCCATAAAGACTATAAATAAGCGGGGTGCTCACTCAGTACTTAAGCGCGCTGGGGTGATATAAATACCGCTCAAATCTGACACTTGACAAACGCTGTTTTTTAGTATAGTATGTAAAAAGACCCCATCGTGAGGAGCACAATGCACTTACCGCTTTGGCTCGCGATCACGCTCGGCTTATTGGCTCTCACTACGGTAGGAGGTTTCTACAACTACTTCTGCCAGCAATCCATTGAGAGGATTGAGAAAGCCATAAAGGCGCCTAGTAACCCCTAGGCGCCTTTCTTATTTCAGTACTAAAGTTTTCCCATCTGTTTCGAACAGAATGGTGCCGAGATCTATAGTTGAAACAATCTTTGCACCAACTTTATTTAATGTATCCAATGTCTCTTGATGAGGATGCCCGTATGAGTTATCTTTCCCCGCTGAGATAACTGCATACAGAGGTGAGACAGCTTCTGCATAAGTGAGCGATGTAGATGTGCGAGAGCCGTGATGCCCAGCTTTTAATACATCTGAATTTAAAATATTTGAATTTAATCCGAGTAAAATGTATTCCGATTTCTTCGTTGAATCTCCAGTGAGTAAGAAAGATTTATCTCCGTACACAAGCTTGGCCACTATAGATGCATCGTTCGTCTCCCAATTAGATACATCAGTGTTTGGGAAAAGTATTTGTAGCTTCGCACCATCTCCGAAGTTTACCACCATTCCTCTCCTGGCAAGTATGTCCGGAATATTTTTCTCCTTCACTCGTGCATGGAGAGCATTATCAACCTTATTCGGTGACTCAACTCCAGGTTCTAAGAACGCACCGACATTAAAGTTATCTACGACCGCCGGAAGTCCCCCAATGTGATCCGCATCAGGATGACTTTCAATCATTACATCAATGCGTCTATCACCAAGTGGGAGAACTTTACCGAGCTCTGTTAAAACTTTTTTATCTCTCCCACCATCGAGTAAGACCCTGCCGTGTGTGGGTGAATCTATAAATATCGAGTCACCTTGTCCGATGTCAAAGAAATAAACATGCAAGAGATCCGATGGCCGCTTCTGCCACACAAGAAACCAGACGAGTAAATTTCCTAATATAAGCCCTGCGACCAATACTTCCTTCCAGTAATTCGAGACCGTCTTCCACGTCTGCATATATAGTATAATTACACTATTATGAAAACATTTACAGAACAAAAATTCGATATACCGGAGCTTAAAGGAATCTCTAAGAAAAGTGTTGAGGAACACTTAGGCCTCTATGCAGGATATGTAAAGAACTTTGGTGCCTTGAATGCCGAGATGAGTGCCCTTATGCCAGAGAGTGAGAAGCATATGCATGCCATATCGGAGCTTCTACGTAGACTCTCATTCGAGTTCGGCGGTATGAGACTTCATGAATACTACTTCGCCGAGCTTCAAGGTGGAGCTAAACCCTTAGATCCTAATAGCTCACTTGCCCAAGCTATAAATGAAACATACCCTTCAGAGAACCCAGAAGAAAGAATTAAGAAACTCTTGAAAAATATTGGATCAATGCGTGGTCCTGGCTGGGCCATCCTTTACTGGGATCCTAAATCAAGACAGATCCTGGCAGGCTTCTCTGGAGAACAGCATCAAGGTCACTTCGTCACTCTACCCATAATCCTTGCCTTAGATGTATGGGAACATGCATATATCCTAGACTACGGTGCCTCTGGTAAGGGTAAGTACATTGATGCTTTCTTCGAGAACCTCAACTGGGGAGTCTGCGAGGAGAATTTCAAAAATGCCCATAGTGCTCAGTAAGTAGTCCCTGAAAGTACAATAATTTGATTTTATGTCAAAAAGTAGCTATGCTTGAGCTTACTTTTCGATTATTTTTTCTATGGGAAAATTCTCAACTCTCCTCAAAAACACCTCCAGAGCTCTGGGGTTAAGTTTTAAATATTTACCCAAGCTTACCTGGGGAATTCTAGCTGTAACCATCATCGGTGGTCTGGCTCCCCTTCTACAGTCTAAGATCCTTGGAAATATAGTAAACCAGATTGTCAAAAGCGCCTCTCATGCAGGCACAACCTCTTCAATCATCTTTCTTGCTCTTACATATGCGGCAATCTGGGCAGGTATACGCATAGTGGGAGTCACTGAACTTTACCTCGGCAAGGTCTGGAGAGATGAAGCCGGTCATGCCTTGGACTTACTCATCTTTAAGAAGCGTACAGAGATAGACTTGGGTCACTACGAGAATCCTGAATTCCAGAACTTACTAATCAGAGCATTTAGCCAGGGCAGCAGCGGACCAATACTTGAAATAATACAAAACCAATTTGTTATCATTTCAAATCTTGCGCTGGCTATCATATCTTCCTTTGTGGCCGCTTCCATTGGCTGGAATATATATGCCATCATCTTGCTTGCTTCCATGCCGAGCTTCATTGTCCAGAGGAAATACGGCTACAAAGTCTGGGGTATATGGGCAGAACACAGCGATAGACAAAAGATTTATGCACACATGCGCTACCATGTGACCTCTCGCACAGGAGTAACTCAGATTAAATTACTTCAAAACGGGAAGAAAATATTAGACACAATAAACAATGCACTAAGATCTTTCATCGAGGACAACAAGAAGTTGGATACAGAAAGATTTATATTTCAAAGTCTTGCCGCAATCATCTCTGCTACAGGATTCGGATTCTCTTTGTGGCTTATCATAAGACAAGTTCTGTTAGGAAGTATCAGCATCGGCACTCTAGTCTTCGTTATCAGTGCACTCGGCGCTCTGGTTGGATCGATTAACACACTCCTGGCACGCCTGGCAATCCAAATTGAGAAAAATTTATATCTAAGTGACATCTTCCAAGTCTTAGACACAAAGCCTTACATAAAAAGGCCCGAGCATCCTGTGCACCTCCACCTCACAACTCCACCTGAGATTGAATTCAAGAATGTGAGCTTCAAGTATGCCGGCCGTGAGGATTGGATACTCAGAGATGTGAACCTCCACATTAGTCCCAGAGAGAAAGTTGCACTTGTGGGCATGAATGGCGCCGGTAAATCCACTCTCATTAAACTATTATCGCGCATATACGATCCTACAGAAGGCGAAATATTTATAAACGGAGTCAATTTAAAAGAGATTGACTTAGATGAATGGAGTTCATATTTATCCGTACTTCTTCAGGACTATCTGACTTACGACTTTAAGGCTAAAGAGGCTATCGCCATGGGACGTGTTACCGAGGAGCTAGATGAGTCTCATGTACAGACATCAGCTAGTTTCTCCGGAGCAGATGAGTTTATCGAAAACTGGGAACATAAGTACGACCAACAACTCGGAAAGGAATATACAGGAGGAATAGAACCCTCCAAGGGACAGCAACAGAGACTGGCCCTAGCTCGCACCATATACCGCAATGCTCTTATCATGGTCTTAGACGAACCTACAGCAGCTATTGATGCTCTCTCGGAAATGAAAATATTTGAGCAAATGGAAAATGCCGTAGGAAATAACACTCTCATCGTAATCACTCATAGGTTTAACACAACTCAAAATGTAGACAAGATTATCGTTCTCGACCACGGCACAGTGAAAGAGACGGGAACCCACCCAGAACTCTTGAAGCATAATGGCTTATATAAAGAGATGTTTGAGAGTCAGGCTAAGGCGTTTAGAGAAAAGAAAGAGGACCAGGAATAAGTACAGAAGGAGGGTGAGCCACAAGGGAAAGTGGCTTATTTGAATACTTGCGAAGGAGAGATTGCCAAGGAAATGAGCCACGCCGAGGATCCAAGAGAGTAGGACATGGGAGATAAATGCGAGAGGCCAAGCCACAATAGGAGAGACAAAGGCGAGCATCGTGGCAATGAAGCCTACGAGCATGGTCCACGGCACGACTAAGAGTATAAGGAGATTGGAGAGTATAAATACCGTTGAGAAGTTCCCAATGTTATATAGAAGATACGGAAGGACCACTATCTGAGTAGCGAGAGTTACAGATATTAGGGCGATTGGTCCAGAAACTATTGCCTGCTCTCGGTCAAGCGTCGGGGAAGTCGCGATCAATAGTTTCCGGATCCAATCTTCGAAAAGGGGTACTACGTATATAAGTGAGATCATGGCGAGGAATGTAAGCTCGAAGGAAGAGTCGAAGACAAGAATCTTCGGATTCTCTACTAGCATGAAGACTCCAGTAAGAAGAAGTGCACGTGAGGGAGAATAATTTCTCTTAAGCACTCTGGCAAGAAGGACAATGAGTGCCATCACTCCTGCACGCACTACTGTGGCAGTAGCACCAGTTAGGACCACGAAGAGGATTATCCCGAGTGCGGCCAAGAGAGTTCTCTTCTTAAGTGAGAGAAACCCAAGGAGAGCGAGAAAGAATTCTCCAATGATAGTAATGTTGTAACCCGAGAGGACCACAATGTGCACTACCCCAGCCCTTCTGAACTCATCCAAGATTCCACCAGGCAGAGCCTCCTTCCCTGCCACTATAAGCCCCGCAAGTAATGACGACTGTGGTTCTGGGAGAATTTCTTTTATCTTACTTACAAATTTATTTTTAACTTTAAACAAAAAGATTTTTATAAAGTTACCACTGCTGTGTGAAATGACAGATACACTGGCGAAGTTTGTCGTCCAATAGATATCATCTTTGGATAAATAAGCTCCATAATCAAAGTCTCTACCACTCTCGTCAGTAATAACTCCAGGTTTTTTCAACTTCCCCTCTATACTTACCTCATCTCCGTATTGAACCTCACTGTACATGTCTGTACTTACGAGAATTTTCTCCTGGTTTTCTGATTTAAGTATAAATCTGGTGGAATTATCTAGTCTTTCCGGCTCGCTTAACACTACTCCATGCAAGCTTGGTACAACTTCTTCATGAAAATCTTTAACTGCGTATCGGAAGGAGCCAAGACTTATGAAAATAATTGTTAATGTGATTAAAAATATTTCTCTCTTCACCTCTCCACTCCAGATTTTCTCCGATAAATAAACCCCGCATGCAATTATAAAAAGCAGAATACATATAACCGGAGAAACTTTTATAAAAGATGAAACAAGAACTCCCAATATGAATGCCCAGAGGCAAACTAAAATTAAATTATTACGCTTCGAGATTGATTCCGTATTTTTCACGACTGCCTTTATAGAGTTCTACTATTTCTCTGTCTGCAAACGAAGTGGCAATGACATCACAGCGTTCATTGCCCTCCACTCCTTCGTGTCCGCGCACCAGCCTCCACTCTACATTCTTATCTTCAGAAGCTTTAATGAGTGCCCACCAGAGCTCTTGGTTCTCCACCGGTTTCTTGGCGGCCGTTTTCCAGTCCTTCTTCTGCCAAGTATGGACCCATTCTGTAATTCCTTTGAGTACATACTCCGAGTCCGTATATAAAGTCACCGATTCTATATTACTCAGAGACTTAAGTGCTTCAATAGCCGCCGTAAGCTCCATTTTATTATTCGTTGTGTGCTCAGCCGCTCCGCCGATCTCCATTACTTCTTTGTTATCTGCAATTATGGCTCCCCAACCACCCGGGCCAGGATTCCCTCTTGAGGATCCGTCGGTAAAAATCGTAAACATGAGCCAAGTATAACAGATGGAAATGTCCTGGATTTTTGATATGGTGAGGGCAGAACCAGACTGGAGGGAGCATGAAATGCGACAGCTGTCATGAGGACATAGGGGAATTGATCGTCCTTATCCCACTTAAACAGGGTGGCAGGTTGGAAAGTCTCGTCTGCCTCGAGTGCGCCAGAAAATCTGGGTACTACTGCTTAAAACATGAGCATCCTCATCAAGGATACAGCGATGATACTTCAGCCTGTCTCTTGTGCGTCGATGAAATGGTCAGGGCAAATCTCCACAGAGTGAGAATTCTGGCAGCGGTCGTTGAAGAGTCTGCTCCTCTCGATATGATGGTGTTGTCTGAGGAGAAAGGGCTCGACTTCTTAAGCGAGTATGACCGAGATGTCCAAATCCTCAGGGTTCTTTGCGAAGCATCGCTCGGAAAGAAGATCACTCTCGACGACCTAGTCAGGAAAATTTCTGCCGACCGATCTCTCAAGATATTGCGAATTACACCAGAGCCCGAAGAATACTGAGGGCTTTTTGTTTACACAATATCGATAATCCTTACTCGGAGTTCTGGACGGTTCATAAAGTAAGACTTCTCCATGTGACCTAGGAGAGTGGTCTTGGAGCCAGTTTTAACCAGAGTTGAGAATGACTCAGGTGTAGCAAAGAAGGCGATGGCCTTCACTTCACGTGCTGGGGTAAAGAGCTTCACTTCCAGATGATTCCCCTCCTTGCCAAACTGTCGGACACTTAAGATTTCTGCCGGTATTTTAAAAATAGGCTTAGGATTCCCAGTACCAAATGGAGCCAGAACCGAAATAGTCTTCCAAAGATCTTCGCATACATCTTCAGGATTAAGCTCTACCGAAGTTTCTTCCTCCTCTGTTCTAGTATCAAATGTGTCAAGAATCTCCGAGAGCCTACCCTCGAGGAACTGCAGATTCTCAAGCGTCACGGCGAATCCTCCTGCCTCTTTATGCCCACCGAATTCTATAAATAATTCCTCAGCCTCTGTCATGAGTCTATGGGTGTCGAAACCATTATAAGATCTGCACGAACCCTTGAGCACCCCATCACCATCTCTGCCCCAGACGAAGGCCGGTCTCTTATAATCCTCCGAGAGTGTGTTCGCCACAAGTCCTAGCAGGGCTGGTCTCCACTCAGGATTTCCTATAACTATGACACTTTTTAATTCTCTCCCTGAGAGATGTTTCTTGGCATCCTTCACAAGTGAAGCTACTACGCCCTTGCGCTCGTTATTTATTTTCTCCAGGTGAAGTGCCAAGACTTGGGCTTCTCTAGGATCTGTAGATGAGAGAAGTTTGAAAGCATCCATGGGTACGCCCATGCGTGAGGCGGCATTAATACGTGGAGTGATCATAAAGGCGATGTCATCCTCTGTGAGGTTCCTCTGATCCATGCGCAAATTTCTAAGGAGAGCTTGGAGTCCGGGACGTGGAGACTTGCGCAAGACCTGAAGGCCAAATGCTGCTAAAATTCTGTTTTCTCCTACAAGCGGCACCATGTCTGAGAGTGTGGCGATACCCACCATGTCCAAGGACCATTTCTCCTGTCCTTCTTTGATACCGAATCTCTCTTTATCCAAAATAGCTTGCACAAGCTTGAAGGCCACACCAGAACCACAGAGATTTTTAAACGGATACTTGGACTTTTTAAGTTTTGGATTTACGAGGGCAAGTGCTGGGGGTAGTTTAGCACCTTGCTCATGATGATCAGTGATGATGACATCTATTCCTTTATCCTTAGCATACTTCACCTCTTCCACATCTGTCGTGCCACAGTCTATGGTTATGAGAACCTGTGCTCCTCGTCTCTCTGCTTCATCTATAGCATCATTTGAGAGTCCGAATCCTTCATCGTGCCTATGGGGTATATAGAAAGACACATTATCGTACTTGGCCCGCTTGAAAAAGTCTGAGAGCACTACTGCCCCAGGTATGCCGTCTGCATCATAGTCACTAAAGACAAAGATGTGTTCACCCTTCTTCATGGCATCCACCACTCTGTCACGAGCTTTCACCATATCTGGTAAGTGGAGTGGATCGTGTAGCTTCCTCCAGTCTGGGTTTAAAAATTCCTCCCTATTTTCGGGCGAGATACCACGCTCATTTAACAGATTCTCAAGGAGAGACTGAAATTTCATCCCGGTATTCTATCATGCATATATATTTGTTTGATATCATTATGTAATGCCTAGTATACGTGAGAGGGGATCTATATGGGAACCTGTGATGATACTTATTTTTCTATCTTTAATTATCTTCGTACTTGTCATCCCGTCTAAGGGTCCTACTCCTCCGAGAGCCTTCCCCAGTATAAATACAGATACAAACACATATATAAGTTATCCAACTGGATATGGAAGCGGTTCCGGAGAGCCGAGCTCCACGTATTCTCCAAATATTTACCTACAACTAGGCAATGCATCATACTCAGAAGATCCTTCCCAAGAGTATGTAAGCCTATACAATTCAGGCCAGACAGGAGTAGACATAACTGGCTGGACTCTAGAAAATGCTAAAGATACTAGAACAGTCGTAATTAGTGGTAATACGCAGAATTATCCCAGGGACAGCCGCACCATACCTCGCGGAGTACTCTCTATCTCTTCATACCCACACCTCACTGACATAGTCTTACAACCTGGAGAAAGCGCCATTGTTACTTCAGGAAAGATAAGTAACTCCTACCCGTACAAAATTATTAGCTTCAAGGAGAATGAATGCTCTGGTTATCTAGAAACCTCAGGAAACTATACATTTACCCCCTCTCTTTACCCTAAGTGTGTGAGCCCGAACAAGGAAGTTGGGTATGAGAACTTAGAAGCGAATTGCCAGGACTTAATAGACAGCCTGTCATCTTGCCGGGAGCCGAAATTAAATGAAGTGGATATCCAGGGCAACATTTGTAATAGTTGTGTTAATGGGACTCCGGTCAGTACAGAATGTTTCGCATTTATAAAGGCGCATTATTCTTATGAGAGTTGTCTGGCTAACCACCAGAATGATCCGAACTTCTCACTCAAGGAGTGGAGAATATTTCTAAATAGTGACTGGCAAATGTGGAATAATAAGAGAGAAACGATTTCTCTTTATGATTCTTTACACAGATTGGTAAATTCTATATCGTACTAAGATGACTGATCCAAATTGTATTTTCTGTAAAATTGTAAGCAAGGCAATCCCTGCTGAGATTATTTATGAAGACAATGACCTCATATCTTTCCTCGACATAAACCCTGTTAACCATGGACACCTTCTTGTGATTCCTAAGGATCATCACCCTCTTCTCACCGAAACTCCAGATGAATTACTGACAAAAGTATTTTTACGCGCCAAGAGTCTTATGAAGAGTTTAAAAGAAGCTACCGACTCCGACTTCGTGGTCCTTACTGTCGTAGGCACTGACGTTCCCCACTTCCATGTCCACCTCATTCCTCGCTTTTATGAAGATGGCCTGGCCGGCTTCTGGCCTGCTAAGAAATACGAATCAGAAAAGCAGATGAAAAGCGTGGCGGAGAAGATTAGGAAAACTATTTAAGGACTTCTAGGCCGGGTAAGGTCTCGTGGGCTAGGTAGTCAAGCATGGCGCCGCCGCCGGTCGAGACGAAGGTGAACTTGTCGAAGATTTTGAGCTCTTTTATGGCCGCTATGGTGTCCGCCCCACCTAAAACAGAGTGTTTACCAGACCTGGCGAGTACTCTAGCCAGTCCTAGAGTGCCATCCTTAAATCCTTCTTCATAATTTCCCAAGGGGCCGTTCCAGAGCACAAGCTGAGACTCCCCGATCTTCTCCTTAAGCTTTTTAGTAGTCTTCGGGCCACTGTCTAAAATGATGTCACCGTCTTCCACTTCTTCAATCTTAACTGTTTCTGTTTTACTTCCTCTTTTTACCACCACATCAATAGGTAACATTATCTTGCCTGAGGCGAGAAGCCTGTCTATACCGAATTCTCCTTCTGATATTAGAGACTTACCAATATTTAAATGCTTTTCCCTGAAGAAATTGTGAGCCAGAGCACCACCAACGAAGATGGTGTCGGCTATTTGCACAAACTTATTTAGAAGAGGAAGTTTAGTCTCAAATTTAGCTCCACCTAATATAAATAAAAAAGGATGTTCCGGATGGAGAAGTTCTTTTAGAGAATCAATCTCCTTTTTAAACTCAATACCGATAAAGCCTGGAAGGATCTCGGGTACTCCTACTATGGATGCATGCTCTCTGTGTGAAGCAGAAAAAGCCTCATTTACATATAGGTCACCAAGTCTTGCGAGTTGTTCTGCAAATTCTGGTTTATTTTCTTTCTCTCCCTTATTCCTTCTAAGATTTTCTACAAGAAGAACCTGACCCTGCTCGAGCTCACGCACCTGCTTTTCTGCCTTCTCACCTACAGTCTCATCACAAAACTTAAGTGGTATGAGTTTCTTAGCATGTTCATAGATTGGGAGTAATGAATCTGTCTCTTCAGACTCCAGGTGTGACATGAGGACTACACGTGCCTTCATGTTCATCAGATCCTGTATGGTCTCTAGACTATGCTTGATCCTAGAATCATCTCTAACTTTTCCATTCTCAAGTGGCACATTCCAATCCACACGCACTAATGCACGCTTACCTTTAACATCTCCTACATCTTCGAGTGTTTTCATACAATTGCTTCTGCAATTGTAGCAAAACTCTGTGGGTCGAGCGATGCATGACCGACCAAGAACCCTCTTATATCTGTATCAAACAACTGTTTAGCATTCTCAGGTTCTACAGAACCTCCATAAATAATTGGAATCTTATCTGCTGACTCTCTGTCGAATATTTCTGTCAAAACTTTCTTTATAAAGATAATCATTTGTGAGAGATCACTCGGTTGCATGGCATCCTTGGCAGTCTTTCCTATAGCCCAGACTGGTTCATATGCAATGATGAGTCTCTCGGCATCATCCTTCCTCCTTATACCCTCGAGAGAAAGTTTCAATTGCTCTTGAAGGAAGCCGAAATGATCTCCTTCGGTATCTCTGGTAGTCTCACCGACGCATAAAACAGGAGTAATGTTTGAAAGAAGTGAGGTCTTCACCTTCTGGGCCACTACCTCATTGGTCTCTCCCAGAGCTCGTCTCTCACTGTGACCTATGATAGAGAGCTTCACACCAAAACTTTTAAGAATTTCAGGAGTCACAACTCCAGTATGTGTACCTTCACTGGTAAAGAAGATGTCTTGGGCAGCAAGTGTTGCGTAATTTTTAATTTTCTTGGAAACTGTCTCGAAGTATGGGAGTGGCGGAGCGATAAAAAGCGAGGTTTTCTTAAATAAACTCTGTTTTTTACTAAATCCTTGAAGAATGTTAGTGCCGCGGGCCAAAGATTCTGGATGATTCTTCCAGTTGGCAATTAATAAGGGCTTCGACATATGGCCTAATTATACTATAGGAGACGCTACAGGAGACTAGAGACTTACTGAGTTTCTTTCCAACTTGTGATGGTATACCCACCCGAGGGGCCAGCCTGGAAGATAGTACTCGGCAGACCTGTGTCATAGGTCACATTGGCAGACTGAGTTAGAGAAATCTTATACGCTGTTACTTCTTTTACTCCTACACTTTGGCTTAGAGTGGCTAGGCCATGGAGAGCATATGCTACTAGGGCTGAAGCACCCTGGTTCATGTTTATAGCTACAGTACTTCCTCCCGTTTCGGCGCTATTATTTTGTGACATTAAGAAAACATAGGATCCTACGGACCCGGACCCTTGGAAGGCAGTGGACTGCCCAACATCAATGATCCCACTACCGGTAGTATTGGCTGGATTATCAGCAATAATGGCCACGTTATTACTGCCAAGAGTAGGAGACATCCGGATGGTTGGACCAGTCTGGAAAGTAATGTTTCCTGTTACCCAAACAGGCCCGTTTATTGTAACCACAGCCGATGAGCTTTTTATAAGGAGATTAAATGGGATCTTAATTGGACCAATCGACTTGGTAGAGCTTATGGTGCAGGTGTTAGAAGAAGAGGCGTAGCTATCACAAGCGCTTGAGAGCATAGTACCCCCAGCGGCTGCGTCAGATTCCCACTCTGCAATCTGCGCATCACTAATGGGATAATCTGCTGTCGGTTGATCTGCACTTCCAGGATGAGAAATGCCACTTACCGTTACAGTACCTGTCCTTACTGCGTAGTAAGCATCTTTATCAACGATAGTACTAGCTGCTGCATTTCCAATAGTGTGGGCATAGACTGAGCTAGTAGCATGGACACCATAGACTAAACCAGAAGATCCTGCAGAAACTACATCTCCATAAATCATATTGCCTCCTGAACCTATGATCGGACCACTGGAATAAACGTTACCAGTAATGCTCGAGCTATTTTGCATATAGAATCCTCCCTGGCCTGATTGAATACCGTAGTGAAATGATATTCCAGTACCAATGATTAAGTAGGCTTGTATGTTCCTTACATCTCCGTTTACATTGGCACTTGTAGATATGAACCTCCCAGTACTACTACTGGTTACAGAAATAGTGGCGCTTCCTCCATTTAAATCGAGTACTCCAGAGGCTGGAACTGGTTTGCCGCTAGTTAATCGGTATATAACATCCTCTATCCCAGCTTCAGCTAGAAAGTAACTCTGTTTAGAAGAAAATAGATCAGAGACAATATGTCCCTGTCTAGTCACCGGCCCTGCCAGACCAAAGATAATAGTCAGAGTTATGATCATAAAGAATATCGTGGCAATGATCATTGCTTGTCCTCTTTCCAGCTGATTCAAATTATTTTTATTAAATCTAATATACATATGAGCCGCGGATTATCACAGTCGAATAAAACTTCTTGCTCTTATACCAGGTGCTTGTACCGCTCTCAACAGTCATCTGGGTTCTAACTGCTTGTGAGCTGCTGCTAGTGATAAGAGAAAAAATAAGATTAGTAACCCGACTATCCAACTGGGTAAGGGCACCTTGATCAACCCCATTGTCTTTAAGCCGGAGTACACCATTTGAAAGTGAGAATTCCACAGTCTTCGGATTACCTGATGCATCAATAGTATTAAGTACCAAAACTCCAGGGCTGACGTTAAAAGTACTTGAAGCAGTTTTGACAAATAATCCCCCCCGAGTCTCTTCCGCCATTCTATTTAGAGCAAATATTCCTGAGTTTTGAATTGTTCTAGCAGATTTCATTGATCGTTGGGTACGACTTAGAGAAAGAAAGATATTTATAATAACAGTCATCATTAAAACTAGAATCGCTACATACAAAACCATTTCGACTAAGGAGAAACCTCTTTTTTCGGATAATTTTTTCATTTAATTAATAAAAATATTATCTATGTAAGTAGTAATTGCTTGAGTGGATGTTCCACTTCTAGTTGGCCACGAAAGAGTAACAGTTAACTTACGGGTGTTAGGGTCCAGTGTGCCCCCAGAAGAGGTGATATTACTCGAACTGTCTCTGTTTACAGAAGACAAGACAAACTTTCTATCGAAAGTAGAATCTACAAGCGAGAAGGTAGTAGTAGCCTGCCATTTACTGTTAGTGAAGGTAAGGTAATAGTTGGTATCAACGGCCAAGGTGGCAATATTGGAGGCCCAAGAAAAGTCCCTCATGAGCTTCACTGACTCCACTCCTTCCTCTGCCAAGTAAGCAGCTCTCACCGTATCGGTGTTTTCTAAGGCAGAAGTTAAGTACATATTATAAACACCCGTAAGTGTTAGAAGAAGAACCAGTATCAAAGCAGTTGCTATGACTACCTCTACCAATGTTACTCCTCTTGTTTTCTTAGATTTTATCATTGAGATTCAATTATCCCAGTCTTACTAATACTTATTGTACGGTAAGTAGTAGGAGTTGCTCTTATGTCCACCCTGAGAGTGCCAGAGGCCGTTGTGGCTCCGGTAATACGATCGAATAAGACATCTGATCCACCTCCGGTTAAAGAAATATTAGTTATCTCCACTCTGGAGTTGATAGTCACAGAAACATTATTAGCATCCGAACTTGAATAAGTCCCGCCTTTAAATATTACTGCCTGGTCATCTTGCAAATGTACTCCGTACTGGGTAGCCCCTTGCGAAGAAACTGTGGAAGATCGAGCATCGTTTAGAGCTGTTACGACCTGTAATGTACTTTTGTCCAAAGCCTGAGAGGAATTAAAGCTATAGAATGATGCGATGACCATAATAACCAAGAGGACCATGATAGCAATGATTATCGTCACCTCAAATATTGTGTATCCTCTATTGAATCTTCCTAGGATCATATATTGTTTACCAGCGAGTACGTTGGAGCGAGCATCGAGACCGCAAAGACTCCTACGCCGGCGCCAATGATAACCATAAGTAACGGTTCGATGATGGTAGAGAGATCTTTAGTCTTTTCCTCCACTTCATTCTCATAATATGTGGCTACATTGAAAAGCATCTCTGAGATCTTACCTGTTTCTTCTCCTACTGAAATCATTTCCGAAACAAACGGCGGATAAAGATTTAAGTATTTATCGAAGATAAGTGAGATCGAATCCCCTTTTTCAACTGCGTTCCTAGCTTCCTTTAAAACCTCCTTATAAAGATGATTCTGCATCACATCTACCGTCACATCCATCGCCTCAATAATGGAAACTCCAGAGGAGAGGAGCGAGGAGAGAGTACGAGCAGTACGGGCACTCTGCACTTCTTTAGCAATGCCACCAATGACAGGAATACGGAGGATAACTACGTCCATCACTCTTTTGCCTTGAGGACTCTTAAACATTGTGACAATTCCGAAGGCTAAAAAGATAAAGGCAGCAATAACTATGAGGGTATGATGGATCAAGAAGTCAGACGCTCCAATGATGATACGCGTAGAGAGCGGCAACTCAATACCGATACCTTGGAATGTAGCAGTGAGGGTCGGCACCATATATATGAGCATTAGGATAGAGATCACCACCATGATAGAAAGGATGACTGCAGGGTATATCAGGGCTCCACGAACCTTTTTAGCCAGAAGATATGACTTCTCCATCTGACCAGCCACTATATCTAAGGAGTTCGATAAGTTTCCAGATTCCTCACCGGCTGCGACCATAGATATAAATAATGGTGAGAAGACTCCCTCATGCTTCTTTAGGGCCACAGAGAGAGGCTCACCTTTGTTTATGGCAGACTCGAGGTCTTCCAGAAGTTTCTTTAAGGCCTTACTCTTGGCTTGCTTCTGCATCACATTCAAGGCTCTTGTTACAGAGAGACCAGCCCTGATCATAGAACCTAAATTCTTGGCGAAAATGATTTTGTCATGAGTCTTTATGCCATTAAACATTGATAGGATACGGGCTTCAAATGATTCATTGACACTTATTTCTTTTATAATTAAAGGGTGGCCTCCCTCTGATCTTATATGAGCATAAAGTTCTACACGTGTGTTGGCATCGAATGTGCCCTCGTATGCATCACCTTCTTTGTTTTTAGCTTTATAAGAATATTTAGTCATATTACTGTTAGATTATTCTGAAATTACTCTCAAGACTTCTTCTATTGTAGTCACACCTTGGACAGCCTGGAAGATTCCATCCTCTATCATAGTCATCATACCGTCTTTTTTGGCTTGCTCTTCTATGACAGCGTTGGTGGAACCTTTTATAATCAGTTCCTTAATAGTCTCGGTAACTTTCAGTACTTCATGTATTCCGACGCGGCCACTGTACCCGTCGTCACCTTCCCCACCGGCCTTCGGCTTCCAGAAGGGAACTCCTTCCCAACCAGATTTTTTATCTACAAGGTTTTCACTCTGAAGAAGCCCGAGCATTCTATCCAAATCGACAATCTTTCCTAAAGAGGCAAGTTCTTCTTTATTTAAGAAATACTTTTCCTTAGAACCGCCTATTTTCCTTATAAGTCTTTGGGCTACGATAACACTTAGAGTTGAGACTAAGAGGAAGGGCTCGACCTTCATATCCACCAGTCGAGGAATAGCTCCAGCGGCGGAGTTGGTATGGAGAGTCGATAGTACCAGGTGACCAGTCAAGGCGGCATTAACTGCCAAGGCTGCCGTCTCGTTATCTCTAATCTCTCCCACCATGATGATATCTGGATCTTGTCGAACCAGCGTTCTAAGTCCAGTAGCAAAGGTAAAGCCAATTTCTGGTCGCACTTGGGTCTGATTAATGCGCTTCATCTGGTACTCGATAGGATCTTCGATGGTAGAGATGTTCACATCGGGTGTATTAAGGAGATCAAGGATTGTATAGAGGGTTGTAGTCTTACCAGATCCGGTTGGACCAGTGGTAAGGATCATGCCAGTGGTAAGCTTCATAGCACGATGGATCTGCTCCAGACCCCAGCCGTGGAAACCAAGCCCCTCAAGGGAGAACCCCGCTGCATTCTCACGAAGGAGACGCATGACGGTCTTCTCTCCGTAGTAAGTTGGTAGAGTCGAGACACGGAAGGAAACTCTTTCACCTTCAGAATCTATTTTGAATCTTCCGTCTTGGGGCACACGCTTCTCATCAAGTTTTAAATTCGCTAGCACTTTTATGCGTGCAGTAATACCTGACGAAGTATTCTTGGGTAAAACCATGGCATCCTCCAAGAGTCCGTCCACTCTGTACCGCACCACCACTTGATTTTCTTCTGGTTCGATATGAATATCTGAGGCACCTTGGATGATGGCGTGCTTCAAGAGCGTATCAACGATATGCACTACCGGCACATCTTCTGCTAACTTCTTAAGATCTTTAGCTGTAACCTCTTCACCGTCTGGTCTATCACTAATAGCCTTCAAGTTCCCAGCTTCTTTCTGAATAATGTCACCGAATTCTGCCTTAAGACTCTTCTGGTACAAAAGAAGCGCCCATTTCATCGATTCATTGTCAGTAAGACGAGGAAGAACCTTCAGTCCAACCTTCTTCTTGACGAAGTCAGTAGCTGTAAGATCCTCAGTGTCGAGCATGGCCACTTCTATAGAGTCAGAGGACTTCTTAAAGGCGACAATATTGTGATTTCTGGCGATTGGTTCTGGAATGAGAGCTAAAACAGAGAAGTCCAAGTGCTGACCCTTGAGATCAACGAAGGGAATCCCCAGAATATAAGTCCCTCC
>JAIFWJ010000007.1 GCA_019661865.1 Candidatus Parcubacteria bacterium
GGCTGTAACTAGCATTCGTATCGAAGTATATTTCTGCAGAAGCACGGAGGCCCGAAAGTTGAGCCTTAACTTTAGCATCGTTACCCTTGCCTCTTGCAGTGTTGAGCGATGCCAAGACTACAGAGGACAATATGCCGATGATTGCAATCACGACGAGGAGCTCGATAAGGGTGAAGCCTCTCTCTCTTTTAAGCATAATTTAAGATTAATCTTTTTAACTTATAAATCCTATTCGAAATTAGGAATGGATATATTATACGCCTCGAGCCCAGAAGGAAGAAATAGATTGTGGATAACCTGGGACTAAGATCCCGCTGAATTAGCAATGTTGTAGATAGGTATGAGAACCGATGCCAAGAGAGTACCAACGCCGAGACCAAGAAATACGATCATGATCGGCTCAATAAGAGAAACCAGAGTGTCAACCGCATTTATAACTTCTCGCTGATAGAAGCGTGCCATGGTCTTAAGAATAGATCCTAGCTCCCCTGTCTCCTCACCCACTCGGATCATTTGGAGAAGGATTCCTGGAATCTCTTCATACTGTGCTAGAGACTGTGAGAAAGAGCTTCCCCCTTTCACTGCTATAAGAGATTCCTCTAGAATCTGGGCATAAACCTCATTACCCACCACCTGACCTGTGACCTCTATAGCACGAGTCATAGGGATGCCAGACTGGACCATGGTGTTCATGTTGTCTGAGATGATGGAAAGATAAAGCTTCTTATAAAGGTCACCGACATACGGCACTTGGAGTTTAAAACGAGCAAGAGCGTGACCTCCTTCAGGAGTGCGAACGTATCTAAATGAGAAGAAACCCACCACCACAATAGCCGCTAGGAAGAGAATACCATAATGGATGAGCGCGTCAGAAATACCGAACACAATCTTGGTATAAATAGGTATCTCCTGACCAGATTCCTTAAGAATGACACTAATCTTAGGAATGATGACCGTAAACATTAGTATCATAACTGCGAAAAAGACGGTAATGACGAAGGCTGGATATATAAGAGCGTTCTTAGCCTTGGAAACTACTTCATAGTTACGATCCAGATAATCTGCTAGGTAGTTAAATGTATCATTCAACTTTCCAGTTTCTTCTCCTGCGCGCACCATGTTTATATAAAACTCCGAGAAGATGTCAGGATGCTTGGAAAGGGCTGCAGAGATTGAACTTCCCCCCTTAAGATCATCGGCAATTTCTACCAAACTTTTACGGAGATGAGTGTTCTCAACTTCAGCAGCAAGAAGAGAAAAAATCTTAAGAGCTGAAACCTGCGCTTCGAAGAGCGTTGCCATCTGACGACTCAATATGACGATGTCTTTATTAGAAACCTTGGCTCCAAAGGAGAATTGCGAGAGCCAGGATTCTTGCTCGGCTGGGTCTATCTGGGCAATAATAAGGCCTCTCTTCTGTAAACTCTCTATAGCAATATCTACAGAGATGGCGTCTATGGAGCCATCCTTGTGGGCACCGGAATTATCTATGGCCTTGTAGTTATAGAGCATAAGTTCAGAGTTAAATCATCCTTTCCAATACTCGAGGATTAGTCGAATAGAGAAAAGCATTCTCTGCAGTGATCTCTCCGTCTTTAACGAGCTTAGCCAGAGAGCGGTTCAGATCTATCATCCCCTCTTCTGAAGAAGTTTCTATAACCGATGCAATTTCCTGAGTCCTCTTCTCACGGATAAGATTCGAGACAGCGTTGTTATTTATCAGAAGTTCATATGCAGGTATAAGTCCTCCAGAAATGCGAGGTATAAGGCGCTGAGAGAATATGCCCAGAAGAGAGCCCGAGAGCTGGATTCTAATCTGGTCTTGTCCTTCTGCAGCGAAGGAGTCGATGATACGGTCGACCGACTGAGCGGCGGTGTTGGTGTGGAGAGTAGAGAAGATGAGGTGACCTGTCTCGGCGGCAGTTACAGCAGTAGAGACTGTCTCTGGGTCACGCATTTCTCCCACCATGATAACATCGGCGTCTTGTCTGAAGACTCCCCAGAGTGCGGTGTGGAAGTCTGGAGTGTCAGTCTTGATCTCACGCTGGTCGATGATAGCTTTCTTCGGTTCGAAAATGTACTCGATAGGATCTTCGATGGTTATAATGTGCTCGAGTCTCTCACTGTTTATAACATCTATCATGGTTGCAAGTGTGGTGGACTTACCTTGCCCCGCTGGACCCACTACCAGGAAGAACCCCTGCTGACGCTTAGCAAATGTCTCAAGTATGGGAGGAAGATTAAGTTCGGCGAAACTCCTAATGTCTGATGGTATGAGGCGTAGTGCAATGTTTAACTTGCCTAGCCCGATAAATGCATTACCTCTAAATCTCCCCACATCCTTCCTACCGTAGCCGAAGTTAACTTCTTTAAAATCTTCAAACTCTTTCTTATTTGTCGGAGAAAGGAAAACATCTAGAAGGCCCTGTAGATCGTCCTTATTAAGAATAGGTTCCTTAACAAGTGGTATGAGAAATCCAGATACGCGTATTACTGGCGGTCGACCCTCTGCCAAGTGGAGGTCTGATGCTCCTTCCTTAACCACGATCTCTATTAAGTGCTGAAGTAAAGTCTGAGATGACATATTATTTTGTATGTTGATCGGCTATACGAACAATTTCTTCTACCACCTCGGATGGAACTGTCGTTGCCTTTACAATATAACCTTCAACACCAAGAGATTTTGCCTTCTCTACTGTTTCTGGTTTGCTTTCGTTTGTAAGCATGACAATGATCGCATTTGGTGCGAGATTTTCCTTACGGATCGTCTCCACCAACTCTAAACCATCCATCTTTGGCATGATAATATCACAGACAAGCACATCTGGCGTCTGTCCTCCACGCAGTTTCTCCAGAGTTTCTTGGCCAGAAGTGGCAATGTCTGGAGTAATCTTAAGACCTTCGAACTTTTTGCGGTACATTTCAAGCAGGAACTTGTCGTCATCAACTATGAGTACGGTATATGCTTTATTCATGAACTTTATTATAACGCATTCACTTCTTCGAATGGAATTACTCGTTTAAAGGCCTTAAGAATGGCATCCTCTTTCATCCTGAGCATGCCTTTAGCGCGTACTAACTTCTGAAGGTCCACTTCTGAGGCACCTTTCAGAATGATAGTTTCTATATCTTTATCCATATGCAAGAGTTCCATGACTGCAGTTCTACCCGATGTGCCATTTAGACAATCTGGAGTTGGAGAAATCTTGTACATTTCTTTCCCGAACTTAATGGCCTTCCTAAATTCTGGTGGCAGGTCTGAAAACTCCTTTTCCACCATAGCTTCGAGAGATCCGTCGAGTGGTACAGGAGTTCCCGCACCAGGACAGAGAGTCTTCACCAGACGCTGAGCAATGGCGAGGATCAGCGTTGGAGCGATGAGGTATGGGTCCACACCCATGTCGATGAGACGCGGGATAACACCCACAGCATTGTTCGTGTGGATGGTCGACAAGACCAAGTGACCAGTCAGGGCAGCTTGTATGGCTAGCTGAGCGGTCTCCTTGTCTCGGATCTCACCGACCATAATGATGTCAGGGTCTTGACGCAGGGTCGTGCGGAGACCCGTTGCGAAGGTGTAATCAATCTCAGGATGCACTTGAGATTGTGAGACTCCGTCCATGTTGTACTCCACTGGATCTTCGAGCGAGAGTACGTTTTTATGATCACGGTCTACTTCATTAAGCATGGAGTAGAGAGTAGTGGACTTACCAGACCCAGTAGGACCTGATATAAGAATTAATCCGTAAGGACGCTTTATAGCCTCCTTGATGAGTTCGTAGTGTGATTCAGACAGACCCATATCAGTAAGCTTCCTCACAGACCTACTCTGATCTAGGATTCTCATCACGATCTTCTCACCGTAGTAAGTTGGAAAGGTGGAAACACGGAAGTCTATCTTCCTGTTCTCAATAGTGGCAGAGAAGCGACCGTCTTGTGGCTTGCGCTTTTCGTCGAGGCGCATATTACAAAGAATTTTTATACGAGCCACCACGGCAGAGTGAACCTTGTTCGGTAGGGTAAGTGATGTATTAAGTACACCATCGACACGGAACCTGACACGCACATTCTCTCGCATAGGTTCGATGTGGATGTCTGATGCATTGCCATCTGAGGCGTAACTAAGTATGGTGGCCACAATCTTCGTTACCGGAGCATCCTCGACAATCTTGGTTTCGTCTACCTTTTCCTCACCTTCTTTCTTATCACCCTTTTGGGCCTGGGCGGCTATACTAGTAGAAAGTTCTGTTTCGAGTTCTGAGAGTGCCTTAGTTACGTCTCCTGAGAGAGACTTGTAGAGTTCCACCACTCTCTCATAATCCTCACGAGTAATGAGGAAGACCTTATAAGGCATGCCGACCTTCGAAGAAATGAAGTTCAATGCGTCTCTACCTTCCAGATCATTTGGATCCACAATTCCCACCTCAAGCACTCCTTCCTTAATTCCTAAAGGGACCAGGTGGTAATGTTCTGCCGACTCACGAGGAATATACTCAAGAATCTTTCCAGGAATATTTAAGTTACTTTTAAGGGCACGCGTGGGTATGGAAAGTTCTTCTCCCTTACCCTTGAGAATTTCTTCAGGAGGAACACCCTTAGAGACTAAGACTTGTTCTAGGGAGAGACCTGTGCGTTCGGATTCGGCAGTGATTTGGGGGATGTCCTCGGCATTAATTATTTTTCTATCCGCAAGTACATCTAGGATACTCATGGGGTAATTCTATCAAAAGGATTATTTCTTCCGACGGGTTGACTGGTGACTGGTACACCCAGAGCAGTAAAGTCGATGAGAGCTCTGTAGTTAGAATCACTGAAGAGTGAAGTGTCTAATGTCACTGACTGGAAACCGCTATACAAGTCGACAACTGTCTTTCCTACTCCCTCGGCCGTCACATCATTCTGAGTAACATCACTTTGGAAAAATGTTTTGTAACTAAACACCACTATCACCACCAGTATGACCGTTATGATTATTCCTGCGTTGTTTTGAAAAGATTTCATATTACTTATTTAACCCAATAGGTTTTTACTGATAGGCTGTACTGATTCACACCCGTATCGCTAGCAGAAAAGTTCACTATGGTGACATCCACAAGGCGCAGACTCTTCTCTAGATCATCAAGAAACCTTCGGAAATTATCATAAGTAGCGACGATGCTGAATTCCACTTGGGTGGTCTCGTAAGTATTACTTGAAGGCTGGACGATGGTGGCACTCTGATCACCTCCTTCTGCGGTTCTAATACTCCTTATGGTTATGCCGTATCTAGAGGCAATGTTATCGAGAGCCACTGCAAGTTTAACAGTGTCGGTGTTGTTCGGAAGGGCGGTGTTTAGTCTGGTGATTTCGTTTGGAGAGATACTCTTAAACTTACTCTGAAGATTACTTCTCTTTTCATCTAGAGCTGAGACACTTCCTAAGACGTCATCATACTGACTCTTCTCGGCCTGAAGAACTTTAACCTTCTGATATTCCGGATCGATAAATGTGTAGAAGAGACCGGCAGAAATGAGAAGAAGGACGATGGCTGAAGAGTTTTTCATATTTTTTTCATATTAGTGGGTGGTTGTTTTAGATGTAGAAGAGGTCTTTAAAGTGCTCGTGGCGGTAGATGTGGCTACAAAGGGTGAAGTAGAGGATGTAGAGATATTTGGAGTTGTGGTTTGTGGAGAAATTCGGCCTGGCTGTAAGGTAACTAATGAAGAATCTATATCAGCGCTAAAAACGAAGGTGACATTACCTCTCTCATCTAGAGAAAGATCAGAGAAAATCACGTTTTTAAGGTAATTACTCTTATTAAAGATATCTGACTGCTGTGCTACCGATGCGTAACCTCGTGCCAAGCCTCTCATCTGGAGTTTAATCTGGCCATTGGTGGTATTGTATCCAAAGTCAGTGAAGCGCACAGTCCTCAAAGTGTTGGCCTCCAAGAATTCAAACAGTTTGGAAACAACAGTATGTCTACCCAGAAGTTGTTTTACCGATACTATACGTGTATTTAAACGAGAAAGATCTTTAATAGAGTCTAGCTGAAGAGAAGCTTGGGCGGAATCAAGCTCTGCACCCTTTTTACCTATCTCAGAACTAAGATAAAACTTGTACCCAAAGACTCCGAGTGACGCAAGCACAGCTAAAGTAAATACAAGACCGCCGATAAATCCTAAGAGGGACCCCTGTTTATGAGGTCTTAGACTATTGAGTGTAGCGCTGGAGGCTAAAGGCCCCTTAGGAATGAAAGATGATTGAAATTTCGGATCCATCTGCTGGAATTATAAGTCTAAAAAGCGTTTTGCGAAAGGCGGACTAGAGTAATGTGTGGACTATTCCTCTTCGGAGAGTCGCCTTAGGGCCAGGCCCACAGCAACAGCGAACTCTGGACCGGTATCTCGAAGAACTTCTTCAATAAATGCAGGCGCGGAGAGTTTAGAAAATGGATTTCCCGCAAATGTTTCTATCTTTAGCGAGTTTTGGGCGATAGGAGCAAGACCCTTAAGCGCCGCTCCCCCTCCTACCAGTATGGCTTTAGATATAGGCTTATTATATTTCTTCTCGAAGGAGAGGATTATGCGATTCGCCTCTGAGAAAATGTACTCCAGGATTAAGTTAATAATCTCAAGAAGAGTTTTATCTTCCCCAGAGGCGCCCACTCGCCTCTTCATTACCTCTGCATCCTGGACAGATATGCCTAAGGACTTAGAAATGGTCTGGGTTATGTCCTGAGCACCACGGTTTATAGTATGAGAGGTCTTAACGATCCCACGCTCCACAATGTAAAGCTTGGTGGAAGCTGCACCCATATCCATAATGAGAACTGGCTTAATCGATTCATCCAGAATGGCTCGCATAGAGCTAAATATCTCTATTTCGAAGAAACCTGCATCGAGATGCGACCGCTCTACAATATCCTTATACCTGGCAATGGTCTCGTTGTGTATGGCCACCACTAGAATGTCTACCTTGGGGATATTGGGCACTCCAACTTTCCTAGCCTCTTCCTCTTCAAGACTAGGTCGAGTGTCAGACTTGGGGATCACAGACCAGTCGAGCATCACTTCAGTTATGGGCACGGGTATATACTTTCTCGCCTCAATGGGTACCATAACTGCAAGCTGCTTCGGACTTACTGCAGGCATCTCGATTACAGACATAAGCGATGATCCGAAGGGTATGGATATGCCACACATGGCAGTGGTGACTGAGACTTCCTTCTCATTCATAAGATTAACAAGCGCTTCAGCCACCTTTTCTTGGGGAAGAACTGTGGCCTGGCCTATGGTGGCGTTACCGTAGGGACCAAGAGCAAGTTCTCCATAGGTCTCGAGTACCGCTTGGCCATTTTTCTTCCTGATTTGGACAACCTTTATGGCAGAAGAGCCGATATCCACACCTAAAACTGAGTTTTCTTCCTTGCTAAACAGAGACAGAAAGGACATCGCTAAATTATAACCTGATTTCGGCTTAAATTGTCTTAAAATAGATATATGCTGGTAAAATTACGAGACATCTTCCTTGATTTCCTCTTTCCTAAAGGTGAAGCTCTTTTAAATCTTGAATCTTTAAGCTCTGGAGACATCCTTAAAACACTTCCTTCTCCAGAAGAAGATACTGATGAGGTCATAACTCTATTCAGTTATAAAGACGAGAGAGTTAAATCCTTGATTTGGGAGTTGAAATATAAAGGCCAGAGAGAAATTGCTCACACTCTGGCTGAGATTATCTTCGATGTGCTTAAGCACGAACTCCTTGAGCGATCATTTACAGAAAATTTCAAGGATCCACTCCTCATACCAGTACCCACATCTGAGTCAAGGCGCAGAGAAAGAGGTTTTAATCAGATTGAGATACTTTGTGAGGAAGTTAAGAAGCTCGATACTGAAAATATACTTACATATGAAAAAAACATTTTATTTAAAACTCATCACACTGAAAGCCAGACTCAAACGCACACAAGGAATGAACGCATGAAAAATATTCAGAACTCCATGGAAGCTCACACTACTCTAAAGAATACTTGCGCAGTGGTCTTAGACGATGTGTTTACCACTGGAGCTACGATGCATGAGGCCAAGAGAGCTCTTAAAGAAGCTGGGATAAAGAAAATACTTTGTATCGCAATTGCTCACTAACAAATCTAAAGATTCTTATAAATATTTAAGTAAGTATTTAAGCTTTTTTCAAAATTCTAACTTTCATCACGCCGAATATGTCGAAGATCTTAGACTCTTCTGAAGTGGTAGAGGCAGGCTCTAGGACTCCGATCATTCTAATCTTGTCCTCTGGATTAATATCTGCATCTCCTCCTTGGAGAGCGGTGGTGTTGAGCGCGTAGACATTGCCATCATCACCTTTTATACCCAGGACACAGTCAGTTTTATTACCGCTAGTCTTATATGGTAGACATGCGAAGCTTCCAACCACTTGAGTCTCTCCTGCCTGGACTACATCTGAATCATTGAGACCATTGTCTCTATTTCTAAAGAGTGATACTCCAGCGATAACCACAACCACCGCCAGAGCAAGCATTAGCCATTTGTTCTTATAGAACTTCTCATCCATATTTCCAAAGACGAGATGCATTGCAGTTCTTTACATCAGTACGGAGAGTGTGGGATTCGAACCCACGAGGGCTTTTAGACCCTACCTCGTTAGCAGTGAGGCGCTTTCGACCACTCAGCCAACTCTCCAAATATACTTCGTATTTGTCGTCCTCCGGAACATTGGCCTCGTGTTCGCCACCCTCGCTCTGCTCGCGGATAAATAAGGAGCAGTCCTTATTTATCCCACTCAGCCAACTCTCCAGATTGGGCCAATTTATCATATTTCGCATTGTTTTCATATTCATATAAAAACCAGTGACTCGCGTCACTGGCTCAGTAATCAAATAAACTTATTTCTTCAACTGGACAAGGAACTTCTGTCTCCAGAAGAACACTCTCACATCTAGAGCATCGCTCTTGCTCACTCCTTCTCCATTCACTCAGGAATTGATACGGAGGTCTGTTCACCCGGACACGTCCGAAGGTAAGTCTCGCACATACTAGACAGTGCCAGCATGGGCAATAGGAATAGAAACCTCCCGCCCTTAGTCTGTTTCTGAATGCACGGAACGCGAGATAAACCCCTAAGCACATCACCATCCACTGAGCTGATGGATAGACCAAAGGAGTGATGACGACAGTGATGGCAAGTACTGCTCCTCCACATGCCATGGCTGTACTTGAGACTGAAAGCCGAGACTCTCCAGGTTCTTGTAGTGCTGCCCAGATGCTCAAAACGGCTCCAAGTATCATTATCAGATTTAGGATCATATTTCCTCCAGTTAAGTTTGAATGAGCTCTTCAAACATTCAACGCTTCTCTGTAGATAAAGTCAATTAAAAAGCCGGCGACGAATCACCGGCCTACTCCAACTTCAGAGTCTTGCGTCTCTTATTCGCACCTCGCTTGTCGAACCATTGTAGGATTCTTGGGGCAAGGTAGTAAGACGCCGCTGCGAGAGCCACTCCTACCATGATTACCTTCCACCCACTCAAGGGTGGGACGAAGTAGAAGAGAAAGTACCCAGTGAAGAGGAGAGAGGTCCCACTTCCCTGTAAGGCTCTACTAGACCTGCACTCACCTCGATCGTCTTGAACCAGAGCAGCGAAAGATACCACTACTCCAACCCCCATGACTAGAACTCTAATCCAGTTCATGCCGCCTCCGAGTACCTAGTAGATAACAATTCTTTATTTAAAATATAACGATTGAGGCCGAATGTCAAATCGGCCTTCAGACTTCTTGGTGTTAGAATGTTTTAAGCGGTGAAAATATTTTTAAATACACTTGTTAGGAATTTTATAGACAGTTTTAGAGGCAAGAAACTTCTTTGGCACCTCTTGGCTATCATACTTACAGTCATCGTCGTTAAAACGGGTTTCGACTGGTGGTACTTCTCCGAGTTTAAGACTATCTCATGGAGCCCACTCGTCTTCCCAGCCCTCTCACTCGGTGGACTGATACCTATACTCCTGCCTATTGGACTTATCTCCTACGGATCATTACACAGACACCCACGTCTACGACTTGTAGGCTGGGCCTTGGGACAAGCAGCATTACTTGGCTCTGCTGTCTCTTCTTTATACAAGGCATTTACTGGTCGTCTGCAGCCTGACCATATCAATTCTCTAGTGGATTCAAGTCATTTGTGGAACTTCGGAATCTTAAAGCATGGCATCTTCTGGGGCTGGCCATCTTCACACACTACTATCGCCTTCTCCATGGCACTTTGTCTCATCGCACTCTTCCCGAAGAATAAACTCCTGATCTTCATCTCATTTATATATGCACTTTACATTGGTCTCTCAGTATCAGTAAGCATTCACTGGTTCTCAGAATTTATGGCCGGAACCATTATCGGGTCAGTCATAGGTACGACCGTCGGTAAGAGTTGGAAACACTTAATGAGTTAGTTTGCAAAATGTTTAAAACAGGTCCATGCTGATTTGAGATCCTGCTCTTCACATTACTAGGAGGTCTTATGGCAACGGTACTGCGTTACCAGACGGCTCGACAAGAACACTTGACGGGGCTTACAAGTGAAGAGCTCTGTGACCTACTGGCCGACGGGCATGAACCAGCTCTCGGAGTACTCATGAATCGACACCTCGATCGGCTTCGTAAATTCATCGTTTGTCGGGTCAATGGTGATGGTATGGCTGCGGATGACATTGTCCAAATCACCTTCATCAAAATTTACGAACGAGCAGGAACCAGAAAGAGAAACAATAGCTTCCGCGCATGGATGATGACTATCGCAGTACATCTAGCGATAGATCACATCAAAGGTATTCGATACAAGGGCAGGAGGTCCTTAGAGTGGGTACAAACTTTAGGGTACCAGAACCCCTACTCCGCTCATCCATTCCAAGACCCCCATACTGACCTTGAGAAAGAAATGGAATCGAAGGATGAACTTGATCATGTGTATAAGGACCTAGGAGACTTACCGCCTGAGATGAGACGAGCATTAAGGCTCCGTTTCCAAGGTGGTATGAAATACAAAGAGATCTCGGATGTCACCGGTAAGACTGTCGGAGCTCTCAAGATGGACATTCATCGAGGACGTGACTATCTCAAAGTCCGTCGTCAGAATCGAGACCACCAAACCTAGGTTGGTGGTTTTTTAATCCAGTTTTAATCACTGAAGTCTTGTGTAAACATCTTGCCGTATATACCACCATCTACGACTCCTATACCCACTCTTCTAAATGCAGGATCTAAAATATTTTTCTTATGTCCGGGTGAATTCATAAGTCCTTCATGTGCACGTTCCACAGTACGGGCTAGTGCCAAGTTCTCTCCCGCCGCGCCGAAGGTGATGCCGGCTTTCCGCATACGGTCGAACGGTGAATTACCATCTGGGTCGGTATGGGCGAAGTAAGATCTCTGCCACATATCACTCGAGTGCGCGCGGGCCACCGCTACAATACTTTTATCCATAACAAGTGGTCTTGCACCAACTTTCGCTCGCTCTTCATTTATAAGTTCGAGCATTCTCGTCTCAGACTCTTCATCAACCGAAAGCCTGGTTGCGGTGAAGGGTAGTTTAAGAGATGTTCCCTCCTCTGGCTCGACGGTGAGGAAACCCAGAGTCTCTTGAGTAGCCTGGCCGAAGATTCTGTCTAGGTAGACTTCGAGATCCGAAGCCTGATTTACTAAAGCATTGCCCAAGTGTGAATTCTCTATAGGCTTCTTCACTGACTGGAAGAAAGGTAGAACAACAAGTATAAAAAGAATAAGTGAGGTAAGTATAAGCCCGTCTATAAGTGCCGGGAGTATAGCTAGAATTCTGGAGGTCTTGGAATAGTGGACATGAGGCGGAATGAAGGAGAAGACCCAAGTGAGAAGAATCTTCAGTATGCCTCTCACAATCATGAAGATTATAAGAAAACTTATTGCATCCATGATCCCCGTCGGCCAAGTGAAGTAGTTTGAAATAAAGTGCGAGATTCTGTTGTATAAAAGGAAGGCCGTACATGCGGCGAAGACAAGTGAGGTGAGCTTCTCAGTAAGCCAGAAGAAACCTTCACTTACATGCAGATAGATGTATAAGGCAATCATCACCACCACACAGACATCTACCACAATGGGGTGTAAGAAAATATCCATACCTTAACTCTACAATAGACGAGCCCGAGTTACGATTCATTCAATAATACGTCTAAGTTACTATGGCAATACGAGATTTATTTAAAAGATTTAAAAAGCCCGAGGCCCCTATATACTTTCGAGTTGGGCATTTACTTCAGTGGGTGAAGACTGTAGGCCTCGTTACGGGATCAGTGATAGTTCTATTATTTATATTGGTCTTTTACCAATTCCGCCTAACTCAGAGCCTTAAGACTCAAGTAGGCACTCTAGAGAATAAGCTCTCTATGCTCGCCACCTCTCCCTCACTGGTGTCGACCTCTACAAGTGACGACTTAACGCGTGCTGTAGCCAAGGTCTCTCCAGGAGTAGTGTCTATCGTCATCTCCCAAGATGTACCCAAGATGCAAGTGCAATACATTAATCCATTTGGTAGTAGTCCAGAGTATCGTAATTCTCGCCTGCGCATACCTGTATATAAGCAAGTTGGTACAGAGAAGCAGGATACCGGCGCTGGTAGTGGCTTCATCGTGCGATCTGATGGATACATTATTACCAACAGTCACGTAGTTGAGGATGATACTGCCACATATACAGTGCTTCTCTCAAGTGGTGAAGAGAAGGTGGCACATGTAGTGAGCCTCGACCAAGCCGACGACATTGCAGTTATAAAGATAGATGCTTCAAACCTTCCTACAGTACCTTTGGGTGAGTCATCGAACTTAGTCCTGGGGCAGACTGTAGCAGCTATAGGTAATGCTCTGGGTGAGTACAGTAACTCAGTCTCTGTAGGTATAGTCTCAGGGCTCGACCGTACCATAGAAGCCGGAGATTATGATGGCAATGTAGAAACTCTTTCCGGAGTGATACAAACCGATGCAGCTATAAACCCTGGTAACTCCGGCGGACCACTCCTTGACCTTAATGGCGAGGTAACGGGAGTAAATGTGGCCACAGTCCGGGGGTCGAACAACATTTCCTTCGCTGTACCTATAGATGTGGTGAAAAATATTTTGAAAAATTTAAATATTAAATAAAAAACTAAAACATGAAAGACTTCTTACACTTCCTTCGTACTCAAGGTGTCATAGCATTAGCCATAGCCTTCATCATTGGTGCGGCTGCACAAGACTTCGTGAAGTCACTATCTAGTGATCTCATCACCCCTACCATAGGTCTCATTGCTGGACGCTTCGGAGATTTGCAGAATGCATCTTCTACTATCTCTGGAGTTACATATGGTTGGGGTCACATAATATACGCATTAGTAAACTTAATCCTTGTGGCACTCGTCATATATCTCATAGTAAAGACCACACATATAGATAAGATAGACGAGAAGAAAGAAGGCTAGAAGAAGTATGTAGGAAGTGTAAAATGGCGGGATGAATCTTATTGATCCGCTCACACAACACTTCCGCATAGTGCCAGTCCAAGCTGCTGCACTGAAGCGTCTGGGTTTACATAGTATTGAAGATCTCCTGTATCACTTTCCTGTGCGTTATGGAGATACGGCGGAAATTATAAATATAGAAAGTCTTAAGAAGGGCGATACTGGAGTAGTCTTCGGCCGTATAAGCGGACTTAAAACTTCCAAGGCCTTCAAGAAGAAGATCTCCATGTCCGAGGCCTGGGTCGAAGATGATACAGGCAGAGTGAAGATTGTTTGGTTCCATCAAGCATACATGGCCAAGATCTACCGTGAGGGTGCGCTCGTAAGAGTGGAGGGGAAAATTTCTGAGAAGAAAAGTCTGTCTGCCGGTAGGCCAGGAGAAATTTACTTTTCTAACCCGCACATAGAGACAGTCGGGAAGCTTCCCATAGCAGTGGGTAACTCACTCTTCGGTGATGCTGGCGAGGCCCACTCACTCTACCCAGTCTATCCAGAGACTAGAGGCCTCACGTCCAACTGGATCACACACAAAGTTCAGACGATATTTTCCTCTGGAGTCCTAGATGGCATTCATGACCCAATCCCAGAAAATATTTTAAAAACTTATAATCTCCCCTCACTTAAGACCGCTCTTATATGGATCCACACTCCACAGAAGAAAGAACATGCGGAGATGGCCAGAAAGAGGTTCGCATTCGAAGAAATTTTCTTCATCCAACTAGAGAAGCAGAAGTCGAGATTTGAATTCAAAGAGCGCAATGCATTTGTAATTGAAAAATCCATAGATGATATAGAGAACTTTATCGATAGATTTCCTTTCCAAGCCACATCTGCTCAGAGACGAACTATAGAAGAAGCTCTCTTTGACTTCCGCCGTGGACATCCCATGGCAAGACTCCTTGAAGGTGATGTGGGGTCAGGTAAGACTGCTGTCGCAGCTGCCATAGCATATGCAATCACTACATCGAAACCTAAAAATCAAACTTTCGGAACTTTGCAGACAGCATATATGGTACCTACAGAAATACTGGCTCAACAACATTTCGAATCATTCATAAAATATTTCCGACATCTGCCTATAAACATTGGTCTCATTACAGGAAGTGGTGCGAGGAAGTTCCCATCCAAAGTTAATCCTTCTGGTTGGACCGATATCTCACGTGCACAACTCCTGCGTTGGGTGGCTTCTGGCGAGATCTCCATACTCATCGGCACCCATGCGCTTATACAGAAGTCGGTGAAGTTTAAACATTTAGCACTCGCTATCATAGACGAGCAACATCGCTTCGGCACCGCACAAAGGCAGAAATTCGCCACCAAGGAATCTGTCACTCCACATCTCATGTCTATGACGGCCACACCCATACCTCGTACACTCTCTCTCACTCTATACGGAGACCTCGACCTCTCACTACTTGATGAAATGCCGGCGGGCAGGAAACAAATCATTACAGAGATAGTGCTCCCGAACAAGCGAGATGAAACTTATGAGAAATTGCGCGGAGAATTAAAGAACGGCAGACAAATGTATGTCATATGTCCGCGTATAAATGAACCCGATCCAGATAAAGAGAATGTATTACTTGCAAAGTCGGTGAAGGAAGAGGCCAAGAGACTCAAGGAAAAAATTTTCCCAGAATATAGAATCGGCATCCTCCACTCCAAGATGACCCCTGCGGAGAAGGAGCGTGTGATGATTGAGTTTAAGGATAAGAAGATTGATATATTAGTAGCTACATCTGTGGTAGAAGTGGGGGTAAATGTAGAGAATGCATCGCTTATCGTCATTGAGGGTGCAGAGCGCTTCGGACTCTCACAACTTCACCAACTTCGTGGGCGTGTCCTACGAGGTACTCACCAGCCATACTGCTTCGTCTTCCCTGAGACTACAAGTGCGAAGACTGTGGAGAGGCTAAAGGCTTTAAAGACCGCCAAGAATGGCTTCGAACTTGCGGAGTTCGACCTACAGCAGCGTGGTGCCGGAGAGTTGTATGGTAGGAAGCAGTGGGGCATCTCAGACCTCGCCATGGAAGCCATAAAGAACCTACGCATGGTTGAGGCCGCACGCACAGAAGCCACTAAGATTATTGAAGGTGACCCAACTCTCTCCAAGCATCCTGACATTAAACACCACCTAGAAACCACTTCCCAAAGGATCCATTTTGAATAACTCCCGATTTTGTTATAGTGTAGGCCTAAACCGCCCTTAGCTCAGTTGGTTAGAGCACAGAGCTTATACCTCTGGGGTCCTTGGTTCGAATCCAAGAGGGCGGATTCTCTGAACGTGGACAACTGGATTGGCGCTTGTTCTGTAGTTGTTATACTTAAAGATAGTTATTAATAACAATTAATATGAAATTACACACGATTGCGTTTATTCTTTTGGTTATTGGAGGTCTTAACTGGCTCTTGGTTGCTATCTGGCCTTCATGGGATCTAGGCATGTACATCACTCCGATGATTGCTAGGATCGTTTATGCACTAGTAGGTGTCTCAGCTATAGTTGAAGCAGCAGGCCATAAGAAACTTTGTAGGAACTGTAACCCAAGTGGTCAACAAATGTAATATGGGAAGTGACTAACAAGTAACTCATAACTAAAAAACCGCTCGATCACTCGAGCGGTTTTTGTTTTATAAGTTATTTTATAAGTTATACAGAAGCTGTAGGACTTGAGGTAGTGGGCATTGGCTGTCTCTTTACTGCGAAGTAATAGATGATAGCGCCCAAGACTCCAGCAAATATCATGACAAGGATCCAGAGAGGCTTGTGCTCGATAGGATGCTTGATGGCATGCACGAGCATCATAATCCAGAAGACAGTGGTAAGTAATGAGATAAGTATAAAGACTGCAAATACTCCTGCTCCCCAACCGAAGACTGTCTTCAGCACTCCGGTCAACTGCTCACACGGCACAACCTGGCCATTTAACTTACACGTTGCTTCATTAACTGCTGCAATTAAGTCCATATTTTAAAATTATTTGTATTATTTATATGGACTAATTATCTAACACTTATTCTTGGTGTTCAATGTCTTTCTTCTTCTTCAAGGGGATACCGTGGTGGACCAAGATGTCCTCGAACTCCTTCTGCTCTATGGTCTCCACTTCTATAAGTCGAGTGGCTATGGCATCAAGGAGCTTCCTATGCTCCACGATGAGCTCCTCAGCCTTAGTCATAGCACCTGTCATGATCTTTGAAACTTCTGCATCTATCTCAGCACCCACTCGCTCCGAGTACTCCCTGTCATCTAGTGAAGCTCCGTAGAGAGGCTTCCCACCCTGGCCCTCAAGAGCCACCGGTCCAAGCTTCTCAGACATGCCGTACTTGGTCACCATGTCACGCGCGAGAGCGGTAGAAACTTGGAGATCATTTGACGGACCAGTGGTGAGGTCACCGAAAAGATTCTTCTCCACTACGTATCCTCCTAAGGCTACGGTGATATCATCGATAAATTCTTTCCTAGATTGCAGTTTCTTATCTTCAATCGGTAATTTCAAAACATATCCTGCTGCGCGACCACGAGAGATGATAGATATCTTGTGCACCGGGTCTGCATACTGAAGAACAGATGCTACAACTGCATGACCAGCCTCGTGATATGCCGTAAGTCTCTTCTCAGTCTTCGAGAGTATATGGCTTCTCCTCTCTGGACCGAGCATGACTTTCTCTATAGATCGTATGAGGTCAAACTGGAAGACCTTGTTCCTGTTCTCACGCGCAGCAAGTATTGCTGCTTCATTCATAAGAGAGTAAAGGTCTGCTCCGGAGAAGCCTGGCGTGCGCTCTGCTATGAGTGGAAGGTTTACATCTTCTGCGAAGGGCTTGCGCCTAGCGTGGATGAGTAAGATCTCTTCTCTATCCTTCCTGTCTGGAAGATCGAGAGTTACTCGGCGGTCAAATCTTCCCGGGCGGAGAAGTGCAGGATCTAGTACATCGGGGCGGTTCGTCGCAGCCATGACTATAACCTTCTCATTGGGCTCGAAGCCGTCCATCTCTACAAGTATCTGATTTAAAGTTTGTTCACGCTCATCGTTTCCACCCCCCACACCGGTGCCTCGCACCCGTCCGACAGCATCTATCTCGTCGACGAAGATGATAGCCGGTGCAGCACGCTTAGCCATGTCGAATAAGTCTCGTACCCGTGAGGCTCCCACACCTACGAACATCTCTACGAATTCAGAACCTGATATAGAGAAGAAGGACACTCCTGCTTCTCCTGCTACAGCACGAGCAAGAAGTGTCTTACCTGTGCCTGGTGCACCCATGAGAAGTATTCCTTTAGGAATACGCGCCCCAATTTCAAGAAACTTTTTCGGATTCTTTAAGAAATCCACAATCTCTGCGAGCTCCTCCTTAGCTTCCTTGGCACCTGCCACATCCTTGAAGGTCACCTTCTGAGACTTGTCGTCCGGTGAGATCATACGCGCTTTAGATTGCCCGAATGTAAATGCCTGTACTCCTGCACCCTTCACCTGACGAGAGAGAAACCACAAGAAGAAGACGACAAATAAAATAGGCAAGATTATAGGTGCAAGTGAGAGTATCCAGTAGCCGAAGCCCTGGTCACTTACTACACTTATCTTCACCTTACTCAACTGTTCACCTGTCACACCGTAATTCTTAAGAGTAGTGGTAAGAGCAGTGTTTTCCTCCTTCTTACTCACCTTAATGGTGTTGTCTCCGTACTTAACTGAAAGATCATTCCCTTTTACCTCCACAGATGTGACTAATCCCTGATTTATCTGGTTCGAAAGATCCGAGAGAGAAATTTCTTCTGTCTTACTTCCTAGACCAGAGAGTGCAGAATAAATACTAATAAGGAGTAAGAAGATAATGAGCGCCAAGATGCCTTGATTCATAAGTCCTCCGCCACCTGGTCCCCTCTTTTTTATAATGATCTTGAGAGGCTTTTTATTCTTTTGTGATTCTTTATCTGGTTGCTTGTCTTGAGGTGCCATATGCGAATAAGACGTATTAGATGCCCATTATATCCAAATGTTAGTATTTTGCTATTATCTTCTTATGACTACATTTGCCGATAACAAGAAGGCCAGGTTCGACTATGAAATCCTCGAGACTCTCTCGGCAGGGCTTGAGCTTCTTGGTAGTGAAGTGAAGTCCGTAAAGCTCGGGAAAATTTCTCTTAATGGATCTTTCATCGGTGTGCGAGGCAAAGAGGCATATCTCTTAGGAGCTGAAATCTCTCCCTACCAGCCTGGAAACAGCTCTTCGGAGATTGACCGAGAGAGACCCAAGAAACTTCTCTTATCTAAGGAAGAGATTATACGCTTAAGTGAGGCCGAAAATACCAAAGGCTTGACAATAGTGCCTCTTAAGGTGTATAATAAAGGTAGATTTCTGAAGCTCGATCTCGGCATAGCTCGTGGTAGACGCAAGTTCGACAAACGAGAGAGTATAAAGAAGCGAGATACTGAGCGAGACATAAAAAGATCTTTGAAAGGATAAACCGCTTCCCTTTTTGTTCGTGATTCGTCGTTAATAAAGAGGGGATGTCAGTTTTGACATAAGGATTCTCACCATTCGTGCAAAGCGGAGCTCCAAGAACTCCTTAAAAGCTTGGAAACATAAGTGCAAACACATTTGTTGCACGAGCTAAATCAGTTCTCTCTCCATATTTTGGAATGAACGATTTAACTTTCGCTTACGCTAGAGCTTAACCGCTCACGTTTCGAACATTTTTCTTCTTGTTGTTTAGTCCGGGTAGAAAAATGCTAATTGGCTAAACTGTAACTCCGATGCTGCTCACCTCGGTGCCAAACATTCGAGCTCTGGAGAATATTCGTTTCGTCTAACTTTTAGACTACTCTCCGAAAACACAAGTTAGTCTATGCTTTGTAGATTCGTTTAGTGATTCTTTATGGACGTGGGTTCAATCTCACCATCTCCACAACAAACTGATTAACAAAACCACTCTACGCAGAGTGGTTTTGTTTTATTTATCTTAATTCACTCAAGACACTTGCACGACGGAAGAAGAAGGCTGAGGTCAAAAACATTAGAGCGAAAATTCCGTTCAAAATAAACACTCCTACTACACCTGGAGGCTTTTCTGTAATTTGTGGAGCGGCAATCACAAGTATGATGACGGGTACAAGCATCTGAGCCACTGCCATACTAAATGCCGCCCGAGACATGCCGGTAGGCTTAAAGTGTCCAATAAATGCTCCAATGAATCCAGTAACTATCACTCCTAGGTACATAAGATTCGCAGTCATGTATCCATCTCCGATGATACCTACCGCAGCATTTATCCAAACTAGAAGAAGACTTGCCACAGCTGCTACTCCCACTGCCCGACGGTAATCGGTAGTAGAACCTTGTCTGGCGATGTAAAGATATGCGAGACCCGTACCGAAAATAAGAGAGCCCATAAAGACGAAGTCGAAGATGCTCCAGTTCCAATTGCTCGAAAACTTCATCATTACTAGAGGGATGAGGAGTATGGCCAGAGTCAGGAGGGCAAGGCGGATAATACTTTTCTTCATAAGTCCTCTAATAATTCCAAATTATAACCACTCTGTCCACTAAGAGAATAAGATTATTCTAGTCATATTTGCATTCTTTTGGCAAAGGTATAAGGTTTTTCTAGACACTAAACAGGAGTACATATGGGCAATCGCGGTACGACCCCGAATTGGGACGACGAGCAGATCTCCAAGTACGGAATATTCGGGCATTTCCGAATGGTATCTGCGCCCGCTAGGGCTGAACGAGCCCGCAGGGATGCCAAGCTTGTAGAAGAAAACATCGGTCAGGTGCTCTCTCTTCTCAACGACACATCTCTCGACACACTAGTGAGGGCGACATACGCTATTCCATGTCTAGCAAAAAGCCTCTTGTTACCAGAAGATCTCAGATTGAAGAACTGGCGCGAGCTTGTAGCTAGGGAGATCTACGAAGACTGGTTCCAAAATACTAAGCAATGGGGACCTGCGCCTCCCTTCGAAATCCTTTCCACGGAAGATCAAGAGCCTTTCTACAAAGTAGTGGAAGCCACAGTAGAAGCACTTCGGATGGAAGTCACGATGGCTGAGCTCCGGGGCGCCTGTGAATGAAAACTTAGTCCTTCACCGCCTCGGCGGTTTTTATTTGCAAAAAGATTCTTCTGACGTAAGATTCTCCCAGACTAATACCGGAGAGATCCAATGGATAACTCTGCCTACATCGCGAAAGCACGCATCTTCGCTAAGAAGGCTCACGGGTCACAGACTCGTGCAAGTGGCAAAACTTATACCAGTGACCACTGTCTACGGGTTGCAATACAGGTCAGGAGGTATGGAGGTGACACGGAATGTATAGTAGCCGCCTTTCTGCATGACGTAGTAGAGGATACTCCAGTAACCATAGAAGAGATTCGAAGGAAGTTCGGGGATGATGTGGGAAATCTTGTCCTGGCTCTTACTGACTCAAACGAGATCACAAATCTGCCCATCGCTCAAAGGAAACAGAAGCAGGCAGAGCATATACGACTCTGTGATAGTCGAGTTAAATTAGTGAAAGTTTGTGATCAGCTCGACAATGTGGAGTCCATCATTAATGATAACCCTGGCTGGGATGCGGAGAGGTGTCTGGATTATGCTAACGGTGCCATGAGCATAGTCAACGAGTGTCAGGATGTAATACCTCTGAGCCTGTGGAACCGCTTCCGGAGTGTCCATTCGCAAGTTCTTCAGTTATATTCAGGGACACATACCGAGCCATGATCTCGGTTTTTTATTTTTATTAAAATTTTGGTCTATAATATAGATAATGAAAAAATTTTGGTTCGCACTTATTTCTCTACTAGCAATTATTTCTCCATTGTTCGTAAGTGCTCATGAAGCGTATGTACTCACCACCAAGGAGTGGGACTACGGCATCATGCATCCAGGTGCTGGGCGCTTGCTAGGAGCTCTAACGCCCGAGAACTTTAAGGTCATTGTAGTTATTACTCTCTCCATTGTTGCGGCTCTTATCTTCACCTTCTTCTTCAGACTCACTTCGATAGCTGGGTTTCTAGGTAGGCAGGTAGAAAGGCTTTCCGTAATAGGGCCGATCATCGTGCGTCTCACCTTCGCCACAGCACTCTTTTTCTCTGCTCACACTGATCATATACTTGGACCGGAGTTGCCGCTAAGTGTTTTACCCTATGATCACCTTCTCAGGGCTACTCTTTATATCGCGAGCATATGTATTGCACTTGGATTTCTTACAGAGATCATGGCACTCGCATCACTCGCCATATTTATACTCGCAGCCAGAGAATACGGAGCATACATTATTACTTATCTCAATTACTTAGGAGAAATTATTGTTCTTCTACTCTTCGGCTCAAGAGAATGGTCTATAGATAGAAAAATCTTCGGTCCACTTAAACGCTTAAGGAACTGGAGCAATTATAAGACTGTCATTGTGCGCATATGTTACGGTTTAGCACTTATTTATGCTGCCGTAAATATAAAATTGTTTCATCCTCTTCTCACCATCCAAGTAGTAAACGACTATCATTTAAACCAGTTCCACTGGCTCTTCCCCCATGACCCGTTACTTATCGCTCTGGGCGCGGCCATTACAGAGATAGTTATAGGATTATTTATAATTTTTGGATTCGAGATGAGGCTGACAGTTCTGGTAAGTGTTTTCTACATAACACTTTCACTCCTCTTCTTCCGTGAAGCGGTTTGGCCACACTTACTTCTCTATGGCATTTCATTTAACCTACTGGTTGAACCAGAAGTATTTACACTGGATCATTTAGTAGAAAATAGATTTAAAGGTGGTTTCCTTAAGGGACTATTCAGACACGGCTCTCCTACTTAACTTTATTTAACTTAACTTTTTTCAGTCTTCTTTAAAATCTCAAGCAGAAGTTCGTTCTGATTCTCCAAGTGGGCGATGACGGTCTCGATCTCCTTCTCTGCCTTTTCATTGATATGAAAGTCTGCTTCTGCACGCATATCGGCGAATCTGCTTTCCAAGTTCTGCCCAACCATAATGAGTGGCAGAAGTATGAGCTGAATCATATTAGATATAAAAAGCCAGACCACGAAGGCTGGCGCTGGATCGAAACGAAACTCGTGCGGCGCAAGAAGGTTCCAAAGTAACCACCCTAATGTCCATATAAACAAAACTAGGAAGAATCCCATCGAGCCCACATGGTGAGTGATAAAGACGGCGAACTCCTCTAAGGGGCTGAGTGCTACATGCGTATCCTTTATCACTCCTCGTACTGGGCGGCGACTTGCCTTTAACTCCTCAAGTGAAGGCAACTTATGTTTATACTCTACGGTCATATCTTGTTATGTATGAAAATTATACACCGTGTGCTATAATACATCTAATAAAGAAAAACGAATTGCAGACCCCTCGTACTAACCACGCCATCCGAGTACGCGAACTACGCGTCATCGGGCCAAAAGGAGAAAATTTCGGAGTCCTAACCTTAGAAGAAGCCCTTAAGAAAGCCGAGGAATTTAGCCTGGATCTTATAGAGATATCTCCTAATGCTAACCCTCCCGTGGCCAAGATCACAGACCTCGGTAAGTACATGTATGAGGAGAACAAGAAGCAGAAAGCCTCCAAGGGTAAGGCCCATTCAGTAGAGGTAAAGACTGTTCAAGTAAAGCTCGGTACAGGAGATCATGACCTCGGTCTCAAGGCTAAGAAGGCCAGCACCTGGCTTGGTGAGGGCAATAGAGTAAAGATTGACTTATTCTTACCCGGCCGAGCCAAGTACCTAGATGAAAAGTTCCTCCGGGAACGTATAGACCGGATCTTGAAGCTCCTTACTGTCCCTTATACCATTGCCGACCCAGCTAAGAAGAGTCCCAAGGGCATGACAGTCATAATTGAGCGTGCTCGCTAGACAAATTCGCCGAAACCTGTAGTATATAGGCCCTATCTATGTCAATGAAGACCAATAAGTCCTACGCGAAACGCCTCAAAGTTACCAAGACTGGCAAGCTTATAGCACGTAAGACTGGCCAGAACCACTTCAACTCTAAGGAGTCGAGTAAGGAGAGGTTCCAGAAGGGTCGTAACTCCGAGTTCCATATGTCCAACAAGGAGCGCTCTCGCTTCCTAGTAAATATTAAATAATTGTCATGACCAGAGTTAAGAAAGGAGTTAATGCGCTGAAGTGGAGGAGAAACCTGCTTTCCCGCACTAAGGGTTACCGCCATGGTAGGAAGTCCAAGGAGCGTGCAGCTACCGAGGCACTTTTTCATGCTGGTGCATACGCTTTCGCTCACAGACGAGACAAGAAGGGTGACTTCCGTCGCCTCTGGAATGTCCGCCTTTCTGCGGCCCTTAAGGCTGAAGGGTTAAGCTACTCTAAATTCATTCCTGCATTGAAGAAGAAGGGTATCGCACTCGACCGTAAGATCCTCTCCGAGATTGCTGGTAACCACCCAGAAGTCTTCAGGAAGCTCCTAGCAGAAGTTAAGTAGAACTATAAGATCTATAAATCGAGTTCGTATTCCTTGAGTCTTTCTGGGACAATAGCATTTACCTTTTGTTCTTCATGGAGGCGTTCGGCAAGAAATTCTGAAGTCTTGGTCTCTCCCATTGTTATAAAGACTTGGTCTAAGGTGTTTTTAGATTCACTTACGAAGTCCACCAAGTGATCCGAGTCCATATGCCCAGAGAATCCTTCTATGGATACTACTCGTGCACGGACATCTACTTCTTGTCCATGGATTGAAACTTTTTTCTTCCCTTCATATATCTCTCTACCCAGTGTGGCCGGTGCTTGGTAACCGACGAGGAGAACAGTGGCATTCGGATCAGGAAGATAGCGAGCTTCATGATTTAAAATACGTCCTGCAGTAGACATCCCAGATCCGGCTAGAATAATTTTCGGATTCTCTGCTTCAAATATTTCATGTGCATCACGAGCTCGTACTAGTTCATGAAGTTTCGGGAAATTAAAAATATCATCGTGCTTAAGCTCATCCTTAGCAGATGAGTTAAAGAATCTCGCCCCTACATGTTCATAAACTTTAGTTATATTTATAGCAAGTGGTGAGTCTAGGAAGACAGGAACTGGTTTTAAATCTGCTTCGAATAATTTATTAAGTTCATAAAGTATGATCTGGGTCCTTTCAAGAGAAAATATGGGGATCATAAGCACGCCCTTACTCTCTATAGTTTCTCTAACTACTTCTTTAAACTTTCTGTCTCTCTCATCTACCGGCTCATGGTTTCTATCTCCATATACAGACTCCATCAGTATGTAGCTTGCACCCGCAGGCTTCTCTGGATCTGGCAAGATAAGTGAAGGAGCGTTACCCAAGTCTCCGGTAAAAAAGATTGATTTCCCAGAGGGAAATGTAAATTTATACATAGCAGATCCCAAGATATGCCCAGAGTTAAAGAGCTCCAGAGTGAAGTCTTGGAAGTCCGTTTTAGCATGATACTCAAGTGTTTGCCATAGGCTCATTGCTCTTTCAACTTCTTTCTCCGTATAAAGTGGCTCTTCTCCCTTGGCCTCTGCTCCGACTTGAGTTAAGTGAGCACTATCAAGAAGCATGAGATGCGAGAGCTCTTTAGTGGGTTCTGTGGAAAATATCTTTCCACTAAAGCCCCTCTTTATAAGCAGTGGAATCTTACCTATGTGATCTGCATGGGCGTGAGTAACGAAGAGGGTGTGAATCTCCCTCGGCTCGTAGTCGAAGGTTGCATTTATTTTTTCTGAACCTTCGACTCCTTGGAGAATTCCGCAATCAATTAAATATTTTTTGCCTCTGACTTCTAACTGAAAATTGGCACCAGTCACGGCACCTACTCCACCGAACGCTGTAAGAACCGGTTTACTCACATCAATTTATGTAAAAATTCTGTTTTCTCCCCACCAGTCCTGCAATGGACGCTCCTACCATATCTGCTAAGAGGTCGAGGAAAGTATCTTGTCCATAAGTTTCCCCATATGCAGGGTTCGCCATTCCATATACGAGTTCGAAGAACTCCCACGCCACTCCCGCCACGAGTACAAATACGAAGGCGGTAATGAAAGCTTGTCTCATGCTGGGTCGAAACTTGCCAAAGAGTCCCGAGTCCCACCAGAGCCAGATACCGAAAAATCCTAGTGAGATTCCAGCTAAGAAATGTATAAACTTATCGAAATATGGCACCGACCAGTACCAGTAAAAGAGACTAGCCATGTAATGCAAGACTCCTAAGATGATTAGAATTCCGAAGGTTGAGTATAGAAGTGAACGTTTCTTCATCCAGACATTATACAAACAGAATTATGCCAATGGAAATCCCCACTTGCGTGGGGATTTCCATTAGGGCTATTCCGGTATACCCTAGTTAAAATAACTAGGTGGGTGCTCGCAGTCCTGAGCCAAGACTCAAGATGATATAGAACTCCCTGTAAAAGTATTAGCTAGATAATACCTGGAACAACCCTGGTTGTTATTATACCGCACATACACAAATGTAAATAACCTAGTTACTAATTTATCCCCACTTTTTAGAAAATGACTCTACAGAGAGACAAATACGAAACTACTCTAGGATGCCGTCAATGTTTATATCATAAAGAATCTTCTCCTGGATAGAGTTCCAATTGACGATTTCCTGACTATTGAACCAAATCTTTATCTCTCTTTCTGCTTCTTCTGGCTTATCTGAGCAGTGTATGAGATTCCTAACCGCCCTGCCGTCCACATTGGAGAGATCATACGAGTCCAGAGTGAAGTCTCCTCGGATGGTACCCACATCTGAGGTGGTAGGCTCTGTGCCTCCCACAAGCTTCTTAATTATAGCTACGGCCTGGTTGCCTTCTATCACCATACCAACTACGGGACCCAGAGTGAAGTATGCGTAGAGGGCCTTAAGAACATCCTTCCCATACTCCAGAGCTAACTTCTCCGGCGTCTTCCCCTGGTTTTTCATATTCTCTATTGTCCTCTCGCCCACCTTAGTACACCAGGCGTCATCCTTGCCATAGTGCTCTACAGTCCTCTCCATGTCTGGCACAAACATTTTCAAAGCGACGATCTTCAGTCCTGTTCTCTCAATCCTTCTTATGATTTCTCCCACAAGTCCTCTCTGCACTCCGTCGTGCTTCACAGCTACGAACGACCTCTCCTTCTTTAAGTTTCTTTGGGGATGACTTGTCATATTATTAAATTAGAAAAAGAGTATAACAGATTATTATCTACCTTTGAACTGCTCCAAATTATCCAATAATTCCTCTAAGTCACAGGTAGCTAGAGATATAACGGTGTCCGCCGAACCATAATATACATAGAGTTCATCTTTAACAATTACCGCTCCAGAGGGAAAGGTCACGTTTGGCACAATACCGTCTCTCTCAAACGGCTCAACCGATTGAAGAATATAACCAGGAGTTCTCGCAATTAACTTATGAGGTTCGTTTAAGTCTGACAGAGCCGCACCTATAGTCCAGGATTCAGACATAGATTCAGCAGAGAAGATAAAAAGCCAACCCTTAGAGGTTTTCACTGGAGGTGCTCCTAATTCTGGCCCCCTCTGAAGCCACCAGTAAGTCCCAAGCAATGCAGTATCTTTAGAGTTCTTTATAAATTTCTCCCAACTTCCTGGAACTGGATTTATAAGATCTTGAATGGAATCGTAATATCGTACAGCAATATGTGAATTCTCTGAATCAGAAGAAATAGTCAGAGCCAAAGCTATTTTTCCACCATTAACCTTCTCTGGAAAGAGGGCAGCGGCCTTGGAAGTCTCTGGTGGACCTATTACTCCGTGCTTAATTACTGTTTTGAAATCTTTTGTGGTCGCGAGGGCTATGCGAACATCTGGCTTCTGACTTTTATCCCATAGAGGCTTGTCTATGGCAGTATAAGTAATGTAGAAAGTGTCACCAATTTTGGTCACCCGTGGATCTTCCACCCCAAATTTATCGAATTCTTTATCTGGTGAAATTAAGGGTGTATCCCTCTGTATAAATTTCTTACCGTCTTTACTTTCTGCGTATCCAATATAGGAAATATTTCCTTTCAGTCTATACCCAGGGCGTTTTCCGCGCTCTCCGGTAAATTCTAGACCTTTAGGATATGTGCGATAAAGCATTTTAAAAATCCCCTTGTCTAATATCACAGCGGGGTTAAAAACGGCCTTGGCTTCCCATTCTATATTTGGTCTAGGAGTAAGTACAGGATTACCAGGAAATCGTTTGAGTTGAAAAGTTTTTCTAGACATTTATATTATTCTTCAGTTAGTACAAGATTTCCGTCCTCCATTATAGCTACCGTATGTTCGAAGTGGGCAGAGCGCGAGCCGTCACGTGTCTTAATAGTATATCCATCATCCATAAGTTTTATCCCAGGTTTACCTACATTTACCATAGGCTCTATAGCTATAACCATACCAGGTCGGAGTTCCTCAGCAGTACCAGCACGACCTGCGTTCGGCACATATGGATCTTCATGTATAGAGTATCCTACTCCGTGTCCGACCAGATCCTCAGCTAGGGAAAAGCCTGAGGCTTCTACTACATCGTTAATAGCTTCACCAATGTCGCCGATATGATTCCCGGGCTTAGCTGCCTTAATACCAGCCTTAAGTGCTTCCTGAGTCACTTTCAAGAGTCGCCTCGACTCATCGTCAGTCTCTCCTACTGAGACAGTGACAGCTGAGTCAGTAATCATACCTTTATGAATTAAAGCAAGATCAATAGATACAATGTCTCCTTGATTTAAAATTCTTGGTGCTTCGTTCGGTATCCCATGCACAATCTCATCATTTATAGATACACACAAGACTGCTGGGAAGGGACGCCTAGCTCCACGAGGCTGGTAACCCAGGTGAGCCGGTTTATCACCGTGAGCCTTCACAAGTCTAAGAGCCTCTTCTTCAAGCACAAGTGTAGACATCCCGGGTGTAACCATCTCTCCTAGAGCACGAAGAATCTCGGCATGTCTCTTGCCGCCTTCTCTTAAAATATTTATTTCCTCTTGAGATTTATATTTAATCATTAGTCTGCATAATACTTCTCCATTATCTCGTCGTGCACATCTTCTATAGACTGCATGCCGTTTATATCAAGAACTTTATAGTAAGGATTATTCCTGAAGAATTCGATGGTAGGCATAACATCCGTATCGAACCAATCCAGTCTCTTATCTATATCGGCCAAGGTCTTATCATCTACTCTTCCTCTAGCAAGTAGCTTTTCTTCAGACCACTTGCGTGATACTTCTAGATTAATAATGATTGGACTCTCACGTTTGTAGAACTCGAGGGCTGTAGCCAAGAGCTTAGCTTCTGTCACTGATCTTGGCGAGCCGTCGAAGAAGAGATGCATATTCTCTCCCAATTCTGTTATGAGGGTATCCGCCCACATATAACATGCCAGGAAGTCAGGCTGTCTCCTACCAACTCGACTAGCTTCTTCTGAAAGAGCTGCAGAGTAAGAATCACTTTGAATAAAGCCTCTGAACCTATCCCCCGTCTCTATATGGACGATTTGATTCTTCTCTGGATCCCTCTTATGTATAACATCCTTAAGGAGTGCAGCCTGCGTACCTTTGCCGCATCCTGAGCGGCCGATAAATATAACTGTGTGAAGGAGCATTCTCTAATACTCTCTCACAGTGATCTGTGCGTCAATCTTCTTTATAAGATCGATGATAACTGTGACAACGATGAGAAGTGCCGTACCACCTATGGCAAGCGACTGTATACCAGTAACAGCACGGAGGATGAGCGGTAAGACAGCGATGAATCCAAGGAAGAGTGCACCTACTAGAGTAAGACGAGTTAAGACCTTCGATATGTACTCGGAAGTAGGCTCTCCTGGACGTACGCCGGGCACGAAGGCACCTGATTTCTGAAGATTCTCCGCAATCTGGTCCGGATCGAATGTCACTGCTGTGTAGAAATATGTGAAGAGGAAAACGAGCACGAAATAGGAGATGTCATAGAACCATTGATTGGCTAACAGATTTAATATAAATCTTGAAGTTGATTGTAATGCTACGATACTTGATGTGGTGAAGAATTGGAAAATCATCTGAGGGAAGAGAAGTATCGAGAGCGCGAAAATGATAGGGATTACTCCAGCTTGGTTAAGTCTAAGTGGAAGGTATGTGGAAGTACCACCATATACAGTATTACCTCTTGTTTGCTTAGAATAAGTTATGGGTATGGGTCTCTCAGCCTCTGTGATGATCACCACTCCGAATACTACCAAGACCGCTACTACTATGCCGACCAAGTAGACTGGAATCTGCGATGGATCAAATGTATAAAGCAGTTGCCCAATGTTTGACGGAAGGCGCGAGACGATACCAGCGAAGATGATGAGTGAGACACCATTACCTGCACCGAATTCAGAAATAAGTTCTCCAATCCAGACCAGAAGCATTGAACCTGCAGTAATGATGAGTAGATCCAGGCCTAGAGCGGTTGTACTCAATTGAGGCAAGACGTTTTGTCTTTGGAAAAGTACGATAAACGCATAGCCTTGGAGAAGTGCCAAGGGAATGGTTAAGAGTCGAGAGTACTGAGCGAACTTTCTGCGGCCTGCTTCACCTTCATCCTGATAAAGAGCTTTAAGACGAGGAACCATCATGGTCATGAGCTGCATAATGATGGAAGCTGTGATGTATGGACCTACACCGAGCATAACTATCGAAAGTGAAGAGAGTCCTCCGCCAGAGAAAATGTTTAAGAGTGAAAGGAACTGACTACCAGAGAAAAGTGAGGCGATCCTCGAGTGATCTACTCCAGGAATAGGGATAATGGCCAGTATCCTACTCAGAACAAGTAATCCCAAAGTGAAATAAATGCGGGAACGCAAGTCAGGATCTCCGAAGGTGAGACGTATTTTCTGTACGAAAGTTTGAATCATAATTATTTTACCTCCCCACCGGCTGCCTCTATCTTCTTCTTGGCTTCACCTGATGTTTCGATACCCTGTATGGTGAGCCTCTTCGAAATTTCTCCTGTGCCTAAGATCTTTACTTTAGGAATTCTTCCTTTCTCTGCATTTATCACTCGTTTAGCTAAGAGAACTTCCTTGGTGACTACGTCACCGGCGGTGAAGATAGTCTCGAGTGTCGAGACATTTACCGCTACTGGTTTATTTTGAATAGATTTAAATGGAGAAACACCTCGTCCACGGAGCTTGGGAAAACGTTTTATAAAGTCACGGAGTTCTGGACGCTTCTTTCTTCCGGCACGAGCATTCTGACCCTTAGTACCACGGCCCGAGGTCTTACCTCGAGTACCACCACGACCCACTTGGCGGGCTTTCTTCCTCTTGGTTTTCGACTTTAGTGTGTGAGACTGCATAAAATTATTTATACTCTTTATTTATGTTATTTATGCCTGGATTTTAACTCAGTTCGGGAGAGCTTTTCTAGTGCCTTCACTGCTACGTAGGCATTGTTAATACTGTTCTTAGATCTAGAGAGAAGCTTGGCAGACACTTCTCTAAGTCCTGCTAGTTCGAGCACTGCACGGACCGAGGAACCGGCGAGGATTCCCTTACCCGGAGCTGGCATGATCTTAACACGAGATGCAGCATACTTAGCCTCAATTTCATGAGGGACTGACATGGTACGAGTAGCATTTATGCTAATCATATTCTTCCTTGCATCTCTGAAAGCCTTTTCTATGGCTAGCGGAGTGTCTGTAGCCTTGCCTTGACCGACTCCCACCATACCCTTCCTGTTTCCTGCCACAACACATACCGAGAAGGCGAAACGTCTACCTCCTGCTACCACACGAGTCACACGCCTAAGGCTCACAATCTTCTGATCGAACTCTGGCTTCTGACGATTCTCGCGCCTAGGACCCCTTCTGTTACCACCTCGGCCACGACCCTTACCGTCTCTATTGTCGCGCTGTGGTCTAGCTGTATTTACTGGAGCTTGAACAGGAGCCGCTACTTGAGGACTTGTCTCTGCATTTATTTGATTTTCTACTGTTGTTTCCATAAATTCCAAAATTAAAATTTAAGTCCGGCCTCTCGAGCTGCTTCTGCAAGCTCACGAACTTTACCAGTAAAGATATAACCTCCTCGGTCGAACACTACCCTCTCAATCTTCTTAACCTTAGCGTGCTTAGCTAGCTCGGTACCAACTTTCTTAGCATCCTTGCCTCGAGCCGCTGCAAGAGTTACTCCACTCTCATCATTAATCACTTGAGCGTAGATAGTGGTGTTCGACTTAAATATTGAAAGTCGTGGACGAGTAGAAGTACCAGAAATTTTACTTCTGATCTTCTTTCGCTTTCTATCTCTACTTTGAGTTCGGGTATTCATATAATTTATAAAGTCTCCTATGCTGCTTTCTTACCTTGCTTACGACGGATAACTTCGTCAGCGTAACGCATGCCTTTACCCTTGTAAGGCTCAGGCTTCTTGAGTGCTCGAAGCTTGGCAGTGAACTCTCCGACAAGTTCTTTATCTATACCTGAGACAGTGATGTTGTTCTTCTCGGCAGTGACCTTAAGGCCGGTAGGAATACTGACTTCAACAGGATGAGAAAATCCTAAAGCGAAAACAATTTTATCTCCTCTGACTTCAGACTTGTATCCAATACCTTCAAGGATAAGTTTCTTCTCGAAGGGCTTGTTCACGCCACTAACCATGTTTTTAATATGGGCAGCATATGTACCCCAGAGAGCCTTACTCTCGAGAGTTTCTCTCTTAGGCAGAAGCTTTACTTCGTTTCCTACTATACTTACTTGAATTATTGGCTCTACATGACGAGAAATTTCTCCCAAAGGTCCCTTAACCACCACAGAGTTACCTGAGAATTTAACTTCAGTTTTTTCCGGAATGCTTATAACTTGTTTGCCGATGCGTGACATGATTTATGATGATTTGAGATTTTGAATTACCAAATTGTGAAGAGTATTTCGCCACCAAGTTTTCCCTTCTTGGCATCTCTGCCACTCATAATGCCTTTAGGAGTAGAGATAACTAGTGCTCCGTAACCTTGTTTAACTGGACGGAGTTCTGCTGACTTCTTATATAGACGCTTACTGGTCTTCGAAATTCTTTTAACTCCTTGAACCTTAGGGGTTCTGCCGTCAAGCACTAGTGTGATATTCAGTGCAGGATGACCCTTAGATGTCCCCTTAGAATAATCTTTAATGAATCCTTCAGCCTTCAAGACCTTCAGGATGTTTTCCTTCACCTTAGAGTAACTTACGGTAATAGTCTCCCTGCCAGCATCGCCAGCGTTCTTCAGACTTACAATTAGGTTTGAGATAGGGTCCATATAGCTTGTTACCAGGAAGACTTTTTAACTCCAGGGATCTTACCTTCGTTGGCAAGCTCGCGGAAGCATATGCGGCAAAGGCCAAAGTCTCTCATAAACCCACGCTTTCTACCGCAGCGGAAGCAACGGTTAGTAGCCCGAGTGGAGAACTTGGGCTTTTTCTGGGATCTTGCGATGACTGACGTTTTGGCCATAAGTACCAGTAGATAATAAAAAGGCTCGAAAGCCGTGGGCCAAGCTTATCAGCTTAAAATGGCTATGTCAAACCTTATTTTTACTTTTTGAATGGGAAGCCGAGATACTCGAGGAACTCCTGGGCTTCTGGCTTAGACTTAGCGGTTGTAACCACAGTCACTGCCATGCCGAAGACATCTTTAAGCTCTTCATCAGAAGTTTCTGGGAAGATGGTGTTCTCTTTTATACCGAGAGTGTAATTACCCATCTCATCTGTGGCATCTCTAGAGATACCTCTGAAGTCCTTGGTGCGAGGAAGGGCAATGTGAAGGAGGCGTTCAAGGAAGTCATACATACGAGGCCCTCGGAGAGTCACCTGATAACCCACCACATCTCCCTCTCGACTCTTAAAGTTAGCAATGGAGATCTTGGCTCCGCGCGAGCTCGGCTTCTGACCAGTGATGCGGAGGAGCCTGTCCTCTACGACCTTCATCTTATTCTTATCGCGGAAAGAGCCTACTCCGACAGAGATGACAACCTTAACCAGTCTCGGTGATTGCATCTTGTTTTTCTTACCGAGTTTCTTATATCCGTTATTTACCTTTTCCTTAAGAGTTTCCATAATCATTAACTTTTAGCTTCTTGCTTCTTGGTTTTAGTCTGAACAATCTTCACATTGGAAACATGAAGAGGGTACGCCTTCTCCACAATCTGACCCTTGCTTCCCTGCTTCTTCCCGCGCTCATGAACTTTCTTAATATTTACTCCTTCTACAAGCACACGATCTAGCTTAGGAAATGCACGGAGAATCTTGCCGGATCTTCCTTTATCCTTACCAGTGATAACTATTACGTTGTCTCCTTTCTTTACATGCATGTCTTTATTTAGCTCGCAAGCTCGTTATACCACTTCTGGAGCTAGAGATATAATTTTCTGGAATCCTCTTTCACCAATCTCACGAGGAATGGGTCCGAAGACACGTCCTGCAGTTGGCTCCTCCTTAGCATTATCAAGTATTACTACTGCGTTCTCATCGAAGCGGATGTATGATCCATCATTTCTACGGAATGGAGCACGACTGCGTACTACTACTGCATAAAGCACATCCTTCTTCTTCACTGTCTTACGAGGCTCTGCTTTCTGCACTGAGAGTACGACGACGTCTCCAATGCGTGCATAACGCTTCTTGGAACTTCCAAGTACTTTAAAGATTCTGCCAATCTTGGCTCCGGAGTTATCTGCTATTTCAACTATAGAACGTGGCTGGATCATAAATTATTTTAAAACAATGAAATGCTTATCTTTAGAAATTGGTTTAGTCTCTACGATGTCCACCTTGTCACCAATCTTCATGGTATTCCCTGCATCATGGGCCTTGAACTTCTTGTGACGCTTTATGAACTTCTCATACTTAGGATGCTTCTCATAGCGGTTAACAAGCACTACTACTGTGTCCTTCATCTTGTCTGACACCACAACACCACTTAGAACTTTTCCAGATTTAATTGTTGTCTGTTTGGCATTCATATTATTTATATACGTGGGACAATCTTAGTTTTGACTGGGAGCTTGGTACCGGCCTTTCTAAGCGCTTCCTTAGCTTCAGCTTCATTAATACCGTCGACCTCGAAGAGGACTCTTCCGGCCTTCACCGGTGCTACGTATCCCTGGAGATCACCCTTACCTTTACCGAGCTTCACCTCAGCTGGCTTAGAGGTATAAGGCATATCTGGGAAAATACGAATCCAGAGTCTACCAGACTTTCCTATGGAGCGCGAGAGAACCTTGCGAGCTGCCTCGATCTGGTTTGATTTTATGCGGGCAGGAGCAGTGGCTTTAAGGCCGAAGGAGCCGAAGGCCACCGTAACGCCACGAGTGGCCACACCGACCTTTTTTGGATTCTCTCTCATGGTGTGCCACTTGCGATATTTAACTTTCTTAGGGAATAACATGATAATGAATTATTTGTTAGATTCCCCCATCTTTCCCTGCCTGCCGGCAGGCAGGTCGAAGATGTCTCCTCTATATATCCAGACCTTCACCCCAATGGTCCCATAAGGCATAATCGCCTTAGTAGATGAGTAATCTACATCTGCGCGGAAAGTTTGAAGAGGTATGCGTCCGAGCTTTCTGTCCTCGGTACGACTCATAGTGGCGCCACCGAGGCGGCCAGCTAGGAAGATACGCACACCCAAGACATCACGGTTGGCCATAACTTTCTCCATCATCTGCTTGACCACGCGACGGAATGGAAGTCTCTTCTCAAGACCCTCCACTACCATCTGGGAGACTATAGTTGCATTAGATTCTGGAGACTTAATTTCTTTTATATCGAGCTTTAGATCGAGGTTATTGCCCAGGAGTTTGCGCTTCTTAAGAAGTGAAATCATAGACTCACGGAGTTTCTGTGCTCCATCTCCCTGACGACCAATGATCATGCCAGGACGTGAGGTAGAAATAATTATATGAATTGCTTTCTGACTTCTCTCAATCTCTACATCAGAAACATAAAAACCCTTAAGTCTCTTTTCTAAATACTCTCTTATTAAGACATCAGTCCGCAAGAACTCCGGAAACTTACCCTTAGGAGAAAACCACCTCGACTTCCAGTCGCGCAGTATTCCAAGTCTATGTGAATATGGATGAACTGTATGTGTCATATTATTTTTTAGCCTTCAGCTTAGCTTCTGCGAGAACAATATCCACATGCGAAGTCCTCTTTCTCATAGAAAATGCTCGGCCGCGTGACATAGGTAAGCTTCTGTATAAAGTCTTTCCTGGATCCACGCTAATCTTCTTCACGATGAGATTATCTGTAGAGAGTGAAAGGTTCTTAGCGTTTGAAACTGCAGAGGCAAGGAGTTTCTTCAGTGGAAGTCCTGCACGCTTAGGAACGTAAGTAAGTATAGATAAAGCATCATCTACTTTTTTTCCACGTACCATGTTAGCCACAAGGCGAACTTTCCTTGGTGATTGTCGATAGTTAGAAAGTGTAGCTTTAGCTTCGGCCATGTAATTATTATTTATTTTTTGGCTGTCTCGGTAGAAGCCTTAGCTGCTTTAGCGGCAGATACTTCTGCTTCTTTCTTCTTAGTCTCAAGCTCCTTCTGCATCTTACCACCGTGCTTTATGAACTTGCGTGTAAGAGAAAACTCACCGAGCCTATGTCCGACCATGTCCTCAGTAACGAAGACTTCAGGATGATCCTTGCCGTTATGAACTCCGAAGGTGAAGCCCACCATCTCGGGAGCAATCTGCGAAGCTCTGGCCCATGTCTTAATAACCCCAGTATTACCCGGTTTCTTGCCCTCAATCTTCTTAAGTAGAC